>CAYNLG010000016.1:0-57840 GCA_964397995.1 uncultured Anaerolineales bacterium
GTCAGGTAATACAGGTACGTGCGGACTGAGTCGATCGGCCCGGCCGCGTGGGTAAAGAATGAGCTGAAGAAAACCACGGTGACGGCGGCGGCTGCCACGACGGCCGCGATGACGGCACCCGGGCGCAGCCAGCTTCGCAGGGAAGCCGACTCATCCGCTTGCCACCGCTCCAGCCAGACAACAACCACGAGCGCGGCGGCAGCGCTCGCCGCCGTCAGGACCCACGTCTCCTTGGTCGCGTGCATGAGCCCGACGGCCACGCCGCACGCCACAAGCCACCCGGCCCGGCGGCTGCGCACGTACCGCCAGAGAGCCGCCGCGGCCGCCA
Organism: uncultured Anaerolineales bacterium; assembly: GCA_964397995.1. Taxonomy (GTDB): domain Bacteria; phylum Planctomycetota; class Phycisphaerae; order FEN-1346; family FEN-1346; genus CAYNLG01. Next base: position 329 of record CAYNLG010000016.1, read on the forward strand.
GCGTGAAGAGGACCAGGAGCGTTTCCTGGATGTAGTAGCGGCTGTAGTAGACCATGGCCGGGCTGACGGCCAGGAAGCCTGCCGCCAACGCTGCGCCCGCGCGGCCGAGGCCGTCCGCGAGGCCCGCCACGACCAGGAGGCAAGCCACCCCCGCCAGAGCCGTCACGAGCCGGTAGTGCCACAGGTCGGCCTCAAGGCCCGTTTCGACGCCGGCCGCCCACAGGACAGGCAGCGCGGCATAGTAGAGCGTGGGGCCGTGGTGATCGGTGGGGTCGTAGCGGTAGGCGCCCGATTCGAGCAGAACGCTCGTCTTGACGAACTGGTTGGCCTCGTCGGAGTGCGGCACGCGGAGGCCCAGGTTCGGAAGCCTCAGGGCGGCCGCGAGGGCCGCGGCCACAAGGAGTGCAGCGCCGAAGAGGGCGGCCGACCGAGTCATGGCGCCGGGGTGCCGTATACCTCCACCTCGACGTAGTGGTTCATGTCGTTCGAGGTGTTCCCCGCCGAGTAGAACCGCAGATACCGGGCCGTCACCCCGTCAACCGGGATGTACCGGCCCTCGTACATCTCCAGGTACTCCTTGTCCTCGCCGACGCCCAGGCCGGCGGAGTTGTCGTAGTCGTTATCGTAGAGCGTCCGGACGTTCGAGATGAAGTCCGGGTCGTCGGCGGCCTGGGCGACCACGTCGAAATAGACGCGGCCCTCGGCGTGGTAGTGCCAGAGGACAATGGCGTGCATCTGGACGGGCTGCCCGAGGTCGATCTGCACCCACTGGAGGCCCGGCCCAAGCTCGACGTACGAGCCCTCGGTGCCCTCCTTGTCGCCGTCGGTGACGAACCCCAGCTCGCCGATGATGGGCATCGGGTCGCTGGACGTGACGGGCTTGCCGAGGGCGACGTTCGTGGTCGCGCCCTTGGGGACCAGGATGGGCCCCCGGGGCTTGGCATGGGGCTTCTCCCGGTGCTCGCCGAACTTGATGTTCTTCGGCGTGCCCGAGAACTTGGGCTTGGGGAGTTCGAGCTTCAGGGGGACCTTGTTTGGGTCGGCAGGCACGGCCTCGGCGGGCTCCTCCGCGGGTTCCTCGGCAGGCGCTTCACCGGGCTCCTCCGCGATGGGTTCGTCCGGCGCCGTCTCGTCCTCCGGTGCCGTTTCGGGCGCGGCCTCCGGCTCTTCAGGCGGCGAAGCGGGGGGCGCTTCCGAGGCGCAGCCCGCCCCGAGGGCGGCCGCGAAGCCCATCGTCACTAGTGCCAGCAGCATGCGAATCGTCATGGCGTCTCTCACCTCGTCCCTCGTTACGCGGCGCACCCCGCTCCAGCCCTTTCTGAACCCGCGGTGCGGCCGGGACGTACCGGGCAAACCCCCGCGGCGTCCCCCTGAAGGTAGCGGCCCGGGGGGCCGCCTTCCAGCCCAAATTGCCCCCGCAGCCGCGAAATCAACGGAACCGGGGCAGCGTGCCCCAGTTTCAAGGGCATGGGTCGGCAGGCGCCGGCCCGTCCCATCCCCGTTCAGGAAGGAGAACGTTATGCGTCGTCTGCTCCTGGTGCTCGCGGCCGCCGGCATGCTGGTGGCTGCCGCCGCCGCACCCACCGTTGCCAAAGAGGCGAAGCCGGTCAAGCCGGAAGAGATCGAGAAGGTCAAGGCGGCCCTGCCGGAGAAGGCCACCGCCAAGCCGGCCAAGCCCCGCACGATGCTGGTTTACAACAAGTGCCGCGGCTTTCGGCACGGGTCGATCGGCATCGGGGCCGAGACGCTGAAGCTGATGGGCGGGAAGACCGGGGCCTTCACGGTCACGGTCACCGACGACGAGGCGATGCTGACGCCCGAGACGCTGAAGAAGTTCGACGCCCTCTGCATCAACAACGCGACCTCGCGGATTCCCGCGGATTCGCCCCTGGTGGGAGTGCTGGAGGACTACGTGAAGCAGGGCGGCGGGCTGGTGGGCATCCATGCCGCCACCGATGGCCGCTTCGGCGAGGTCTTCGGCGGCTGCTTCGCCGGCCACCCCTGGCACGAAGACGTCGGGGTCAAGATTGACGACCCGGACCATCCGGTCAACAGGGCCTTCGGTGGCGAAGGGTTCGTCATCAAGGACGAGATCTACATGTTCAAGGAGCCCTACAGCCGCGACAAGGTCCGCGTCCTCCTCAGCCTGGACATGGCCAAGACCAAGGCCAAGGGCAAACGCGAGGACAACGACTACGCCGTTTCCTGGGTCAAGCAGATCGGCAAGGGCCGCGTCTTCTACTGCTCGCTCGGCCACCGGAACGAGATTTTCTGGAACCCGAAGATCCTGCAGCACTACCTCGACGGCATCCAGTTCGCCATGGGCGACCTGGACGGCCCCGTGGAGCCCGCACCGCTCAAGGCCTCGGGCGAGGCGGCCATGCCCACGGCGGCAGCCGGCGGGGGCGAGGAGGAGCCCTGCGAGGCCAAGGCTGACGGTGAGTGGACCCCCCTGTTCAACGGCAAGGACCTCTCCGGCTGGATGGGCGATACCGGCGAGGCCCCGGGCGGCAACTGGACCGTCGAGGACGGCGCGATCACCCGCGTCAAGGCCCCCAAGGGTACCCGCAAGGACTACTGCCTCTGGACGAAGGGCCGGTACGGCGACTTCGTCCTGGACCTCGAGTTCAAGACCGAGGGCAACAGCGGCGTCTTCATCCGCACCGACAAGCCCAAGGACTGCGTCCAGACCGGCATCGAGATCCAGGTCAACAAGCACACCCAGAAGCCGAACCGGAACTCGGCGGGGGCGGCCTACGACCTGATGGCCCCCACCAAGGACATGGTCAAGGACGGCGAGTGGAACAAGCTGACGGTCACCGCCCGCGACAACGTCCTCCAGGTCGTCATGAACGGTGAGCAGATCATCGACATGGACCTCAACACGTGGGATACGCCCCGCCAGAACCCCGACGGGTCGAAGAACAAGTTCAGGACGGCCCTGAAGAACTTCAAACGCGAGGGGCACATCGGCTTCCAGGACCACGGGGCCACGGTCCAGTACCGCAACGTGCGGATCAAGGACCTGTCGAAGAAGTAGCGTCAGCCGGCTTTTCAGCGAAAGTCAAGCGGGGCGCCCCGGGGAGAGGCGCCCCGCTTTCTTCTTGCGCTACCGGCCCGGGGCCGGGACGGCGGCAGAGCCTACCGCTGGGGTCCCTTCTCGGCGTCGGCCTCAGCTTCCTCGGCGGTCGGCCGGTGGGTGCCGGCGACTTCCCCCTCCGGCGTCAACTCGACGACCTTGTACCCGCCCTTCGCCCGGAAGTAGAGCATCAGGCCGAGGTAACAGGCGGCCATGACGAGGGGCAAGGCGGCCACGTTCATCATGGCGTGCTTCTTGGCCTCGGCCCGGACATCCTCGATGATGCCCTCGGTCTCGGACAGCGAGGCGACTTCCTCGGCCTCGTCGGGAATCAGGCCCCGGGTCTCCAGGGCGGCGTGCATCTGCTGGAACGTGGACTCGGCGTCATCTCCCGCCTCGCGGACGATGTGGTCATACGCCCGCTGCACGAGCACCTGGTACTCCGGATCGTCGGCCAGCGTCGCGGTGAGCGCTTCGCCCGTCAGGCCCGATTCGCGGGCCTGCTCCTGGCGGTAGCGGTACAGGGCCAGCCTGTCATTGACTTCGTTCACCACCGAGCCGTCAAGAGCCCGGTAATCGCCGAAGACGCTCTCCTTGGCCTCGTCGGTCATCAGCCGCTCGTAGGCCGCCGGGTGTTCCTGCTGGACCGTCGCGTCGATGTAGGTGTCCTGCCAGAAGCCGAGGAGTTGGGCCCCGATGATGCCGACGCCGATCATGCCGACGCCCGCGATGGCGTTCAGCGTGAGCGCGCCGCCCCGCGGGAACTGCTCGGCCACCAGCCCAAGCGTGACCGGCCAGAAGAAGCACTGGCCCATGCCGTAGACCGTCGCGAAGACCAGGATCATGATCCCCTGGGACTGGGGCAGGAAGTAGAGGCCGACGGTCGCCAGAAGGGCGCTCACGAACAGCACGCCCAGGGGCCGGAGGAGCCGCTCGATGGGCGCGATGCAGAACCGCAGGATCATCATGATGGTGGCGGTGTAGATCAGCACCCAGCCGGCGTCGAGGCCCACGGTCTTCATCGCCGGACCCATCAGTTCCTTGATCCAGGTGTCGGTTCCGAGCTCCGTGATGGCCAGGAGAATCATCACAAGCAGCAGGAAGATATACATCGGGCGGCCGGCCGACTTCGTGTACGCCAGGTAAACGGCCGTCAGCACCACGAGCACGATCGTTATCGGGAGCGACGGCAGGTCAAGGAAGGTGGTGTCAACAAGATTCGGGAGGCCCAGGAGGCGGTTGATTTCCATCAGGATCATGTAGAGGCAGATCAGGGCCCCGATGGTGCCGGCTTCCTTCAGCATGTCGCGGTACGGAATGCCCGCCTTGACCCGTTCATGGACCGGAAAGCGGCACTTGAGCAGAAAGAGGCCGTATAGGACGACCGGCAGGAGGATGATGCCGACCTTGACCTGCCAGGCCGTGATGCCAAGGGGGCGCATCCCCATGATCATGACGCCGCCCAAAACGAACCCGCCCGGCCAGCCGGCGTGGAGGACGCTGAGCATCGTCGTCTTCTTCTTCGGGTACATGGTGGCGACGGCCGGGTTGATGACCGCCTCAACCGTCCCGGCCGCCAGACCGTTCAGGATCGACCCCCAATACAGCCACCAGTAGCCTTGGGCCGAGACCAGAAGGACCGTGGAAAAGAGGTGGCAAACAAAGGCAAAGATCATCGCCTTGCCGTATCCGATGCGGTCAATGATCAGGCTGAAGACGACGATCGACATGCCGAACGGCCACATGCCCGCCCCGAAGATCTGCCCCTTTTCGGTCTCGGTGAGGCCGAAGGCGATCTGCCACTGGTCCATCACCATGACGCGGATGATGAACGCGAAGCTCGTCGCCACCAAGGCGATGAAGCACCCCACGAAGAGCAGCCGCCGCCCCTCCTGTTCCCGGGGCTGCGCGGCGTCCACGGCCAGCGTGTCGGTCACCATCGATCTCTCCCAACCAGAGGCACCCGGCGGAAGCCGCGCCCCCCAAGGGCAGCACGGCACCACGACCGCGCGGCGGCGCCCGTGGCTGACCACGTCGGCTCACCCAAGCCATGGCGTCGGCGGACGTGCGGCCGCCCGCCCCCCCCGCCCGAACGTGCGCGGCGCGGGCGCGGGACGGAACACGCCAATTTCACCTCGCGGGCCGGGGGGATGCAAGCAAAAACGGCGGGGCGCCCTGCGAACCTGGAAGCCTTCGGTCGGGCGGCCGCACCGAAAGCCGGGCGGCGAGCCGATCGCCCGTGCGACCGACCCGCCGCCATCAGCAAGAGGGGGTAATGCAACCTCCGGCGGCTTACCGCTCCGCTGGGGCAAACTCGCACTCGCGGCCCCGCATCTTCGTCCGGAGCCGCTCCATCACGGCCGAATGCAGCTGGCTGACGCGCGACTCGCTGATCCCGAGGGTCGCGCCGATCTCTTTCATCGTCATCTCCTCGTAGTAGTAGAGGACGACTACGGTCCGCTCCGTATCCGAGAGCCCATTCGTCAGGATACGCCGCAGGTCCTCGGACTGGGCCTCCTGGTCGGGTGCCGGGGCGCCTTCGTCCCGCAGGAAATCGGCCTCGCGCAGCTCGTGGCCGCTCTCGTCCTCGTAGCAGCAGTGGTCCAGGCTGAGCAGGTTCAGGCTGTCGGCGCTGCGGGCGAGTTCCGTCACCTTGCCCTGCGGGACGCCCATATGGGCCGCCAGCTCCGTCGTCGAGGGCGGTCGGCCCAGTTCGGACCGCAACTCGTCCCGCGACCGGGCCAGCTTGTTGGTCCGCGACCGGACCAGCCGGGGAACCCAGTCCATGCGGCGGAGGCTGTCGAGGATGGCCCCGCGAATCCGGGTGGAGGCGTACGTCTCGAACTTGACGTTCCGCTCCGGATCGAAGGCCCCGATCGCCTTGCGAAGCCCCACAATGCCGGCGCTGATCACGTCGTCCAGTTCCACCTCGGCAGGCAGGCGGCTGTGGAGCCATTCGGAGGCGTGCTTGACCACCGGCAGGTAGTGCTCCATCAGCCGGTTCCGGTGGACGTCGGTCGGCTCGTCCCAGTAGGCATTCCAGGCGGCCTCCAGGGCCTCCGCGTCCAGTTGGAGCGTCGGCTCCCACTCGTGGTCGCTCTGCCGCCTTGTCGATCCGTATCGGGTTCCCATCCCATCCTCCTTGTGCGTCTGCGTAAGGTCCCAGCGTGTTGTGCGTTCCTCGGTTCGTCGCGGCTCAGTCCCCGGCCGCCAGGGCAGTCTCCTCCTGCATCACGGCCCGGATGGCGGCCACGAGCTCGGCCTGGCTGAACGGCTTCGTCAGCAGATGGACGCCGTCGGCCAGAACGCCGTGGGCCGCAATCGTCTTGTCCGGGTGGCCGGAGATGTACAGGACGCGGATATCCGGCCGCGCGGCCTGCACGTCGCGGGCGACGTCCGGCCCGCTCATCTCGGGCATGACGACGTCGCTGACCAGGAGGTCGATCTCGCCGGCATAGTTGCGGGCGATCCGGATCACATCGTCGGGGCAGGCGCCCGTCAGCACGGTGTAGCCCGCGCCTTCGAGCATCTTGCCGACCAGCCGCCGCAGCTCCGGGGCATCCTCAGCCACCAGCACCGTCTCGCGGGCCGCGGGCTCGTCGCTTACGTCCGCTTTCGGCTCGTCCGGTTCCGGCACGGCCACGTCGAGCCGCGGGAAGAAGAGCTCAAGCCGCGTGCCCTGCCCCGGGCGGCTGTGGACACGGACCTGTCCCCCGCTCTGGCGAACAAACCCGTAAACCATCGCCAAGCCCAGGCCGGTGCCCTGGCCCTTCGGCTTCGTGGTGAAGAACGGGTCGAAGATCCGCTCGCGGGTCTCGCGGTCCATGCCGGATCCCGTGTCCGTAACGGCCAGCATCACGTGCGGCCCGGGCCGGCCCGGGTCGCCGCGCCGCGTCGGCCGGAGGGTCCGCTCCCCCGTCTCGATAGTGAGGCGGCCGACCCCCTCCATGGCATCCCGTGCATTGATGGCCAGGTTCATCAGGGCCTGCTCCAAAAGCGAACGGTCAACGCGACAGGCGGGCAGGTCCTCGGTCGGCTTTATGGCCAGATCAATGTCCTCGCGGATGACCTGGCGGAGGGCCTTGGCCGTGTCGGAGACCACTTCGTTCAGGTCGGTCGGCTCGGGCTGAAGGGTCTGTTTGCGGCTGAGGGAGCGCAGTCGGGTCGTGAGGGCGGCCGACCGCTCGGCGGCCTTGCGGATCTGCTCCACCCGCTGGACCATCGCCTCGTCGCCCTCCAAGTGGTGGGCCAGCAAGTCGCAGTACCCGTGGATGACGGTGAGCTGGTTGTTGAAATCGTGGGCGATGCCCCCAGCCAGCCGCCCCATCGCTTCCATCTTCTGGGCTTGGCGAAACTGGGCCTCCAAGGCCATCTGTTCGGTCACGTCGCGGATCAACGCGACGTACCGCGTCACGCGGCCGTCGGTGTCGCGGAGCGGCGAGACCGTGGTCTCCGCCTCGTACCGCGTGCCGTCCCTGCGGACCCCCGTCAGGTGCCCGGACCACGGCTGCCCACCTTTGAGCGACCGGCGGAGCCGCTCGTGGCCCCCGTCGCCCGGGTCGCCGAGCAGGTCGGCGGCCGGCCGGCCCAGGACTTCGTCGCGTCCGTAGCCGGTCATGCTCTCGAAGGCCGGGTTGACGTACGTGACGGTCCCCTCGGCATCGACCATCAGCACGGCCTCGACGGCCTGATCGACCGCTTTGGCCAGAAGCGCCTGCTCCTGTCGCGCCGTCTCGTGCTCGGCCTCCCGGGCGGCGGTGTGCAGCGAGAAGGCCAGTTCCCAGGCAAGGTCCTCCAGGACCAGTCCTTCGCACGGGCCCGGAACCCGGTCGGTCTCGAGACCGAGAACGCCATGGACACAGCCGTCATGCTCCATACGACAGGCCACGTGGCGTCTGCCTTCCGGCGTCTCGCGGACCTGCACTCCCGGTCGCGCCAGCGCTTCGTCCACGATGGCGGGGCGCTCATGGGCCCGCAGACCTTCCAGCCAACGTGGTGCGGCGTCGCCCGCGACCCAGGCGTCATACGCCTCCGGGGCGGGCACAGCCCGCAGCACCCAGGCGGCCCGGTGGCCGCATTTCGCCGTCAACGTCTCACAAGTGCCCTGCAGAATAGCGGGCAGATCGTCCTGGTGGGTGATGAGGCGGCGAGTGCGCCGTACCGCTTCCAGGACGGAACAGAGGCGGTCCGCCTCTTCCCGGGTCCCCACACCCGGCAGTTCACAGCGTGACATGATGTCCCCTCCCGCAGTGCCTACTGCGGACGACCCCCTTGGTCGTGTCGGCAGAGTATGGATGTGCGTGTCGCCTCATGGCGGCTCGGGATCGCCCAAGCCAGAGGCTCGGATGTGTCAGGCAAACCGAGACGGACGAGCCCCATCCGGCTGCCCATGGCGGGCAACAGGAAGCGGGCGACGTCGGCCCCGAAGGAACGTGCGGAGGCGGGTCGGCACGCCCTCGTGCCGGCCCGCCCGCCGCGGCCCGGTCCCAGCGTAAGGGCCTTGCCTTCGGCCATGTACAGAGCCCACTGAGTCAGCCGTCGCGCGTTGATCAGCGGCTTGGACCGCCGGTGGCCATGCATTCGGCCACCATGTCTGTTTGCCGTGCGCGTCATGGCTTCCCTCTGAGCCGAAGCTACCCTCAGCCTCCAGGGTTAATATGCGCAAAATGGGCGAAAGAGTGAATCAGGGAGTTCCTGATAAGGGGTGGGGCGAGCCCTGAACTGTGGATAACCGCCCTGGATGGTGGAAAGACCGTGGAAACCACCCACCATGTGGGGTCAGTGCCAGACGGGTTTTCGCAAAAACCTGAAGGAATCTTTCGAAATGCGGCGTCGCGGTCGAGAAAACGGCCGGGCCGCCGCCCGGGAACAGGACGCGATGAGCCCCGGTGCGGACCCGAATGCGGCCGTAGGGAACTACCCGTCGAGCGACGTCAGCCCCTGCCGCAGGGCGTACTTCGTCAGGTCCGCCACGTTGTGGACGTCCAGCTTATCCATGACGTGCTTGCGATGGGTTTCGACCGTCTTCACGCTCACGTGGAGGCCCATGGCGATTTCCTTCGTGCCATAGCCCTCGGCCATGAGTTGAAGAACCTCGCGTTCGCGCGGCGTCAGAACGGCAAAGGCGGACGGCTCGTCGGCGCCGGTCTCGTGGATGTAGTTGAAGACCACGACGTTGGCCACCGACGGCGCCAGGTAGGTGTCACCCCGCAGGACCGTGCGGATGGCCTCCACCAGGTCCTCGAAGGCACAGTCCTTCAGGAGGTAGCCCGCCGCACCGGCCTTGAGCATCTCCGAAACGCGGCGGGCGTCGGCGTGCATCGAAAGCGCCAGGACCTTGACGTCCAGCAGAATCTGGCAGATCTGCCGCGTCGCCTCCAGCCCGTTCAGGTCCGGCATGGCGACGTCCATGACGACGACGTCCGGCTTCAGGTCCTTGGCCATACGGACGGCGGTGCGGCCATCGGCGGCGTCGCCGACGACCTCCATGTCGTCGTGCTTGGCCAGACACATCCGGAGGCCCTCCCGGATGATCCGGTGGTCGTCCGCCAACAGAACTCGCGTAGGCATAGCAAGCGTCCTGACTCTGTCCCCCGCCCACGAGCGGCGAAGCTTCCGGGCTCGTACGGCCCCCTTGGCCAGTGCTGTCCTCTGCCGTCCTGATGATGCCAGTTCCGCTGTTACCAACGGCGGGCCGCCACAACCGGTCGGCGTTTCGCCTGTCCCAGCCTCCTTCCTGCAATGCCGCCGGCTGCCGCAAGTTCTGACGTGATTCCGCGGATGCGGCACTTGCCTTCGGCCATTCCGCACTGAGTATAGTCTACGTGCGCTTCACGGCCTATGCCAAGCGCGAATTCTGCTCCTGTGACACCCTTGCTTCACCCCTCCGGCCTCTCTACCATTCTCTCGGCATGAACATCCTCGGACTATCGGCCTTTTATCACGATTCGGCGGCCTGCCTTGTCCGCGACGGCTGCATCCTGGCCGCCGCCCAACAGGAACGGTTCTCGCGCGTCAAGCACGACTGGCGGTTCCCGGCCGACGCCGTCCGGTACTGCCTTTCGGAAGGCGGCATCGGCCCGGCGGATGTGGACTATGTCGCGTTCTACGACAAGCCCCTTCTGAAGTTCGACCGCCTGCTGGAGACCTATCTGGCGACCGCGCCGCGGGGCTTCCGCTCGTTCCTCAAGGCCATGCCGCTCTGGCTGCGGCAGAAGCTCCACTTGCCCCGCGAGATCGAGCGCGGCCTCGGCGGCCGGCCGCGCCACCGCATCGTCTTCACGGAGCACCACGAGTCGCATGCCGCCAGCGCCTTCTTCCCGTCACCCTTCCGCCAGGCGGCCATCTTGACGATGGACGGCGTCGGGGAATGGGCGACGGCCAGCTTCGGGCACGGGCGCGGCAACCGCATCGAACTCACGCACGAACTGCGGTTCCCCCACAGCCTGGGGCTGCTCTACTCCGCGTTCACGTACTTCACGGGGTTCCGGGTCAACTCGGGCGAGTACAAGCTGATGGGTCTCGCCCCGTACGGGGAGACGCGGTTCCGCGACCTCATCCTGGACCGGGTCGTGGACCTGAAGGCCGACGGGTCGTTCCGCCTCAACATGGGTACCTTCACCTACTGCCACGGCCTGCGGATGACCGGCAGACGGTTCGCCGACCTCTTCGGAGGGCCCCGGCGGAAACCTGAGTCGCCGCTGACGCAGCGGGAGATGGACCTGGCGGCATCCATCCAGGCGGTGACCGAGGAGATCATGCTGCGGACGGCCCGCCACGTCCGCCGCCAAACGGGCCTGCCGAAGCTGGTCCTGGCGGGCGGGGTGGCCCTGAACTGCGTCGCCAACGGCCGCCTCCTTCGCGAGGCCGGCTTCGAGGACCTCTGGATCCAACCCGCTTCCGGCGACGCCGGCGGGGCCGTTGGGGCGGCCCTCTTCGTCTGGCACCAGCTCCTCGGGCATCCCCGGGAGGCCGACGATGCTCGCGATGCCCAGGGCGGGAGTCTGCTCGGCCCGGCGTACGGCTCGGACGAGGTGGCCCGCGCGATCCAGGCCCTCGGGGCGGTCGGCCGCCGCTACGGCGACGAGGACGAGCTGCTCGACCGGGTTGCGGACCTGATCGCCGATGGCAAGGTCGTGGGCCACTTCCACGGCCGCATGGAGTTCGGCCCGCGGGCTCTTGGGTCGCGGTCCATCCTCGGCGACCCGCGGAGCCCCAAGATGCAGTCGCTCATGAACCGGAAGATCAAGTTCCGGGAATCGTTCCGGCCGTTCGCCCCGAGCGTCCTGCGGGACCACGCCCACGAGTACTTCGACGTTCCGCCCGGCCACGACAGCCCGTACATGCTGCTGGTGGCGGGCGTCCGCGAGGACCAGCGGCGGCCCGTGGAGGGCGACGGGGCCGACCTCGCGGGCGTGGACCGGCTGCTGAAGGCCGTTCGCTCGACCATCCCCGCGGTCACGCACGTCGACTGCTCCGCCCGGCTCCAGACCGTGGATCCGGAGCGGCACGGGCGGTACTGGCGGCTGATCGAGCGGTTCCGAGAGAAGACGGGGTGCCCGCTGGTGGTCAACACGAGCTTCAACGTGCGCGGCGAGCCGATCGTCCGGTCGCCCGTAGACGCCTACCGCTGCTTCATGGCCACCGATATGGACGCCCTCGTCCTCGAGGACACGCTGCTGCTGAAGGACGCGCAGCCCGAGGGGGCGGCCGTCCGTCGCGAGGAACACCTGGAACAGTTCGCCCTGGACTAGGAGAGCACCCCCCCGTGTTCGACATCAACTGGCATCCCAAGCGGCGCGAGCTCAGGCGCTTCGGCCTGGCGGCCCTGGTCGTCTTCGGCGGCCTGGGGGCATGGGCGTGGTTCGGGAGCAGGCTCTTCGGCTTCGAAGTCTCGCCGGGCACCGCGCCGTTGGCCGCTGGCGTCCTCTGGGTGGCGGCCGCGGCTTGCGGCCTCCTGGCGGCGGCGTGGCCGCGGGGGCTTGGGCCGCTCTACGTGGTCCTCAGCCTGGTGGCGTGGCCGATCGGCTGGGTTGTCTCCCACGTCCTGCTGGCCGCGGTCTTCTACGGCGTCGTGACCCCGGTGGGCCTGGTGATGCGTCTGATCGGACGCGATCCGCTCCAGCGGCGGTTCGACCCGGACGCCGAGACCTACTGGACGCGGCGCGAGCCGGCGGCCGATATCACACGGTACTTCCGCCAGTTCTGACCGGAGCGACGTCGATGGCCGATTCGGGCGAGCGGGGACGCGATTTTGAGGCGGCCGCCGCCGGCAAGTGCCCGGGCCTCCTCCGGGAGTTCTGGGACTTCCTGAAGCACAACAGGAAGTGGTGGCTGGTCCCCATCCTGGTGGTGCTGCTGCTGGTGGGGATGCTGGCCGTCCTCGGCGGGACGGGCCTGGCCCCATTCATTTACACGCTCTTCTAGAGGCCCCTACTGTTCACCAACGGTGGGGCGCACGAAAGGCTTCCCGGCCCGGTAGACGGCCAAACGCTGCGCCAGTGACGCGGCCAGCCGCTCGTGCCCCGCCTGCCGGGCCATGACGACCGCCCGTTCGGCCGCCTCCACGGCCTGGGCATAGTCGCCGGCCGCCGCCAGGGCCGCCGCCAGGGCGTCCAGGGGCCTCGGATCGGCGAAACGGGTCAGGCGGCAGGCCTCGGAGGCGAGAACGCGGGCCTCCGTGGCGTCCCGCACGGCCGGGTCCGGTGCCGTCGCCAGGAAGAAGGCGAACTCGCCCAGCAGGTCGGAGTCATCCCCGCCGAGACTGACGGCCTTGCGATAGGCCGTGGCCGCCTCGGTTTCGCGGCCCAGAACGGCCCTGGCCCGGGCCAGGCCCAGCCACGGCCCGACCTCATCCGGGTCGGCGGCTGCGGCCCGTTCAAATGCATCGGCGGCCCCGGCCGCGTCCCGGTGCTTCATCAGGAGCCCGCCGAGGGCGATGGCGGCGTCCCCCTGGCCGGGGTCGACCTCCAGAGCTTGCCGGTACCACGCAATGGCGTCCTCGCCGCGTCCGTCCTCGGCAGCCAGCTTTCCCAGGTTGTTCAGGGCCCCGGCATCCGGGCCGAACCCGAGCATCCGCTCGAACTGCCGCGCCGCCTCTTCCTTTCGTCCGGAGGTGGCCAGGACGACGCCCAGGTTCAGCATCGCCTCCGTGTCGTCGGGCCGCAGCCGGAGGGCCTCGCGCAGCTCCGCAATGGCCTGCTCGCCGCGCCCGGTCGCCATATGGATGGTCCCGTAGACCTTGTGCGGGTCGGGCGTCAGGGGCTCGATGGCCAGGGCCGTGCGGACGGCCTCCTCGGCCTGTTCGGGGCGCCCCAGGTTCAGCAGGGTGGACGCGAGGTTCGCCCAGGTGGGCTGGTGGCCGGGCACCCTCTCGGCCGCCTCCCGCCATGCGGCCGCGCCCTCCTCCAGGCGGCCCGTGCCGACGAGCGCGGCGGCGTACAGGCGCCGCACGAAGACGTCCTTCGGCCGGCGGCCCACGGCGGCCGCGTACGCCTTGAGCGCCTGCCGGCGCGCCGCCGCGAGATGCTCATCCCGGAACGCGTCCAGCCGGGCCTCCAGGACCGCGTGCCGGGCCGCGTAGCCGAACTGATTCGGGAACGGGGGCTCGGCCATCATCCGGGCCATGACGCGGGCGTTCTCGTACCGCCTCAGGTCGGTATAGGCCAGGCGGTCACGACAGACGGACACCGACGCCGGCGCCTCGCCCGGCGGGGGTCCCAGCCGGTCCCCCAAGGCTCGGGCCACCGCATCGAACAACACCGAGGCCAACAGGTGCGTTCCCTCGAAGCGAAAGTGAACGTGCTCGTAGAAGAGCTCCCCGCCCGGCAGGCCCGCGACCGACCGGGGGTCGTCGGCGAACGCCTTCTCGGCATCGACGAAGCGGACGCCCTGCCCCGCGGCGCGGCCGACCTCGCGCAGGACACCGTTCAGTCGCGAATCCGCCCGGAACCGCAAGGCGTCCATATCGCGGGCCAGCGCCAGGGCCTCGCGGGCCTCGTCCGCGTGCCCGAGCTCCAACTGTGCCCGGCCCAGGCGGTACCGGACCTCGGCATGGCCGGGGTCGATCGCGACCGCCTGCCGCAGACGCTGTATGGCCTCGACCCAGCGGCCGGCTTCCTCCGCCTCGCGGGCGGCCGCCAGGTGCTCGTCCCAGGCCTTCCGCTGGTCCGCGGTAAGCACGCGGCTGTGGACAGACGCGAAAGGCGGGCAGTCCCTCAGGTTCACGGCCACCGTCGAGAGGACCACCGGGACACCCGCACCACGGGCCAGGGCCAGAATATCGAGGACGTTGGCCCGCAGGTGGCTCGCGACCGTCTCCAGACGCGGGTCGTCGGCCGGCACGGTCTGTTCGAGGAAGAGTTCCATGCCCTTCCACCCCTTGGCGGGGGACTCGGCACCCCCCAGGGCCTTCGTGAGAGCCGCCATGGCTTGGCCCGTGCGGGTCATCTTGACGCGGACACCCGCCCGGATCAGCGGCCTCCACGGGGAGTAGCCGGCCAGCACCGTGCCCGGGCCGTACGGACCGACGACCTCGTTGTTGCCCATGTAGACGATGAACAGGTCCGGGGCGACCTCCAGGCAGTCGCGGGCGATCTCCAGGACCACGTGCGAGTTGACGGCCGTCATGGCGGCGTTGACCACCTCGAACCGCCGGTCCGGGTAGGCCTCCTCCAGCATGACGCCCAGGACGCGCCCGACGCCGAAGGCTTCGTCCGGGGTGCCCATGGCGGCCGAGCCGCCGAGGACCACAATGCGAACGGTCTCCGGCCCCTTCGCCACCGGAACCACCTCGATGACGGGCGTCCGGGCGAGTTCCCGAGGGAAGAACCGCCATGAGAAGGCGTGGTTCGTCTGCCACGCCGCGCGGTCGGGCATCCTCAGGAAGAAGTCGAGGGACGTGCCCACCCCGGCCACCCGCAAAGCCCCTTCCAGCAGCACCAGGGCCACCAAGGGCGCCAGCACCATGGCGGCCAGGCGGTAGGCCCAGAGGCGAAGGCGACTCATCGGCCTGGGCGGGGCGGGCTGGTCGGGCATGGAGCGTCTCCGGTCAACCCGCGTATCTTCGGAAAGCGGGGCCGTCGGCCGCAAGGGAATCCCGAAAGAAGCACGCTACGCCGTCTCGGTCTCAGGCCCCTCGATCCAAGCCAGCGCCCCCGTGGGGCAGGCTTCGATGCACTCGGCAGCGACGCGCTCCAGGCCCGCCTCCAGGGCCTCATCGAACGGAACGCGGACGCGGACGTCGAAGCCGCGGCCGACGAAGGTCAGGCCGAGCCGTTCCCGGGCCTGCTCGCAGATGCGCACGCACAGGCCGCAGGAGATACACTTGCCGGCCTCGTAGACGACGCGGCCGGCGCGGCTCTGCTCGAACGGCCGCCGCTCGTCCGTCTTGTACCGGGCCGGACGGGCCTTGTAAGCCTCCGCCCACCAACGGAGTTTGCACGCGACGGGCTTGCGGCAATCGCAGTGGAGGCAGCGTCCCGCCTCGCGGGCGGCCTCGTCCGGGCTGAACCCGGTTGACGCGCCGCCGGCGGGCTGCGTACGCGGGTCCGCGGTGGCTTCCCGCATGAAGGCCTGCATCTCGACCTCGTCGACGGCCCCGATGTGGACGCTCCAGGGCCGCCCCGAACCGCTCACTGGCTGCCCGAGGACATATTCGCCGACGGCCACCGCAACGGCCTTGGAGTCGCCGATGGCCCGAACGGCCATGCGGCCGGGCCGGACGGCCGAGCCGGCGGCAAAGACGCCGTCGGTCGGTGTGGCTCCCGTACCCCGCTCCGCCTGCAGGCCGGCCTTGCCCATCGCCATCCCGAAGGGGTGGGCCTCGCCCTGGCCGACTTCGCCGACAGCCAGGACCACCGCATCGTAGTCCCGCCGCAGGTCCGCGAGGCTCACGTCGCGGCCGACGCGCTTCCCGAACTGGAACAGGGCCCCGAGGCGGGCAACCGCCCCCGCCTCGGCATCGAGCACCTCGCCCGGGACGAGCGGCTCGTCCCCGCCGTAGCGGAGCATCCCGCCGGCCGCCTCGTGCTCGTCGAAGACGGTGCAGGCGTGGCCCGCGCGGCACAGGCCGGCGGCCGCGGCGAGGCCGGCCGGGCCGGCGCCGACGACGGCCACGGACTTGCCGGTGTGCGGCGGAGTCTCGGGCGGCGGGGCCTCGGCGGCGTCAGCGGCAAAGCGGTGCAGCAGGCGGATCGACACGGCCCCGTCGGCCCGGCCCCGGCGGCAGCCTTTCTCGCACGGCGCGGGGCACACGCGGCCCAGGGTCGCCGGCAGGACCAGGTCCCGCCGCGCGATCGCCGCCGCCTCGGCCAGGCGGCCGCCGCGAACCGCCCGGATCATCTCCGGAATCGCCAGGGACGCCGGGCACACCGCCTGGCACGGGGCTTCGCAATCGCCCGTATGCTCCGCCAGAAGCAGTTCCAGAGCCGTTTTCCGGGCCTCCCGGACCGCGTCGGACTCGCTCTCGACAACCATCCCGTCGGCGGCCCTCGTCGCGCACGCGGGAAGCAGGCCGCGCCGGCCCTCGACCTTGACGACGCAGACCATGCACGAGGTGAGCGGCTGGCCGCCCTCGCGGTAACAGAGCGTCGGAATCGTGATGCCGGCCACGCGGGCCGCCTCCAGAAGGGTCGCGCCCTCCGGGACGTCCACGCGGCGGCCGTCGATGGTCACGCTGGGCATACGGTCAGGCCTTCGTCTCGGTGTCGGTGTTGAGCGTCTCGGCGGGCGCGGCGCCTGCGGCGGCATGGCCGGGCGACTCGATGAGGATGGCGTCCACCGGGCACACGTTCACGCACGTCCCGCACTGGACGCACGCCTCCTGGTCGACCTCGTGCGCTTCGTACGGCCGGGCCTCGATGGCGTCGGCCGGGCAGTGCTGGGCGCACCGGGTGCAGCCGATGCACTCGTCGGTGACGACGAAGCGGATAAGGCTCTTGCAGACGCCCGCCGGGCACCGGCCCTCCAGGTGGGCCTCGTACTCCGGCCGGAAATACTGAAGCGTTGAGAGCACCGGGTTCGGCGCCGTCTGGCCCAGGCCGCAGAGGCTCCCGGCCTTGACCTGATGGCAGAGGTGCTCCAGTTCTTCCAGGTCGCCGTGTTTGGCCCGACCCTCGCAAACGGCGTTCAGAATCTCGAGCATCCGTCGCGTGCCGACGCGGCAGAACGTGCATTTGCCGCACGACTGGTCCTGGGTGAACTCCAGGAAGTACCGGGTGATATCGACCATGCAGTCGCTGTCGTCGAGGACGACGAGTCCGCCGGAGCCCATCATGGCGCCGAGGCGGGTCAGGTCCTCGTAGTCGACGGGCGTGTCGGCCAGATCCGCCGGGATGCAGCCGCCGGACGGCCCGCCGATCTGGACGGCCTTGAGGGTGCGGCCTTCCGGCACGCCGCCTCCGATCTCGTCGACGATCTGGCGGATGGTAATGCCCATGGGCACTTCGATCAGCCCGCCGCGCTCCACCTTGCCCGCCAGGGCGAAGGCCTTGGTGCCCTTGCTGAGGTCGGTGCCGAGGCCGGCGAACCGGGGCCCGCCCTCGCGCAGGATCCACGGGACGCTGGCGTAGGTCTCGACGTTGTTTACGAGGGTGGGCTTGCCCCAGAGGCCCCTCTCGGCGGGGTACGGCGGCCGGAAGCGGGGCATGCCGCGCCGGCCCTCGATGGAGGCCAGGAGGGCCGTTTCCTCGCCACAGACGAACGCCCCCGCCCCCTCCATGATCTCCAGTTCCAAGCTGAAGCCGGTCCCGAGGATGCCCCCGCCCAGGTAGCCGCGCTCCTTCATCGTGGCGATGGCGTCGCGGACGCGGTCGATGGCCAGGGGGTATTCGTGGCGGATGTAGAGGTGGCCCTTGTGGGCACCGACGACACGGGCGGCGATGGCGATGCCCTCCAGGATGCGGTACGGGTAGCATTCCAGGAGCATGCGGTCCATGAAGGCGCCCGGGTCGCCCTCGTCGGCGTTGCAGACGACGTAGCGCTGGGGGTCGTCGGCGTCGCGGACGGCCCGCCACTTGCGGGCGGTGGGGAAGCCCGCCCCGCCCCGGCCGCGCAGGCCCGAGCTCTCGATCGCCTCCAGGACTTCCTCGGGCGTCTGGTCCGTGACGGCCCGGCGCAGGGCCTCGAAACCGCCGCGGGCCTCGTATTCGTCGATATTCAGCGGGTCGAGCTCGCCGGCGTACTCGGTCGTGACGCGGACCTGGGGGTCGACCACGGGGGCGACGTGCGGGTCGCGGACGTCGAAGGCGTACCGCTCGACGCCCGACCACGCCTCGTCCGTGAGCAGGCGGTTGACCCAGCCGCTGGCGGCATGGCAGACCCGCCGAACGAGCCCCGGCCGGAAGTGCCGGAAAACGAGGTCGCGGGCGTCGTCAGGCCGCACCCCGGCGTAGCGGTGAGCGGCGCCGTCGGGGGTGACGATCTCGACCATGGGGGTCAGCCAGGCCATGCCCATGGAGCCGACGGTCTTGACGCGCGCGGGGGCGTCGATCTCGGCCACGGCGGCCCGCAGGGCGTCGTAGACCTGTTTCGATCCCCGGGCCATATCGGCGGAGTCGACGCTGATGCGGACCTCGCCGACGCCCGGCCCGGCGGCCCGGACGGGGGCGCCTTCGCCGCCCTCCGAGGCGGCCGCCTGCTGCAGAAAATCCTCGATGGCTTGGCCGACCATCTCCGGCCCGAGGTGCCCGTAGGTCAGCTTGTCGATCTGGACCACGGGGGCCAAGGTGCAGCAGCCGAGGCAGGCGACCTTCTCGACGGTGAACTGTTTGTCGGCGTCGGTGTCGTCGCCCTCGGGGATGTGGAGGTGGCGGCAGAAGGCGTCGGCCACCATCTGGGCTCCCGCGACGTGGCAGGCCGTGCCGACGCAGACGCGGATCATGTGCCGCCCCGCCGGCCGGTGCCGGAACTGGGTGTAGAAGGTCGACACGCCGGTAATCTCGGCCGGGGTGATCTCCGTCAACTCGCAGACCCGCCACAGGGCCTCCTCGGGCAGGTATCGGTAGTGCTCCTGGAGGGCCTGGAGGATGGGAATGGTCGCGCTGGGCTTGTGGCCCAGGCGGTCGATGACCTCATCCACGAATTGGAGGTCCACGTCGCTCACTTCGCCGCCTCGCCGATGCAGTAGAGGTGCTTCACGCCGCGCAGGTAAATGCGGCCGTCGACCATCGCCGGGGAGCAGTTGGACCGCTCTCCAAGGGCGGCGCGGCCGAGTTCCTCGTAGGTGTCGCCCGCGCCGACCTGGAGCATAACCCCTTTGGTGGTCAGCAGATAGATGCGGTCGCCGACCAGCGTGGGCGACCCGTTGAAGATCATGTCCTCGAGTTCCTGTTCGTAGAGCTGCTGGCCGTCGGCGGCACGGTAGCAGGCCCACATGCCGTCGGTCGAGAGGGTCCAGACGCGGGTCCCGTCGGTGAGGGGGCTCGTGGTGTCGGGCCAGAAGCCCTCGGCCCGCCAGACGACGTGGGACTCGGTAACGTCGCCGGCGCCATCGGGCCGGATGCCGCACAGCTCCGTGTCGACCGTCACGGTGAAGACCATCTCGCGGGACGCGACGGGGCTGCTCGCGACGTCGCCGCCCAGGACTTTGGCCCGCCACAACTCTTCGCCCGAATCGGGGTCGTACGCGATCGCCCACGGGTTGGCGGTGGTGAGGAGCTGGGTTCCGGCGACGGTCTCGACCACGGCGGGCGTCGACCACGAACCGGCCACTGGCCGCGTCACCTCCCAGACCGTCTCGCCGGTCTCCAGGTCGAGGGCCAGGAGCTTTGAGAGATTGTCGTCAGGGGTGCCCTGGTCGTTCTGGATGATCAGCGTGTTCTTGTGGATGAGGAGGGAACTGGCGTAGCCGTAGATGTTCTCGGGGACGCCAAAGCCTCGCTGCCAGACCTCCTCGCCATCGGGCGTGAAGCAGGCCACGTCGCCCGAGGCGAAGATGGCGCAGACGTACCGCCCGTCGGTCGCCGGGGTCGGGGCCGCCAGCCCCGTGCCCTCGTCGGGCTTGGGCGGCTCCGGCCGGTTGGTCATGGGCGTCGAGACGGCCATCGTCCACAGCATCTCGCCCGTGGCGGCGTCAAAGGCGTAGACCTCGCGCCTTTCCTCGGTCGCCCCGGTCAGGTAGACGCGGTCGCCCCAGACGACGGGCGAGCTCTGGCCGGGCAGCGGCACAATGACCTTCCAGAGGACGTTCCCGCCGCTCTCGCCGTCCCACTCGGTCGGGACCTTCTCACAGAGGCAGCGCCCTTGGCCGCGGGGGCCGCGGAACCGGCCCCAGTTGGCCAGCACCTCGGCCTCCGACGGGGGCGGCGGGCCTTTCGGCTCCGGCGCGGGGGCTTCCCCGCCGTCGCCGGGGCCGCCGGCCACCGTCTTCTGGGTCGGGTCATACGGCTCTATGGAACATCCGAGGCCCCACGCGATGGCGCCGGCGGCCAGCACCGCCGCCAAGCCACCCACGGCCCAGCGGGCCTGTCCGGCCGCCCGGGCCTCTGCCTGGGCCGCATCCTTTCGCGGTATGGGCACCGCGCTCTCCTTTCGTCCTTCGGTGGCCGCCCGGACGGCCACCACCCACACGACAAACGCCGCCAGAAGGACCACCATGCCCTTCTCGGCGAGGGCCTGGCGGCGGAAGTACTCGGTGATGAGGGCGTAGTCCAAGTCCCGGGTCTCGGCCGTCAGGGCCTCGTTCCGCGGGTCCTCGCGGAGCCGGGCCTTCATGGCCGCCAGTTCGGGCGAATCGACCGGGTCGTCCAGCCGCATCCGCGCGTGGTTCCAGACCAGGATGGCGGCCACCAGGACCATGACGGTGCCCGAGGTCCAGGCGGTCCAGACGGCCGCCACGCGCCACGGGCCCTCCAGGGGGCGGCCGCGATCGCGGGCCGTCGGGACCGCCTCGGCGGTGCTCGCCGAGCCGGGAACCGCGTCGGTCGTCGGGTTGTCGGTCACGTCCGGTGCCACGATGGGCCTCTCAGTGTGTCTTGGCGGGTTCGCCCGCCCGCAGGTGGGGCAGATCGCGATGACTCTCTCTGGCCTGGGGTTCGGCGACAATGCGCATCTTCTTGTGCCGGTCCCGCTCGACCGGACAGTACGCGAAGCAGCGGCCGCACGCCACGCATTTGGCCCGGTCGGCCTCGTAGTCCGTCCTTTTCCGCCGAATCGAAAGCTCGACGAACTTCAGTCCGACAACCAGGCCGACGAAGACGCCCAGCCAGGCCGCGCCGCCGGGGATGAACAGGCCCACCGTGTACATCGCCCCATTCCAGAGGGTCACGATCCAGTACGACCAGTGCCCCGTGTAGCCGGCGACGACGCCGGCGGCCTCGTCGTAGAGGTCCTCCGGGGAGCGGCCGGTCGTCCGGAAAGCCTCGACCTGGTCGGCCTGCTCGTCGGTCGGGTTCTCGAAGGTCCCCGCCTCGTCCATTCGCACGAGGTGGGCCAGCTCGACCCGCCGGTCGATACTCGCCAGGCATGGCCCCAGCCACCAGCCCAGGACGCCGCCGCCGACCAGAAGCACCGGCACCAGGGCCAGCACGGCCACGAGCCGGGCCTTGCCGGCGGTGCGGCTGGCGGTCGGCGAGGGCTCAACGGGCTTCAGGATGGCCCCGTACGGGCACGCGTCCTCACAGAGGCCGCAGCGGACGCACTCGGTCGGCGTGATGGTCACGCGCTTCCAGGACACGCGGCCCAGGACGCGGAAAATGGCCCCGAGCGGGCACAGGTACCGGCAGTACGGCCGCCCCACGAAGAGGCCGACCCCCACGAAGAGGCCCGCCAGGAGCAGTAGATGGATGCCGCCGGACGCGACGAATCCGTCCACGTCCACCATCCGGAAAATCGACACGAACGGGTCGTACTCGCAGATGATGTACCCGGAACCCATGATGGCGAGCAGCACGGCCAGACCCAGGTAGACGTACGCGAGCAGGCCCAGGCTGTGCTCCAGCCATGTCGGCACCCGCACGGGACGGACGAGGACGAGGTCCTGGACCGCCCCCAGGGGGCAGACGGCCCCGCAGAAGGTGCGGCCCCAAAGGAGCGTGCCGACCAGCGGGATGAGAAAGAACGCGGTCACCACAAGGGGCACCGCCAGGTCTTCGATGCCGAAGGCCCCCTCGGCAACGTTCTGGATGGCCCCGATGGGACAGACACACCCCTGACGGATGAAGCCGAAGTACGCCACGGCCGCCACCGTCAGCCAGAGCAGGCCCCGGCGGGTCCGCCATTTCAGCGCGAGCAGCGTGGCCAGCACGATGAATCCGGCCAGGAGGGCCGTGTCGATGATCCCCCAGGCGGCGCTCTCGTGGACCGGCTGCTGGGCGGGCGTGTCGGTGTCCGGCAGGACGTACCCCGACTCGAAGTCGGGCGGCGGGAACCGCTCGACCGCCGTTGCCGCGTCGCCCACGGCCAGCAGCACCAGGAGCATGAGGCCGAGACGACGCGTCAACCCTCCGGCTCCTTATCCTTCAGGAGATAGGCCTGGCTCGCGGGAATCCTGCGGAACGCGTCCGCCGGGCAGGCCTCGGCGATGCGGCAGAGGTTGCAGTTCAGGCACCGGTCGTGCCGCACCTGCAGGAACAGCGACCCGTTGCCGAACGCCTTGCACCCCTTCACGCACTTGCCGCACCCGATGCACAAGGCCTCGTCGATGGTGTGCTCGTAGAAGGGGTCCTCGACAAAAGTCCGTTTGATGGCCCCAACGGGGCAAAGCTGGTTCTCGGCGGCGGTCGAGAGTTCCAGCGGCTGCGGGTCAAAATACCCCGTACACAGGTCGCAGTAGCCGCACATCGCGAAGGAGTGGACGCACTTGACGGCCGAGGGCGTCAGGACGCACTCGGTCGCGCACCGGCCGCACTCGATGCACTTGTTCGGGTCGAGCTGCCAGACAAGGTCCTCGCCGTCGGCGCGCGAGGCCATCGCCCCGGCCACGGCCGCGCCGCCCAGCACTCCGCCGCCTACCGTCAGCCGCTTCAGGAAGCGCCGACGCGAGATCGCCTTGGCGTCACCGGTCTCGGCCATCGGTCTCCTCATTTCCCAGGACGCGGCGTGCGGACATGGCCTGCGCGAGGCCACAATCGGCCAGCCAGCGGCATGTCCGGCAGCTGCCGCGGGTGTCGCAGGTCTGCCTCTTGAGGCCCTCGGCGCGGCCGCCTGTCAGGCGCCACGCCAGGCCGCCCAGCCCCACCAGGGCCAGGCCCCGCGCCGCCGCCCTGAACATCCGCCGGCGACCCTCGCTCCGGACATCGCTCATGGGGTTGCCTCCGCCACCTCGTCCGGTGTACGCACGAACACGCGGACCGTCTTCCGCTTCGGATCGGCCACCAGGACCCGTCCCCGGGCATCCACGGCCACGTCGGCCTCCATCGTGCCCTCGTCGAAGGCGTCCGGGGCGGCGACCACGCAGTCGAACCTCCCCTGGGGTGTATACCGCTTGACCCGCAGAAGGCTCCCCTTTTCACTCGTGAAAAACCCGCCGCGCGGCCCGATGGCCACGTGGGCCGGGTTGCAGCACCCCGAGAAGCCGTGAATCTGGACGGACGCCTCGCCCCAGGTGTCGACCAGCGACCCGTCCGGGGCGTAGCACTCCAGTTGCCGCCGACCCGTGTTGGCGACCCAGACGAACGTGCCCTCGACGGCCACGTCGCAGTACGGGCTCGGTATCTCCAGGCCGGGGATGTCCGCGTCCTCGTCCTTTCTTCCGATACGGGCCTGAACCTGGCCGTCCCAACCGCATTTCAGAACCACGCGGTTGCCGGCGTCGGCCACGTAGACCGCCCCCTCGGAGGCCGCCACGGAGGTGATACGCCCCCGCGGGTCCAGGGCCCGCCAGTCCGTACGCTCGCCGGCGACGGTCCAGACGGCCACGTGCTCTCGGACACCGCCCTCGGACTCCTGCCGCACACCGGCCACGAGCCGCCCGCCCGGCCCGTAGGCCAGGCAGCGGACCTCACCGGCCACCTCGTAGGTCGCCGCCGGCGCGGCCTCGGCCGAGAAGACCTTCACCACCGGCCCGCCGGCGGCGGCGATCTGCCCCTCGGGCCCCGCTGCGACGGCGTGCAGGGCCTCCAGCCCCGGATCGACGGGGTCGGCCTCGGCGTACTTGACGAGGGCCGGGTCCACGGCCTTGAACTTCGAGACGTCGTACTGCCACTCGCTCGACGCCTCGAGCATCGGGGCCTCGGCCTCGCCGCACGCCGCCAGCGCCAGTGCCCCTAAACAGGCCGCCAGGGCCGGGAAAGCGCGCTTCATGAGCCGCCCCCTTTCACGGCGGCGGCCCGGATATCCAGGCAGGCCATCCGCATGGTATCGCGGACGATCATGCGACCGCCGGCGATGGCGATGGGGCCCCAAGCCTCGTGCCCGTTCTCGAAGATCAGGGCCGAGTCCAGCGGCCGCCACGCCTCCGGCGTCGCCTCGGCCACGGTCAGGCGGCCCTCGTCGTTCATGATGAACAGGAGCCCGTCGGCGATGACGTACGGCCCGCCGCCGAACTGCCAGTCCGAGCCGCTCCGCCACACATGGTTCATCTCCAGGTCCAGGCAGACCATCTGGCTCGAAAGACCGCCCGCATCGGTCGGCAGCATGCCGAAAACGTGGTTTTCGAAGAAGATGGGCGTGTGCTGGACCGAGCCCAGGTCCTTCGGGCCGCCTTCGAAGAGCGGCTCTTCGTCGACCGTGAAGGCGTCGCCTTGGCGGCGGACGCGAATGACCATGCTGCCCGCCCCGTAGCCCGCCGACAGCAGCAGCCGCCCCCCCGGCAGGGGCAGCGGCGAAGCCGCCGGCACGCGCACCCGCCAGAGGTCGGTCATCCAGAGCGGCGTGCCGGATGCGGCATCGACGCCCGCGACGCCGCCGCTCCCGTTGTAGACGTACATCCGCACGCCGCCCAGCTCCATGGGCGTCACGGAAACGTGCGTCATGTCCCATTCGTCGGGATTCGGCGTTTCCCAGAGGGTTTCGCCGGTCGCCAGGTCCAGGGCCGCCATCAGCACGTCCTTGCCCGCCGGGGCGAGGATCACGCGCCCGTCCTCGATGACCGGGCACTGGCCCGCGTTCCACTTCGGCACCTCCGTGCCGTACTCGCGGACCAGGTCGACGGACCACTTGAGCTCTCCCGTGGCGGCGTCCAGGCACGTCACGTGAGCCTTCGGGCCGAGGGAGACGACGCACCCGTCGGCAACGGCCGGCGTGGTGCGGCTGAAGCCGTGCTGGCGCTTGACCTTGACATTGTAGTAGTACCGCCAGAGGTCCCGGCCGTCGGCCAGCGACAGGCACCGCAGGCAGTCCCCGTGCCGCCGCCGCTTCAACAGCTCCGGCCAGGACGAGACGATGAGCATGCGGTTGAGGCGCGGCAAGTTGCGTTCGTCCACGCCCTTCTTCAGGCGCATCTCCGGCCGGCCGCCCTCCTCCTGCGGCTCGAACGTCGCCAGGTACCGGCGGTGCTCGCCGGGCAGATCCACGCCCTCGAAGGCCGCTTGGTCGAAGAACTCCCAGTCCGCCAGAAGGGCGTTCAGGGCCTCCAAAACGGCCGTCCGGGCCGTTTCGTCCTTCGCGCCGGCGGCGTCCGCCAGCGTCCGGACCGAGGCCCGGCCCCCGTCGCCGAGGCGGTCCCAGACCCGCTTCGCCGGGCCGGGCGACCCGGTCGCCTCGCCCCCCGCCAGGGCCTTCGCCAAACCCGGCCAGTCGAGCACGTCTTCAGAGGTAAATGTCCACACGTCCGGTGGGTCATAGTCCAGCACGTACACGCGGCCTTCATGAATAGCCGCCGACGCGTAGCCCTCGCCGAGTTCGATCTGCCAGAGCTTCGGCGGGCCCTCGTCCGGCCAGCTGCGGGCCAGCGGAACGGCCTCCCGGCTGATGTTCGTCAGATCCGGTCCGCGGAACGCCGGCCACGACCCCGGCCAGTCCGGCGCCGAGGCGTCATACCGCACCAGACGCGGTTCCAGGCCCGCCAGGGCGGCTTCCTCGTCCGAGAGGTGGGCGCGGTCCGCTCCCGGGAGGCGCGGGCCGAGCTGGTAGGCCGAGCCCGTGCTCAGCCAGACACCGACCGCGACGATCAGCCCGGCGGCGACCGCCAGCGGAACACCTCGCGTGATCCATCGGGGCTGCATGGGGTTCCCCTGATGCCCTCCATTGAACCGAGGCATTGTAGGCGGGCACCGGTGAAAAAGCCACCTGCGTCCCGGCCGCGAATTCGCGGGCGTACGGGCCTTTCCGCTGGCGTCCGTGCCCCCGGCGCGATAGGGTCGGCCCGCGCGGCCACGCCGGCCGCCGGGGAGGCGCCATGGCCCTCATGGATATTTCTGTCCCGATGCGTCCCGGCATGCCCGTCTGGCCGGGGGACCCCGAATTCGGGCTCCTATGGCCCAGTCGCGTGGACGCGGGCGACGCCTCGACGAACTCGCGGATCGCCCTCAGCAGCCACACGGGGACGCACGTCGACGCCCCGATGCACTTTATCCGCGGCGGCGTGAGCCTGGACGCCGTCCCGCCGGACGTCTTCGTCGGCCCGTGCCGGGTCGTGGACGCCGGCGACGCGGCCGCGATCCCCTCCGAGACGGTCCGCCGCGCGGGCCTCGACGGCATCGACCGGGTAGTCTTTCGTACGCGCAACTCCGCGTGGATAAGGGACCGATTCGACCCCGAATTCGTGGCTTTTGAGCCGGAGGCGGCCGAGGCGCTTGCCGCGATCGGCCCTCGCCTGGTGGGCATCGACGCCCCGAGCGTGGACCCGTACGGGGCGCCCGGGCACCCGGCGCACATGGCGCTGCTCGGGAGCGGCCGGGTGCTCGCGCTCCTCGAGTGGCTCGCCCTGGGGGAGGTGGAGGCCGGGGACTACGAACTTCTCTGCGCGCCGCTGGCGGTGGCGGGGGCGGAGGCCGCGCCGTGCCGCGCACTTCTGCGATCCATCTGAATGTCTGGCGCCCCAGGCGCCCCCCCACGGGGCGTCCGGCGCGTTTTCTATAGTGTCGGTTTGTATCTTATAGTATCGCGCAAACGACCGGAAATCGGCCTTCTTTTGGCCTTTTCCGGCCTTTTTCCGGACGCGGAATAACTTTTTCTGGCCTCCGTTTTGCCGTTCTGTGTCCTCTTTTTGCCCCCTTTTGCCTTTCTATTGCCGGTTTTTGTCTTTCTTTTCCCGCAGGCCGGGGTCCCGCTCGCGGCCGCGCGCGATCCGCGGCCACCGACGGAGCCCGCGCCGCCGGTGGCACAGAACGCATCGCGATTCGTTCGCTGCCGATTTCTGACTACGGGTGTCGTCGCGGGGGTTGGGCAAGATGGGAGAGATGGGCAAGGTGGCTTGCCCCGGGTGCGATTTTCATCTGCCCTCCCCCGGTTCGACTTGCCTTGTCTCATGGCATGGGGCAGAGTGCATCTGTGCGCCGTGGCGCGTGGGCCGCGCCCTGGCGCCGGGTCCAGGCGGGGAGTTTGGGATGCGGCAGATGGTGTGGCGTGTGCTCGTGGCGTCGGCGGCGCCGGGGGGCGCGGTGGGGGTACTGCTTGGCGCCCTGGCGCTGGTGCGGCGAAGGCAGGCCGCTACGTGGCGGGTTGATAAATGCCGAAGCCGCAATACGCATGCGGGTGAAGACAACAGAAAAGAAGAATGGCGAGAACGGCCAAGCGAAACTCACGGGCAGGAAGCCCGTGCTACTGAAAACGGCGAACAACAGACGCGGCGGCACGCGCCGCGGGGAAAACGGCGGGCAGCGCAAACGGCCGAGGGACACAAGACGGCATGGGCCGATCAGTTACGCCTTGCGGCCAATCGTGGGCGGCGAACGCCCCGCGTGAAGGCAACCCCCGCGGCGCAAGAACCGCCCCCTCCCGGTCTTCCTGACGCCGCGCCCATCCTCAAAATCCCACCCGCTTTTCGCTGAACCGGGGCGCCGCGCCGGCCGATGAATAACCAGAGCCCTTACCCGGTATTCAGGGATGCCCTTAGACACCAGACGGAGGCGGCATGGTCACGGTGGACCCCACGGGTAAAGCGACGTTTCTTTTTCGCCACAAAACCGATGGTCCGGTTTACGTCGTGGGGGACTTCTGTCACTGGCAGACGGACCATCTGCCGATGCGCCGCATCTCGGAGAGCGAATGGGTCCTGATGATGCGTTTGCCGCCCGGCACGTATGAGTTCCGCTACGTCGCGGGCGGCGAGTGGTTCAGCGACTACGCGGCGTTCGGGCTCCAGCGGAACCCGATGGGCGAGCTGAACTCCGTGGTGCGGGTGCCGAAGGCGAAGCCGGCGGTCCGCGAGCCGGCGCCGGTGGCGCTGCCGGCCGCCCGGCCGCCAGCTTGCGGCCGCAAGCTGGCCCGATCGGCGTGAACTGAGGGCCGGCAACAACCTGCGAATGCCCCCTGGGCGGCGCGCCTCCCCCAATAGCGCGTCGCCCATTTCTTTTGAATGCGGAATGCGGAATACAGGCAAAGACGGAAGACAGCACACGACCGAAAGAGCCGAGGCAACACGTCAGACGACAGCCATAGCGGCGTCACAGGGCCGGCGCAGTCCATAGAAGACGGCGAACGGCCAAGACGACGAACCAAGACTCACGGGCAGGATGCCCGTGCTACGCGCCTTGGCTGGCGCTACGGCGGGCCGGGTGGCTACGGCGTGGGCAACGGTTGCGGCGGGGGCGGGGAGCGGCTAGGATGCGGCGGTGGCGCGGCCCTTGCGCATTTTGGCGCTGGAACCCTATCACGGGGGGTCGCACGCGCAGTTCCTGGCGGGGTTGACGGCCCATAGCCGCCACCAGTGGACGCTGCTCGCGATGCCCGCCCGGAAATGGAAGTGGCGGATGCGGGGGGCCGCCATCCACCTCGCGCGCGAGGCGGCGCCGCTGGTGGACCGGCCGTGGGACCTCGTCTTCACGTGCGATTTTCTGTCGGTGGCGGATTGGCGGGCGCTGGCGCCGCGGGCGCTTCGCGACGTCCCGGTGGTCACGTACTTCCACGAGAACCAGCTCAGCTACCCGCTGGAACCCGGGCAGACGCGGGACTTCCAGTACGGATTCACGAACCTGACGACGTGCCTGGCGTCCGACGCGGTGTGGTTCAACTCGGCGTTCCACCGGGAGGCGTTCCTGGAGGCGGTGAACGGGCTGCTCGGGAAGATGCCGGACTACGTGCCGGAGGGCCTGGTGGCGGCGGTGCACGACCGCAGCCGCGTGGTCCCGCCGGGGTTGGACCTGGAGGGCTTGGCGACGGAGCCGCGCGCGGCCCCGCCGGCGCCGCCGCTCACGATCCTCTGGAGCCACCGGTGGGAGTACGACAAGAACCCGGACGCCTTTTTCGAGGTGCTCTTCTTTCTCGCGCAGGAGGAGGTGCCGTTCCGGCTGGCGGTGCTGGGGGAGACGTTCCGCAAGTGGCCGCCCGTTTTTGAGGAGGCGCGGCGTCGGCTGGCGGGGCGGCTCGTGCAGTTCGGGTACGTGCCGGACCGGGCGGCGTACGAGGCGCAGGTGAAGGCGGCGGACGTGGTGGTGTCAACGGCGATCCACGAGTTCTTCGGCCTGTCGGTGGTGGAGGCGGCGGCCGCGGGGTGCTTTCCGCTGCTGCCCTGGCGGCTGAGCTATCCGGAGATCGTCCCGCCGGCGCTGCACGAGACGTTCCTGTACCGGACGGACGTGCAGCTGCGCCGGAAGCTGGCGGCGCTGCTGGCGGGCAAGGGACCGTGGGCGAAGGCGGCGGCGCTCGCGCGGCACGTGCGGCGGTACGGGTGGGAGGCGTGCATCGGCGGGTATGACGCGATGCTGGAGAAGGAGGCGAGGAGGGTGACTAGGTGACTAAGTCATTAGGGCGGGGCCCGGGTCGGCGAACGAGGGGCGGACACGCGCGAGGCTGGCGGCGTGACGCCGGATTGGAGCGGTGGCATGTGCCAGGCCCGGGTTTGCCGCGGCGCTGGCGCCGCGCGAAGCCAGGAAATGCGGAACGCGGAGTCCAGGCAAAGACGGAAAGCGGCACACGACCAAGACAGCACGGGTAACACGTCAGACGACAGCCATAGCGGCGTCACAAAGCCGCCGCAGTCCATAGAAGACGGCAAACGGCGAAAACGACAAGACGGCAAAACCTCACGGGCAGGATGCCCGTGCTACGGGAAAGCGGATGACGGCAGCGCAGGCGGACTACGGTGGGCGGCTGGATGAGGCGGCCGTGCGGGCGCTGAGGCGCCGGCTCCTGGCGTGGTTTCGGCGGACGCAACGGGACCTGCCCTGGCGCCGGACGCGCGACCCGTACCGCATCTGGGTCTCGGAGGTCATGCTCCAGCAGACCCAGGTCACGACGGTGGTGCCGTATTACGCGCGGTTCCTGGAGGCGTTTCCGACGGTCGCGGCCTTGGCCGAAGCCGCCGACGAGGCCCTCCTCGGCGTGTGGCAGGGGCTCGGATACTATCGCCGGGCGATGCACCTGCGACGGGCCGCGCAAGCCATCGTCCGCGACCACGCGGGTCACGTGCCGGACGATCCCGAGGCGTTCGCCGCCCTGCCCGGTGTCGGCCGGTACACGTGCGGAGCGGTCCAGTCGATCGCGTTCGGGCACCGGCTGGCGGCGGTGGACGGCAACGCGGTCCGGGTGCTCGCGCGGTGGCTGGCGGTGGAGGAGGCGGTGGACGGGGGGGCGGTGCAGGCGGGGCTGTGGGCGGCGGCGGCGCGGCTCCTTTCGCCGCGCGCGCCGGGGCGGTGGAACGAGGCCGTCATGGAGCTGGGCGCCCGCGTGTGCCTGCCGCGCGGGCCGCAGTGCCTGGTTTGCCCGGTGAGCGCGGTGTGCCTGGCGCGGGCGCGCGGCCAGCAGGACGCCCTGCCCCGGCGGAAGCCGCGCCGCAAGGTGCCGCATGTCGAGGTCGGGGCGGCCCTCGTGTGGCGGGGTGGGAAGGTGCTGCTCTGCAAGCGGCCGGCGGAGGCGATGCTGGGCGGCCTGTGGGAGTTTCCCGGCGGGAAACGCGAGCCGGGCGAGAGCATCGCGGCCTGCATCCGGCGGGAGCTGCGCGAGGAGTGCGGACTGGAGGTGGCGGTGGGCGAGCACCTGGTGGACGTGGAGCACGCGTATTCGCACTTCCGCGTGACCCTCCGCTGCTACCATTGCCGCGCGCCGAAGGGGCGGGTGCGCGACCTCGGGTGCACGGCGCACGCGTGGGTGCGGCCGGAGGCGATCGGGACGTATCCGCTGCCGGCGGCGGACGTGAAGATTCTGGAGGCGCTGGGGGTGGGGGGAGACCAGGGGCCCCTGCCCGTTCGTCGGAGAGGCGGGGGCCGCGGCGACACGCCCGGCGCCGGCGGCAGCCGCCCCGGGTACCGGGGAACCGGCGGGGCGCGGCGCGGGTCTACCTGAGGGGTGCCGCGGGGGGCGCGCCGCGCGGGCGCGGCCGAAAGGCGGCTTGTGGCGCGGGGCGGCCCGCGGTAGACTGTGGGACCCGAGCCGCCGCGGCGGCCCGGCCGAGACGATACGCGACGAACCGGCAGGCCCGGCGGGGCCGCGGCGCGGGATGCTCATGCTCCTTATCCCCCGCGCCGGGCGGCGCCGGCGCGGCCGGCCGGACTTCAGGCAGGAGAGGCATTGATGCGCCAGTGGACGTGGATGGTAGTGGCCCTGGCGGCGTGCGCCCTGGCGGCGGCGCCGGCGGCGGCCCAGGACGAGGCGGTCGGCCCGGAGACGGCCAAGGAGCTGAAGGCGGCGTTCAAGGCGGCCCCGCTGGTCGTCCAGTTTGACGTCGCCATGGCTCAGGGCAACACGCAGGTGGACCCGCGGCTGGTCTGGGAGGCCCGGGGCGACCTGCTGGAGGTCCTCAAGGGGACGCTCCGGCCGGGGCCGGTCTCGGTGCACGTGGACAGCTTCATCCGGGCGTTCCAGGCATCGCGGACGGACTTGGCGGGGCGGCAGTACGTGGCGGCGCTTGCGCCGCTCGGGCCGGAGACGGAGCGTCGCTTCCAGCTCGCCGCCGGCCACGCCTATGCCGCTGACAGCCCGGAGGCCCGGTACCTGCGGGAACTGGCCGAGACGGCCCGGCAGCAGGGCGAGGGCGGACAGGACCTGCGCCTGCGGATCCAGCCGCTGGAGAAGGTCTTCCAGCCGACCGGGGCGAAGGCCGTCGAAGTGCGTCTCACCAACACCGGCGACGATTCGGCGACGTACATCCAGGCGCCCATCGCCGAGCGCGACGGCAAGCTGTACCTGCCGGGCGACGGGCAGATCCGCGTGCGGGACGCCCGGGGCAACGTGGTGCCGGACACGGGGAACGTGCTGGCGGGGGTGACGCCCCCGCCGCCGCCCACGCCCGCGCTGATTCTGCCGAAGGCGAGCTTCGTCGAGACGGTGGACCTGGCCAAGTACTACGACCTGAAGCCGGGGCGGTACACGCTGGCGCTGTTCCTGGCAAGTCCGGGGCTGGAGGGGCGGATTCCGTCCAACGGCCTGACGGTCCAGGTGGGGGCGGTGGACCTGCCGGAGGACACGGTCGGGATGCCGCTGGAGACGCTGTCGCCGGAGTCGCCGGCGGTCGAGCCGGTGCTGCGGGCCCGGACGGGCGACGGCATCGTCGATTTGCCGCACCCGTCAAGCTACAAGCCGAGCGCGGCGGTGTCGGGGCTGGCGGCGCTGCTGAAGCCGACGAGCAAGGTCTACGAGCTGGGCGAGCCGGTTTCGGTGGAACTGCGGCTCCTGAACGAGGGGCCGCGCACGCTGGCGCTGGACGCGCGGCTGGAGCAGACGCTCGCGCTGAACGTGGTGCCGGTGGCGGACAGCCCGCAGCCGACGTTCGTGCGGCAGGTGATCCCGTGGCCGGCCGAGGAGACGCGGCCGCAGGCCATGGCGTACCTGCGCGAAGGCGGCTTCTGGGGCCGCGTCATCGACCTGAACATGCTGTACGGGCGGGACCTGGACAAGCTGCCTTCGCCGACGCCGGCCGAGATTGGCGCCGGCAAGAATCTCTCGTACGAGCGGTTCGGACGGAACCTGTACGGGTTCCCGAAGCCGGGGCTGTACCAGATCACCGGGACGTACACGGTGAAGCGGCGTCAGGCGGACACGAGCGACGGCCCGGCCGACAGCGCCTGGTGGGTCGGCCAGGTGCAGACGAACCCGGTGCTGGTACGGATTGTGGAGCGCGGGGCGGCCGTGCCGTAAAGGGACGCCCTTGACGGCGGGGCGGCGGCGCGATAGTCAGGAACGTGGCATGGGGCGAACGGCGCGGGTGCGCCGCTCGCCCCGTTTTGCGTACGGAAGGTCGGAAGGCAGGGATGCGGCGCCCGTGTCAGCCGCGGCGCTCGTGGCGCGCGCATCTGCCGGCGCCCGCCGAAGGCAGAGCCGCAAAACACCCGCCACGGGCAGGATGCCCGTGGCACGCACGACGCGGAGCCACGCATGGCCGAGATGGCCGGGCCGTTCGACGCCTTTCTGGCGGACCTGACGAGCGATCGCCATTACCGCGGCCAGGTCATCGCGGTGCGGCGGGTGCCGGGGCGCGAGGCCGCCTATGCCGCGCCCGAGGCCCCCCTGCCCGGCCCGCTGGCCGAGGCGCTCGCGGCGATGGGCATCGAGCGGCTGTACACGCACCAGGCCCGGGCGCTGGACCTCGTGCGCGGCGGGCGCGACGTGGTCGTCGTCACCGCGACGGCGAGCGGCAAGACGATGTGCTACAACCTGCCGGTGCTCGAGGCGCTTCTCGAGGACGCCGACGCGACGGCCCTTTACCTCTTTCCGACCAAGGCGCTGGCCCAGGACCAGCTCGGGACGCTCAAGCGGTGGAAGGCGCACGCCCCGGCGCTCGGGGAGGCGCTGCGCCCGGCGACGTACGACGGCGACACGCCCCGCCACAATCGCCGCGCCATCCGCACCACCGCCAACGTCGTCCTGACGAACCCGGACATGATGCACGTGGGCATCCTGCCCTACCACCCGCGGTGGGCGACGTTCCTGAAGAACCTCCGCTACGTCGTCGTGGACGAGTGCCACCTGTACCGCGGCATCTTCGGGTCGAACGTGGCGATGGTGATGCGGCGGCTGGAGCGGGTATGCGCCCATTACGGGGCGAGGCCGCAGATGGTGTGCTCGTCGGCGACGATCGCGAACCCGGGGGACCTGGCGCGGGCGCTGACGGGCCGCGAGGTGGCGGTCGTCGACGCCGACGGGGCCCCCCGGGGGCCGCGCCTGTTCGTCCTCTGGAACCCGCCCCTGTTCGGCGAGGACCACCTCGCCCGCCGCAGCGCCAACATGGAGGCCACCGACCTCCTCGTGAAGCTCGTCCAGCGGGACGTGCAGACGATCGTCTTCACGAAGGCCCGGGTGGTGGCCGAGCTCGTTTACCGCTATGCCCGCGAGCAACTCGAAAAGGAGAGCCCGCCGCGGGTCGAGCGGATCCGGGCCTACCGCGGGGGGTACCTGCCGGAGGACCGGCGGGAGATCGAGCAGGCCCTCTTCTCCGGCAAGCTCCTGGGCGTGACGAGCACGAACGCCCTGGAACTGGGCATCGACGTCGGGTCGCTGGACGCGTCCATCCTGGTGGGGTTCCCGGGGACCATCGCCTCAACCTGGCAACAATCCGGCCGCGCGGGCCGCGGGGCACGCCAGTCGCTGACGATCCTGGTGGCGTACAACGACCCGATCGACCAGTACCTGATGCACCATGCGACGTACCTGTTCGACCAGTCGGTGGAGCACGGGGTGATCGACCCGGGGAACCTGTACATCCTGGCGAGCCACCTGGGGTGCGCGGCCGCGGAGCTGCCGCTCGCGCCGGAGGACGCGGCCCGGTTCGGGCCGGCGACGGAGGCCGTGGCGGAGGCGGTGGCGGCCGACGGGAAGCTGACGCGGATCGACGACCGGTACTACTGGTCGAGCGCGGAGCAGCCGACGCGCGAGACCGACCTGCGGACGATCTCGGACGACACGTTCACGATCGTGCGGACGGACACGCCCCGCCGCCAGGTCATCGGCCAGGTGGACGCGATCAGCGCCCCGGAGCTGGTGTACCCGAACGCGATCTACCTGCACGAGGGGGCGAGTTTCCTGGTGCGGGAGCTGGACTTCGACGGCCGCGTCGCCTACGTCGAGGCCGCCGAGGTCGATTACTACACCCAGCCGGTGCTGGCGGACAAGTGCAAGGTGACCGAGGAGCGGGCGCGGAAGCCCTTCGGCCCGGCGACGGCGTGCTTTGGGCTGCTGGACGTGACGTGGGCGACCATCGCGTTCAAGAAGATCAAGTTCTACACGGGCGAGAACATCGGGCAGACGGCCCTGGACCTGCCGAGCCAGACGCTGGCGACGGCCGGCCTGTGGCTGATGCCGGAGACGGCGTTGCTGGACGACCTGCGAGGGGCGGGGCTGAAGCCGGTCGAGGGGCTGGTGGCCGTGCGGAACCTGATGCTGGTGTGCCTGCCGATGCTGGCGATGTGCGACCGGAAGGACCTGTCGGGGATCGTCGAGAGCGCGAACACGGGGCGGCCAACGGCGTTCCTGTACGACCGGTACTTGGGGGGGCTGGGGTTCGCCGAGAAGGGGTACGAGCTGATCGGGCGGCTGCTGGCGATGTGCCGCAGCCTGGCCGCGCAGTGCCCGTGCGAGGAGGGGTGCCCGAGTTGCGTGGGCCTGGCGAACCTGCGCCCGCCGCTGCACCAGGACCCGGACCTGACGCACGGCTACGCGATTCCGTCGAAGGCGGCGGGGATGCTGATGCTGGAGCGGTTGTTGAAGGAATGAGGCCGGTTTGGTTTGACAGGGCAGGCCCGCGGGGCGACGATTCCCACAGGAGGCCGCCATGGACATCGACAAACTGGGGCGGGTCGAGCGCGACGCCGTCGAGGACCTCGCGGCAAGGCTGCGCTAGCGGCTGGGCAACCAGCTGCGCGGCATAGGGCTCTACGGGTCGGCGGCCCAGGGCGAGGCCACCGCGACCTCCGACGTGGACGTCCTGGTGGTCGTCCGGGATCACACGGTGGATATTCGCCCCGAGGTCTTCTCTGACGTTTCAGATGTGGTCCTGGAACGGGACGTCCTGCCGGACGTCCACGTCACAAGCGAGGCCCACATGGCGCGGGTGCGTGAGTACCTCCGGCGCGGGTGAGAAAAGCCCAGTCCCTGTCGGCCCAAAAAAAGGCCGAACGGAGCCGCCGCGACCCCGTTCGGCAAATTTGGGTATCGCAGGGGGGAGAGACGATACCCAATCCTGTTTGTCGCTTCGCCTTCGGCTAAGAGCCGCTAACGCCTTGCTGACCCTTTCCTCAAGCCACCTGATTGTTCGCATGCGGGCGGAAAAGGTCAAGCCCCCCGGCGCGGATTTTTCGCCCCGCCGCACCGGGGTCGCGCGGCGCTTGATTCCCCTCCGCCCCGGACCTATCATAGCGCGCGACCGACGCCCCGGGAGAGGGAGACGCGATGCGGTTTATCGACCCGCACATTCACATGACCAGCCGGACCACGGACGACTACGGCCTGATGGCCGAGGCCGGGTACGCCGCCGTCTGCGAGCCCGCCTTCTGGCCCGGCACGGACCGCCGGTACGCCGGCAGCCACTTCGACTACTTCAACCACCTGACGACGTTCGAGCCGAAGCGTGCGGCCAAGCGGGGCATCCGGCACTTCGTGTTCCTGTGCGTGAACCCGAAGGAGAGCGAGAACGTCGCGCTCACGGAGGAGGTCCTCGCGGGCATCGCCCCGTACCTGGAGCGCGACACGGTCCTGGGCATCGGCGAGATCGGCCTGAACAAGAACACCGAGAACGAGATTCGCATGTTCCGGCGGCAGCTGGAGATGGCGGTCGAGCGGAACTGCCTCTGCGTCATCCACACCCCGCATGCCGCCGAGAAGGTCCAGGGCACGGAGATCATCGTCGACGTCCTCCTGGAGCTCGACCCGCCGCGCGACAAGATCGTCATCGACCACTGCACGGCCGAGACGCTGGACCTGGCGAAGCGGACGGGCTGCTGGACGGGCCTGACGGTGTACCCCGGGAAGCTCGCGCCGAAGGAGGCAGCGGCCCTGGTGCGGTCGCACGGCCCGGAGCGGATGCTGGTGAACTCCTCGGCCGACTGGGAGGACAGCGACCCGCTGGCGGTCGTGACGACGGTCGGCGTGCTGCGCGAGATGGACGTGCCCGACCAGACGATCGAGCAGCTGGTCTGGGAGAACCCGAAGACGTTCCTTGGCCAGAGCCCGAAGTTCCGGCTCTAGGCCGCGACACGCTGGAGGCCCTGCCCTGCCTGCCGACCCGATTCAGGACCGCCGGTGCCCGGGCGAGAAGTACGGCATCACCGAGCCCGTGTGCCGCGCCCGACGCGCCCGCCACTACCCCAAGTGCCGCGCGTGCAAGTGGAACACTGACGCGCCGCCAACGACGCCGGAGGACGCCATGGACGTCGACCTGGACAAGGTCTTCAAATCGTACGACATCCGCGGGCTGGTGGACGAGCAGCTGACGAAGCCGTTCGCGTGGAAAGTGGGATTCAGCGTCGCCACGCACCTGCTGGAGACGCTGGACGAGGCCGCGCGCGAAACCCCGGAGGAGCATTGGATCGTCGTGGGCCATGACATGCGGCCGACGAGCGAGGGGTACGCGAAGGCGGCGTGCGACGGGGTGCGCGCGGCCGGGTGCGGGGCCGTCGCGGTCGGCGAGATCGAGACGCCCGCCATCTACTACGCCGTCGGCCGCATGAAGGCGCTGGGCGGCATCCAGGTGACCGCCAGCCACAACCCCATCGCCTACAACGGCTTCAAGATCACCGGTCCGGGGTGCGTGCCGGTCGGCATGGGCTCGGGCCTGGAGCGCGTGCGCGCGATCTTCGAGACCCTGACCGACACCGACCGGATGCCCACGGGGCCGCTCCGCCACCAGGACATCTCGAGCGGGTACCTGCTGCACGTCAAGAAATTCGCCGGGACCATCCGGCCAATGCGGATCGTCATGGACGCCTCCAACGGAATGGCGTCGAAGTGGGTGCCGAGCCTGCTCCGCGAGTTCAACGTGGACCTGGAGTCGCTGAACCTGGAGCGGGCCGGGCGGTTCCACCACGAGCCCAACCCGCTGCGCGAGGAGAACCTGGCGGAGCTGAAGGCCCGGGTGCGGGCCTCGGACGCGGCCCTGGGCATCTGCTTCGACGGCGACGCCGACCGGGTCGGCTTCGTCGACGAGACCGGCGAGACCGTGCCGAACGACCTGATCACGGCCCTGGTGGCGCCGACGTTCCTGAAGAAGGAGCCCGGGGCGACCATCGTCTACGACCTGCGGTCCAGCTGGGCCCTGCGGGAGGAGATCGAGAAGCACGGCGGCGTGCCGCGCCGCGAACGCGTCGGCCACAGCCACATGAAGGCCGCCATGCGCGAGACGAACGCGCCGTACGGCGGCGAGCTCTCGGGCCACACCTACTTCCGCGACAACTACTACTGCGACTCCGCGGTCATCGCCCTGATGGTCGTCCTGACGGTGCTCTCGGAGGACCCGGACCAGACGCTGTCGGAGCGGGTCGCGCCGCTCCGCCGCTACGCCACCACCGGCGAGGTCAACTTCGAGGTCCAGGACAAGGACGCCATGATCAAGACCGTCGCCCAGACCTACAGCGACGGCACGGTCGACTTCCTCGACGGGGTGACCCTCGAGTTCAAGGACTGGTGGCTGAACCTGCGGCCGTCGAACACCGAGCCGTTCCTCCGCCTGACGCTGGAAGCCAGGACCACCCAGCTCCGGGACGAGAAGTACGAGGAGCTGATCGGAATTCTCGGCGAACCGTCGGAGCATTGACCCCACAGCCCCGCGACGGCCCGGAAGCGGCACGTGCGGGGGCCAGGCCCGCGGCAAAATGGGCCTCGCGTGCGCGGGGTCGCGACGGCGTTCAGCCGCCGCCGACGGGCTCGCGCGTCAGGGCGTCGGCCAACACTTCCATCGGGTGATAGACCGGCAGGCCCGTCCCGGCGGCAAGCTGCGTTCGGCACATGCCGCAACTCGTCACGACCGCCTCGCAGCCGGCCTCGGCGAACCGCTGCATGACGGGTTCGGCGATGGCCTCCGCGAGCGGCGCGTTCTTCGTCTTCAGGCCGAACGTCCCGCCCATGCCGCAACAGACGTCGTTGGTCACCGCGAACGCCAGGCCGAGCGTCCGCTCGAGCAGTTCCTTCGGCAGGTTCCCCCGCCCCGCGACGCGCAGGTGGCACGGCGCATGGTAGCCCAGGCGCCGGCCCGCCCACGGCCCGGCGTCGGCCGCCGGCCGGCCGCGCACGAGCTCCGCGACGATCTCGTGCACGTCGCGCGTGGCCTCGGCGACCGTCGCGGCCCGCGGGTCGCCCTCGGCCATGTCGGGGTAGTCCTCGGTCAGGGTGCCGACGCAGGAGGGACACCCGCTCGCGATGACGTACCCGGCGTCGGCCAATGCGGCCAGGACGTCGAGGTTGTGGGCCATGTCCTTCAGGGCCCCCTTGGCGTCGCCGACGCTGATGCGCGGCACGCCGCAGCACCGTTGCTCCGGCACGAAGACCTCGCCGCCGAGGGTCGTCAGGACCTCGAGGGCGGCGCGGCCGATCTGGGGCTCGTTGAAGAGCTCGAAACAGCCGGCGAAGTAGGCGATCTTGAGGGCGGGCTCGCCGTCGGGGGCGGCGGTCTCGCCTTCGCGGAGCCGGGCGTGCTGGAAGCGCGGCATGGCGGCCCGGCGGCTGAGGCCGCCCAGCTTGTCCATCAGGTACCGGACGGGCCGGCGGCGGGTGAACCAGTTGGCGACGGGGGCCATGAGGCTCCCGAGGCGGCCCATGGTGCGCACGTCGAGGATCGCCCGCTCCCGGAGGCCCAGGTTCCCGCGCTCGGCCAGGTGTTCCTTGTGCCGGAGGATCAGGCCCGGCACGTCGACGTGGCTCGGGCACTCCGCCAGGCACGTCTTGCAGTTGTAGCAGAGGGCGGCGACCTCGCGCATGGCGTCCGCGGAGAGGTCGCCGGGGGTCAGCTCGCCGCAGATCGCCTCGCGCAGGAGGTTCGCTTTGCCGCGCGGCGTGGCGCGTTCCTCGCCGGTGACCTTGTAGACGGGGCAGTACGCGCGGCAGGTGCCGCACCCGTGGCAGCGGATAAGTTCGTCGGCCCACCTCTGGCGGTCGAAGCCGTCGCCGGTGGGGCGCGGTGTGGTGCCGGGCGGGAGGCGGAGGTCGTCCAGGTGGATCTCGCGGGCCTCGGTGACGACCTTGCCAGGGTTCAGGACGCCGGCGGGGTCCCAGACGCGCTTGACCTCGCGCATGACGTCGTAGAGGTCGCCGAACTGGAGTTCCAGGTAGGCGCTGCGGGTCAGGCCGTCGCCGTGCTCGCACGAGACGGTGCCGCCCAGGTCCGTCACCAGGTGCGCGACCTCGCCGGCGATGGCCTTGATCTTGACCACGTCCTCGGCGACGCGGGTGTCGACCATGGGACGGGCGTGGAGGTTGGCGTCGCCGGCGTGGCCGTAGATGGCGGCTTCGACCTGGTGGGTCTCGAGGATCGCGCGGAGGCCGCGGATGTAGTCGACGAGGCGGTCGGGCGGCACCGAGACGTCCTCGATGAACGCCGTCACGCGCTTCGGCCCGGGCAGGCGCTGGAGGATTTGGACGGCCCGCTTGCGGACCATCCACAGGCGCTCCTGCTCGGCCGGGTCGTGGGCCTCGACCGCGTCAAACGCCAGGCCGAGCTCGTCGACGATGCGTGTGCGGACGCGGGCGAGGAACGCGGCATTGGCCTCGCGCGAGTCGCCGAGCTGCTCGACGAGGAGGACCGTGTCGGCCTTCTCGGGCAGGTACTCGCGCGGGACGCTCCCATCGGCCCGGACGATGTCGAGGAAGCACCGCTCCATGATCTCGCAGGCCGAGGGGCCGAGGTCGAGGACCGGGGCGACGGCCTCGCCGGCCTTCTCCAGGCTCTCGAACCAGAGCAGCAGGCTGCCTCGCGCCGCCGGCTTCTCCACGAGGCGCAGGCCGGCCTCGACGATGACGGCCAGGGTGCCCTCGCTGCCCACGACGAGGCGCGTCAGGTCCAGCACGCCGCCCTCCTCCACGCCCCACAGGTTGTACCCGGCGGAGTTCTTGCTGGTGTAGGGGCGTCGGGCGGCGATCGCGTCGGCGTGGTCCGCAAGCAGCCGGCGCGTCCCTCGGACGACGCGGCCAAGGAGG
The DNA here is from genome assembly GCA_964397995.1 of uncultured Anaerolineales bacterium. Lineage (GTDB taxonomy): Bacteria > Planctomycetota > Phycisphaerae > FEN-1346 > FEN-1346 > CAYNLG01. Next base: position 41,499 of record CAYNLG010000016.1, read on the forward strand.
TCGGCCCGGCCCTCGACGGCGCGGAAGGCGTCGGAGCCCGTCGCCACGGGCTCCAGACGGGCCCGCGTCCCGTCCGCCAGCACCACGTCCAGGTACGCCACGTAGTCCCGCGTCGACCCGTACCGGATGCCGCGCGCCCCGGAGGCGTTCGTCCCCAGGTTGCCGCCGATGGACGAGAACTCCTCGCTGGAGGGGTCGGCGCCGATCATGAGGCCGTGCTCGGCGGCGGCCTCGTTGACGGCCCGCGTGACGGCGCCGGGCTCGAGGCGAACGGTCTTCGCGGCCGGGTCCACCCCCAGGACCCGGTTCATGTGCCGCGTGAAGTCCAGCACGATGCCGCGCCCCAGCGCCTGGCCGCACAGCCCGCTCCCCGCGCCGCGCGGGACAATCGGGACGCCGAGGTCGCGGCCGACCTGGACGGCGGCGACGACGTCGTCGGCCGACGCGGGCACGACGACCGCCCGCGGCCGGATGCGGTAGATGCAAGCGGCCGTGGCGTAGGCGGTCAGGCTGTACCGGTCGGTCAGGACGTCGCCCTGGATGCGCGGGCGGAGGGCGGCGTCCAGGGCCTCGGGCGTCACCGAGGCGGCCTCGGGCTCGGTCATCGGCTCTCCGGTTGATTCCCCGCGGGTCCATCGCATACTATAAGCGGCTTCGGCAAAAGACAACGGGGCCGCCCCGCGGCCCCCCGCGCGGTTTCGGCGACGGGAGACGCATGACCAGGGCGATCGGCTGCATCTCGGGCGGACTGGACTCCCTCCTCGCGGTCCGGCTCATGCAGGACCAGGGCATTGACGTCCTCGGGCTGCACGTGCGGCACCTGTGGTACAGCGACCCGCCGGAAGCGCGGCCCGAGGCGGTGCGGCGGCTGTCGGCCGAGGGCGTGCCCGTCATCGTCATCGATGCCGCCGAGGCCGACCTCGCCCTGGTGGCCGACCCCCAGCACGGCTTCGGCAAGAACATGAACCCCTGCATCGATTGCCGCATCTGGACCCTCGCCAAGGCCAAGGAGATGATGCGGGTGCACGAGGCGGCGTTCGTGTTCACGGGCGAGGTGGTGGGTCAGCGGCCGATGTCGCAGCGGCGACCGGTGATGGACATGATCGCCAAGCGGTCCGGCCTGGAGGACCTGCTCCTGAGGCCCCTGTCGGCCCTCGTGCTGCCGCCCACGCGGCCGGAGCAAAGCGGCCTGGTCGAGCGCAGCCGCCTCCACGGCTTCCACGGACGCGGGCGGTCGGCCCAGATGCGCCTGGCCGAGGAACTCGGCATCACGGAGTATCCGCAGCCGGCGGGCGGGTGCCTGCTGACGGAGCCGGCCTTCGCGTTCCGCCTGCGGAACCTGATGGACACGGGCGAGCCGACACCCAACGACGTCGAGCTCCTCAAGGTCGGCCGCCACTTCCGCCTCTCCGACGGCACGCGCATCGTCATCGGCCGCAAGCACGAAGAGAACCTCCGCATCGAGAAACTCGGCCGCCCCGGCGACGTGCTTGTCCGCGCCCGCGACCTGCCCGGGCCGACGGGGCTGGTGCGCGGCCACGGGACGACCGAGAACCTGGAACTGGCGGCCGAGATGACCCTCCGCTACGGCAAGGCCGAAGCGGGCAGCATCCAGCCGGTGCGCCTCCACCCGGTCGGCGACGCCTCGTGCGTCATCCGGGCTCAACCCGCCCATGACGCCGTCTGCCAGAACCTCCTCCTCCGCATGGACGCGGCCACGTGACCCGCTCAACCGACCTTGCCGCCAAGCGCGACCGCCTGGAGGCCGCGCTGCGCGCCCGCGGGCGGGTGGCCGTGGCCGTCTCCGGCGGGGTCGATTCCTCGGTGCTCCTGGCCGAGGCGGCCCGGGTCCTCGGGCCGGAGGCCGTCCTCGCGGTCACCGCCGAGACCGACCTCTGCCCGCCCGGCGACGCCGAAGCGGCGCGCGCGGCCGCGTCGGCCTGTGGCGTCGAGCACGCCGTCGTGCGGGCCGACCCGCTGGGCGTGCCGGCAGTCCAGGACAATGCCCCCGACCGGTGCTATCATTGCAAGCGGCTCCTGCTCGCGGCCCTGGCGGAGGCCGCGGCGGCGCGGGGCTTCCCGGCGCTCGTCGAGGGCTCCAACGCCGACGACGCCGGCGCCTACCGCCCGGGGATGCGGGCGGTCCAGGAGCGCGGCATCACGAGCCCGCTGCTGGAAGCGGGTCTGGCGAAGGCCGACGTGCGGGCCCTCGCCAAGGCCCTGGGCCTGGCGGCGTGCGACCGGCCGGCCTCGCCCTGCCTGGCGACGCGGTTCCCGTACGGGCGGCACCTGACGCGCGAGGCCCTGGCCCGGGTGGCCGTGGCCGAGGCGGTGCTGCACGACCTGGGCTTCGCGGAAGTCCGCGTGCGCGACCACGAGGAAATGGCGCGGATCGAGGTCCCGCCGACGGATTTGCCGCGCCTGCTCGACGTGCGGGGGCAGGTAGCGACCCGCCTCAGGGCGCTCGGCTACAAGCGCGTGACGTGCGACCTGGAGGGCTACCGGTCGGGGGCGATGGACGTGGGGCTGGGGGGGTAAGCGCCCGTCAGCAGACGGCCAGCGCGGGGGCACGCGCGGCGGCGAACCCCACGCCCCTACGACTTCTCGGCCTCGATGGCGTCGAGCCGGTCGCGAAGGGTGGCGGCCAGTTCGTAGTTCTCCGTCTCGACGGCCTCGCGAAGCTCGCGGCGCAGCTTCTGGCGGAGCGAGAGGGGCTTGCGGCGGCGGATCTCGTCGCGCAGCCGCTTCAGGAACTTCAGCGACCGTTTCCGCTCGTGCCGGTAGGCCACGTGCGACCGTTCCGGCAGGCCGCGGATCGCCCGGACGCCGGCGGCCACCTCGCGCAGCGCGATCCGGTACTGCCGCCGCCTCAGCGCCAGCAGCGCGCGGCTCGCGCGGTGCATCCGCAGCAGGTACGGACGGTACTGTTCCATGGCCAGCCGGTCGTGGACCCCCGCCCCGTACCGGGCCAGGACGTCCAGGCACCGCAGGTTCCGGGCCGTGTCGCGGGCGCAGCGGCCGTACTCCCCGAGTTGGTACAGGAGCACATACCGGTAGTAGTAGAGCATGGCCTCTTCGCGGAGGTCCGCGCACGCCCGGCGCGGCAGGACGAAGCCGTCGTCGGTGCCCTTGCGCCGGCGGTAGGTGGCCAGCCGGTCTTCCCAGTACGCCAGGACGGAGTCCCAGCCGAGGGGACGGCGGCCGTCCGGCCGGCCGTCCAGCTCGTACTGCTCGATGCCCAGAGGCAGGCGAACCTGGAGCTTGCGGCGACCGTCGCCGCCGCGGATCACGCGCACCGTCTCGTCGTCATCGTACGGCCAATCGTCCAGGATCGGCCTCAGATCGTTGGTCATCGCCTCGCTCCGGGGGCGGCCGCTCGGGACGGCCGCTCTGTCCGTATCCTACCCCAGGTTCGGGGGGCAGGCAAGCGCAGGACCGGGGCGAAGTGGAACCGTTTCTTCGGCACCCGTTGACATGTCCGCGCGGGGGCCCTACCCTGGAGGATGGCCTGACGCGAAGGTCCGAAGGGAGGGAGCCATGCGACGACTTGCCGCCGCCGTCCTCGGAGGTGCCCTGGCCGCCGTCGCGGCCGCCGGGTGCGGGACCCAGGACGTCCTGCTCGGGGCGCACGAGGGATACCTGCTGCTGGGCTACGACGCCCTGGCCCTGCCGGGCGAGCAGGTCGTGGCCCGGGCCCGCCTGCTCGGGGGCAACTACCTGGCCGCCCAGAAGGGCGAGACCGTCCGGTTCTACCGGTCGGGGACCTTCCACATGGCGGCGGCCACCGACGACGAGGGCGTGGCGTCCGTGCCGTTCACACCGGCGGCCCCGGGGGAGTACCCGCTGCAGGCGGAGGTCTCGCCGGTGCACCTGGAGGCGGCGCCGCCCCCGCCGGCGACGGTCCTGGTCGCCTGCCGCAAGGCCGACACCCCGCAGATCGTCATCGACCTGGACAAAACGCTGGTGGCGTCGGGGTTCCATGAGGTGCTGGCGGGCGACCCGGAACCGATGACCGATTCGGCGGCGGTGATGGCGCGGCTGGCGGAGCGGTACGCCCCGGTGTACCTGACGCACCGGCCGGACTACTTCGGCCGCTCGAGCAAACAGTGGCTCCGCACGCACGGGTACCCGCGGGGGCCGCTGCTGCTCTCGACGGTGGGCGGGTTCCTGAAGGGGAGCCGCGAGTACAAGACCGGGCGGCTGGCGGAGCTGGGGCGCCGGTTCACGGCCCTGGAGATCGGCGTCGGCGACAAGGTCGGCGACGCCCAGGCGTACTACGACAACGGCCTGACGGCGGTCCTGATCCTCCAGATCGACCCGGAGGCGACGGCCGAGGACCTGCGCGACCAGGCCGACAGCCTGGACGCCCTGGCGACCGACGTCCACGTGGTGACCGGCTGGCGCCAGGTGGAAGCGCTCGTCTTCCAAGACAAGCGCTTCCCGCGTCCGGCGATGCAGGAGCGGCTGCGCGAGTGGGCCGCCCGGCGCGCCTCGGAAGAAGACGACAGATGACCCACCCCCCCGGGCGGCCGGGGCGACGCGTCCCCCGCCCACGAGATCAAGGGAGTTTCCGATGACCGAGGCCCGCTCTACCGATTCCGCTCCGAACGGGGCCCCCGCACGCCGCCGCCGGTGGCCGTGGATCGTCGCGGCCCTCGTCATCCTGGGAGCGCTGCTTGTGGCGCTCGGGCCGACGCTGGTCGGCACGGGACCGATCAAGGGCGCCGTCCTGGGCATGGCCGGCAGCCGCCTGGGCGCTACCGTGACGGCCGAGACGCTGGACCTCTCGTGGTTCGGGGACCAGCGGGTGGCGGCGCTCGACGTGTCGGTGCCGCCCGGCACGGCCGTCGCGCGGGTCGAGCAGGCCAGCCTCGACCAGGGGCTCTGGTCGCTCCTGTGGGGACCGCGGCGGCTCGGGCCGGTCGAGGTGAGCCAGGCGACGCTGTACCTGGGGCCGCTCGCCCAACTCGAGGAGAAGGTGGCCCCGCCCGGGCCGCCGGAGCCCGCGGCGCCCGAGGCGGCGCCGCCTAAGCCGCCGCTCCTGCCGGCCCGCGTGACAATCAAGGACGTCCGCCTTTTCGCCGGCGACGCCGAGATCTATGTCGACTCGGCCACCTTCGAGGCGGGCGACGCCGAGGACACCTTTGACGCCTCCGTCACGGTCACGCACGACGGGCGCGACGGCACGGCGAAGGCCCACGGCACGCTGACCGGCCTCTCCCGCGACTGGCGGGGCGCCGGCGCCGTCGGCGTCGACGCCAACGCCACCGTCACGGGCGTGCCGGCCTCGGCCCTGGGCCAGGTGCTCCAGTCGCTGGGCGTCCAGCTTACGGTCGCCGGGACGCTGGGCGGCCAGGCGGACATCGTCCGCGAGCGCACCGGGACGCTCCGCCTCGACGCCACGTGGGCCGCCCCGGGGCTCACGCTCTCGGGCGACGCCCTCGAAGGCGACACGCTCCGCCTCGGCGACCAGGTGGCGCTGACCACCAACCTGACGCTCGAAGACGGCGTCCTGACGGCCCGCACGGTGGACCTGACGACGGACGTGGCGACGGCGACGGCGCGCGGCACGTTCGCCCTGCCGACGGGCGACGACGATGCCGCGCCCGCCGAGGGCACGGGCCACGCCGAGTTCACCGCCGACCTCGCGAAGCTGGCCGCGATGCTCCCGAAGACCCTGAGCCTCCACGAGGACGTGACCGTGACCCGCGGCCGCCTCAGCGCCACGGTCGACATGACCCGCGGACCCCAGGGCGCCGAACTCCGCGCGGTGGCCGACGTCAAGGACCTTGCCGGCACGCGGGCCGGCCGGGCCGTCGTCCTCCAGCCGGTTCACCTGGAAGCGACGGTGGCGCGGCAGGAGGACCAGGTGCGGATCGACCCGCTCGTCGCCGAGGGCGCCTTCGGGCGCCTGAGCGGCCAGGGCACCCTCGACCGGTTCACGCTGACCGCGAACCTGGACCTTGCGAAGGCGGTCGACGAGGCCGAGCAGTTCGTCGACATGCAGGGCACGAACCTGGCCGGCACGGCCACCGTCCAAGCCACCACCGAGCGGACCGACGACGGCCGCATCCGCTTCCTGGCGAGCACGGACGTGACGAACTTCGTCCTGGCCCTGGACGACGGGCGGCGGTGGGAGGAGCCGACGCTCAGCGCCTCGGCCGAGGGGCTGTACGCCGACCAGCCGACGGCCGACCAGCCGATGCTGGACCTGACCCAGGCGAGGGTCTCGGGCCGCGCCGGCAAGGTGACGGCCAAGGCCACGGTCCGGCGCGCCGAGGGGGGCACGACGCTCGACGCCCGGGCCGACGGCGATGGCCGGGTGGCGGCCCTGGCGCAGCAGCTCAGCGGGCTGCTCGGGCGCGAGGAGGTCCCGGATGCCGCCGGCACCTGGACGATGGCCGCCACCGCCGCCGGCACGGTGGGCGGCGAGATGACCGTGGGGCTGACCGCCGGGACGACGAACCTGGCGTACGCCCCGCCGGTGGAGGCCGGCGCCAAGACAGAGCGCCGCGCGACCGGCGACCTTGCCCTCGAGGCCGAGGCCACCGTCATCCAGGCCGAGACCGGCCGCACCCTCCGCATCACGAAGGCCGACCTCACGGGCCCGGGCCTCGACGCCAAGGCCTCCGGCACCGTCGCGCTGAGCGGCGAGCGCGTGCGGGCCGACGGCACCGCCACGGCGGACCTGGCCATGGCCCCGTTCGGCCCGGTCTTAAAGGCCTTGGGCGCCGTCCCCGCGGCCGCCACCCTCCAGGGCAACGCGACCGTCAAGGTCAGTGCCGAGACGCGCGGCGACGTGCTCTCCGGAAGCGGCACCGCGACCACCGACGCCCTGAAGGTGGACCTCGGCAAGGACGGGCTCAAGATCGACGAGCCGGACGCCACCGTGCCCGTCACGTTCCGCTACGACATGGCGACGCGGGAGTTCGGCGTCCGGGCCATCGACCTGAAGAGCGCCGTGGCCACGGGCAACGTCTCGGCCAACATCACGCTGGGCGAGGCGCAGCACGACGTGACGGCGAGCGCGGACCTGGACCTGAACGGCGAGCCGCTGCGCGGGCTGCTGGCCGAGAGCCTGCCGCGCGAACTCGCCCTGGCGGGGACGTATCACGTGAAGGCCGACCTGGCGGGGCCGATGCCCGCCGGGGACGCCCCCTGGAACAAGAAGCTCGCCGGCATGACGGGCGGCGGGACGATCGAGGTCGGCTCGTTCGACTACCGCGGCCTGCGGGGCGAAGGCGGCACCATCGCGTGGACGCTCCGCGACGGGGCCATCGAGCTGGGCGGCACGGAGGAGGCGCCGTCGCGTGTGCCCGTGAACGACGGGACGCTGAACGTCGGCGGCCGCATTGTCCTGACGGAGACGCCCGCGACCTACGAGGTGGCCTCGCCTCTCGGCGTCGTGAGCGGGGTGCGGCTGACGGGGGAACTGGCGCGGGAGATGCTGGCGTACGTGAGCCCGCTACTGGGCGAGAACGTGAGCCCGCAGGGGCGGATGTCGATGGAGCTCTCGCGGGTGCGCGTGCCGCTCGACGCGACGATCCGCCAGGCCGGCCTCCTCCGGGGCACGATGACCATCGACGACTACACGACGGAGCTCAAGGGCGTCTTCGCGGTGCTCGCGGGATGGGCGGGCGTCTCGAAGAACGTCGAGAAGCAGACCCTCGGGCCGCAGCCCGTCCACTACGAGAACGGCCGGTTCCACCTGGAGAACCAGCTGGTGCGGGTCGCCCCGGAGGTCCAGTTCCGCATGAACGGGACCGTCGCGGCCGACGGGGCGCTCGAGATGATCGTCGGCGTCCCGCTGACCGAGACGATGCTCTCGAAGGCGGGGGTGCCGGTGAGAGGGCGCGGCGGGCTGCTGGTGGACAAGCTGGTGCGGTTCCCGATCGACGGGACGGTCTCGGCGCCGCGGCTGGACGAGGGGCGCATCCCGGAGGTGATCCTGGCGACGGTGCGCGACCTCTTCATCGGGGGCGGCCAAGGGCTGGGCGACCTGATCGGCGACATCTTCAAGCGGAAACCCGAGGACGGCGAGGAGAAGGCGCCGGAAGGCGAGCCGGAGGCGGCTCCCGACGAGCAACCCGCGCCCGAGGGCGAGGCCCCGCCACAGGAGGGCGCCGAAAAGCCGCCCGAGGACACCCCGGAGCAGACACCCGAGCAGGAGAAAAAACGCGATCCGCTGGACGACCTCATCGACCTTTTCTGAGGCCGTACCAGCCGGTTCGCGGCCGTGCGGAGGGCGGAGCGAACGAATACGCGTCGCTGCATTTGACTTCGCCGGATTCGTTCGTATAGTTCCTCTGGAGGGCTGAAAAGGCTCCCGCGAAACCAACGCCACTCGGCGGGCGACGTGGCGGGTGGACCCGGCCGACAACCCGGGCGCCCGGCCGTGTCGGGGCCGCTGAAACCTGCGAGCGGAAGTCGCGGCCTTCCCGTCAACCGGTGCACCGCTTGAGTAACACGTGGGTGAGAAAGCCCGCGCGCGGCAGGCTCCCAGTAGCGGGCCCGCTACATGACTCTAACCGCACGGCGCGGGGTCGGCCGACCCCGCGCCGGTTTGCTGCGCCGACCGAGGCGCGGCCGACGTAGCATGGCCTTCCAGGCCATGAGTTTTCTTCCTGTTTTCACGGCGTTCGGAAAACGGCAAAGCAAGACTCACGGGCAGGTGCCCGTGCTACGAAAAACGGCGGCCGGTCAGGTGCCCCGCGCGATCGGGTCCGGCACCCCCGCCTCGGCAAAGGCCTCGGCCCGGCGGCGGCAACTCGCGCACCGGCCGCACGCCACGTCCTCGCGCCGGTAGCACGACCACGTCAACTCCAGCGGCGCGCCGAGCGCCGCGCCCAGGCGGATGACCTCGGCCTTCGTCATCGCGATGACGGGCGTCTCGATGCGAATCTCCGTCTCCGGCCGCGTCCCGAGCGCGATCAGCCGGTTGGCCGCCTCGTAGAACGCCGGCCGGCAGTCCGGGTAGCCCGGGGCGTCGGGCTCGACGGCGCCGATGACGAGGCGCGCGGCTCCGAGGGTCTCGGCCCAAGCGGTCGCGATGGCCAGAAGGTTGGCGTTCCGGAACGGGACGTAGGTCGAGGGGATGCCCTCGGGCGGGTCGTCCTCCGGTACGTCCAGCGCCCGGTCCGTGAGGCTGCTGCCGCCGAAGCGGCCGAGGTAGGCGGCATCGACGACCGCGCGGCGAGCCGCACCGAAGTGGTCGGCCAGGCGGTCGAAGGCGGCCCGTTCGCGGGCCTCGGTCCGCTGCCCGTAGTTGACATGCAGCAGGGCCAGGCGGTACCGCCGCGCGGCCCAGGCGGTCGCCACGCACGAGTCCATGCCGCCGCTCACGAGGCAGACGGCCAGGGGGCGGGCGGCGTCGCTCACGGGGCGTCCTCCCCGCCGGGGCGGATGAGCACTTTGACGGCGTCGGGCGCGGCCGCGGCCCGGAGCGCCGCCGGGGCCTCGTCCAGCGGGTAGACTGCCGTGATGAGCGGCTCGACGGTCACCGCACCGGCCGCCAGGAGGTCGACGGCGGCGTCCATGGGCCCGCACCGTGAGCCGACGACCGTGACCTCGTCCACCACGAGCGGCGCGAGGTTCAGCCCCGCCGTGTCGGCCACCGTGCTCTTCAGGACGATGGTGCCGCGCGGCCGAACGTGCCGCATGGCCGCCCCCAGGCCATCGGCGGTGCCGGTGCACTCGACGACGAGATCGGCGGCGTGGTCGGGCTCGACGTCGGCGGCCAGGGCGGTGTCGATGCCGAGGTCCGCGAGGCGGGCGAGCTTGGCCGGGGAGAGACCGACGACGCGCGGGGCGGCCCCCGCGGCAGCCAGCACCTGGGCGACGAGCTGGCCGAGCCGCCCGTCGCCGAGGACGACGACGCCCTCGGCAGCCTGGACGTCCACCTGGCGCGTCACCTGGACGGCGGCGGCGAGGGGTTCGGCAAAGACGGCGGCCCGGTCCGTCACGGCGTCCGGCACGGGAACGAGGTTGGCCTCGGGCAGCGTGGTGAGTTCGGCGAAGACGCCGTCGCGGCGGTCGATGCCGAGGGTGGTGCGGTGGCAACAATGGGTCGGCAGGCCGCGCCGGCAAAGGGCGCATTGGCCGCAGACGCAGTTGATGCCGCCCACGACGCGGCGGCCCTGGAACCGTCCGCCGAGCGCCGTCGCCACGAACTCGTGCCCGAGCACCCCCGTAAACCCCATGTAGCCGCGCACGATCTCGAGGTCGGTGCGGCAGACGCCGGCGAGTCGAACGCGGAGGAGGACCTCGCCCGACGGGGGGGCGGGGTCGGGCCGGTCGGGGTCGACGTGGACGCGGTCACCGTCGAAGATGCAGGCCTTCATGGGGCGCCCCTCGGGGGCGGGTGGGTCACTTGAGTTCGGCCTCGACGGGGTCTTCCTCGACGATGTTCGCCAGGAACTCCCGCACGCCGCGCCGCATCCGCGGACGCTGGTTCTCGCCCTCCGGCAAGGCGGGCGGCTTGCCATAGCGGTCGAGCGGCTCGTCGGCCGAGACGAGGAAGTCCGTCCAAGGGCCGGGCTCGCGCGGCAGGTCCTGGCCGGTCATGTAGCGGAGGCTCTCCCAGGCGGTGTGGGCGACGCCGACGTCGCGGGCGTTCAGGCCCCCGACGAGGGCGGTGGCGGCGGCCCGCTCGCGGATGCCCGAGAGGGCGTCGGCGGCCGCGATGCGGACGTCCACGTCCTTGTCCTCGCGCATCGCCGTGGCGAGCGGCTCGATACTGGCCGGGTCCCCCTGGACGCCCAGCGCCGTGGCCGCGTCCGCCCGGACGTACGGGTCGGGGTCCTCGGCCAGGCGGCCGACCAAGGCCTCGCGGGCCTCCAGGTGCTTGATGTTGGCGAGCGCCTGGCACGCGGCGGCGCGCACCAGCGGCGACCGGTCCGTCCGGGCCACCAGGACCATGAGCTCGCGGATGGCCGGGATGTCGTCGACCTTGTCGTGCTCGCCGATGGCTTGGACGGCTTCACGCCGGGTGTCGGCGTTGTCGCTGCCGACGTCGATGACCCGCTCGGCCAGCGAGGGCGGGAACAGCTTGGCGAACCCCTCGATCGGGTTGAGCGATTCGCACCCGGCGGCGGCCACGGCCGCGCCGACCAGACAGAGTGCCCAGCGTGGGCTCACGGTGAACCTCCCTTCGGGGCGGCCGCCTCGACCGGCACGGCCGCGCCCCCCTCGGCAAAGAACTGGTCGGGCGGGACGAGGGTCACGGCCTCGACGGGCTCGCCCAGGAACCGGCCGCCCACCTCCCGGAACCGCTCGGGGTTGTCGCTGACGAAGGATCGGACGCGGCCCGGCCCGGCCGGGGCCGCCAGGCCGTCGTGGGCAACGGCCTCGGCGACGGCGGCCGCCACGGACTCGGCCGAGTCGACCAGTGCGACGCCCGGCCCGAGGACCTCGGCGATGCCCGCCACCAGGAGCGGGTAATGCGTGCACCCGAGGACGACGACGCCGACCTCGGCGTCGACCAGCGGCGTCAGGTACTCGGCCAGGACGGCGCGGACGATGGGGTCCTCGCTGCCGCGGCCCTCCTCCACCAGGGGCACCAGGAGCGGGCAGGCCTTCTCGACGAGCATGGCCTCGGGGCGGACGCGGCGGATGGCGTCGCGGTAGGCCCGGCTGGCGATGGTGGCCTCGGTGGCGAGGACGCCGATCGGGCGGCCTCCCGACGCCTGCGCAGCCGCCCGGGCCCCGGGCTCGATCACGCCGAAGACCGGCACATCGAGGGCCGCGCGGACGGCCGGCAGCGCGGTTGCGCTCGCGGTATTGCAGGCCACGACCATGACCTTGGGCCGGTAGCGGCCGACAAAGGCGGCGTCTTCGAGGGCGAAGCGGGTGACCGTCTCGCCGCTCTTGATACCGTAGGGAACGCGGGCGGTGTCGCCGAAGTAGACGACGGTCTCGTCGGGGAGGCGACGGCGCAGGGCGCGGACGACCGTCAGGCCGCCCAAGCCCGAGTCGAAGACGCCAATCGGCCGCACGTCGGTCACACGAAGTCCCCGCGAGTTCGGCCCCCATCATAGGGGGCGCCGGGCGTGAATCAAGCCATCTTGGCCGCGAGGCGGTCGGCCGCAGGCGGGACCGCAACGGAAACCACGGGCTGAGCGGCTTGTGATGCAGCTCACAAGGGGCGTTTTCTTCTTGACGCCGGAGCGAACGCGCCCATATCGTGAGGGGTAGGATCGGCAAAAAGGCCCTATCCTTGCACGTCGAAGGGTGTCGAGCTTCGTGAGCCACATCAGCTGCGGTGCGCGCCTGGGATGACGCCGGACCAACGCGGCCGGCAGGCGAGCCGGCCGAGACGCTTGGGCTAGCCGTAGTGAACGCAGTTGGAGGTACCGGACGATGGCGCGTGGCCGAGTGAAGTGGTTCAACGATCAGAAGGGCTTCGGCTTCATCGAGCAGGACGGAGGCGCGGACGTGTTCGTCCACTACTCCAGCATCAGCGGCGACGGGTTCAAGACCCTCGCCGAGGGTGAGGAGGTGGAGTTCGAGCTGACCCAGGGCCCGAAGGGCCCGAAGGCCGAGAACGTCAGCCGACTCAGCGTCTGAGCCAGCCGCACGTCAAGCGGGGGGAGTCGCCGCGGTACGATCGCACCGTCCGGGGAGGGTCTGTGCCCCGCGCGGGCGTCAGGCCTGCCGGTCGCCCCGGCCCGCCCCGGCCGCCGCGGGTTCGGCGTCCAGCACCGATGCCGCCGGGAGGGTGAACCGGAAGGTGCTGCCCTCGCCCATGGTGCTCTCGACGGTCAGGGCTCCGCCCTGCCGCTCGACCAGCGTGCGCGCGATGTTGAGGCCCAGCCCCACGCCGCCCGTCTTCCGCACGAGGGCGTTGTCAACCTGGCTGAACCGGTCGAAGATGCGGTCGAGTTCGCCTCCGGGGATGCCGATGCCGGTGTCGGCGACGCCGACCTCGACGGTGCGGCCGTTGACCTCGGCATCGACGGTCACGCTCCCGTTCGGCGCGAATTTGATGCCGTTGGAGACCAGGTTGACGAGCACCTGGGCGGTTCGCCGCGGGTCGGCATAGACCTCCAGGCCGGTGGGGACGCGGCTGGCGAGGGTGACGCCCTTCTCGCGGGCCATCATGCCGAGGCCCTTCAGGGCATCGTCGACGACCGGCCCCAGGCGGAACCGCTCGGGCGCCAAACGCAGCTGGCCCTCGTCGAGCTGCGACAGGTCCAGCAGGTCCTCCACCAGCAGGATCAGCCGGTTGGTGTTCCGCTGGCACAGCTCGATGAACTCGTGAAGGTCCTCCTCCTCGGTCTCGCCGGAGTCGATCAGCGCGAGCGCGCCCTGCATGGCCATGAGCGGCGTGCGGAGCTCGTGCGAGACGACCGAGACGAACTCGTCCTTCATCGTGTCCAGGCTCAGAAGCTGCTCGTTGGCCTGGGCCAGGGCCTCGTTCCTGCGAGCCAGTTCGCGGGCCTTCTCGGCCAGTTCGCGTGTCCGGTCGGCCACGCGCTGCTCCAGCTCCTCGGAGTAAGCCCGCAGCGTCTCGGTCTGGCGTTGGACGGTGGCGGCCATGCGGTCGAAGGTGCGGCCGAGGCAGGCCAGTTCGTCGTTGCCGCGCAGCGCCGTCCGGGCCGACAGGTCGCCGGCGGCGATGCGGTCAGCGGTCTCGTGCAGCGCCCCGACCCGCTCGGTCAGGTGCCGCCCCAGGGCATAGGTCACCATGACGAACAGGAGCAGAATGAGCGGCACGACGGAGCCGACGAGGCGGGCCCGGCGGTGGGCGGCGCCCCGCAGGCCCTCGAACTCGAGGGCGAGACGGCGGCCGACCTGGGCCTGGAGCACCTCGACCAGTAGTTGGGCCTGCTGGGTCTGCGGGCGGAACCGGTCGGCCAGTTCGTCGCGGGCCGAGGCCGGGTCCTTCCGCGCGAGCATCAGCACCGACCGGCCCCGCTCAAAGGCCTTGCGGCCGGCGGCCTGGACGTCGGCGGCCGTCTTTTCGAGGGAAGCGGCCCCGTCGCCGCTCACGTGTTGGGCCGCCAGGAGCTGCGCGAGGCTGTCGTGGACGAGTTCCATCTCCACGCGGCGCATCTCCAGCTTGCGGAGGGCCGCTTCGGGGTCCTGGGCGAGGCCCTCGCGAACGGTGCGGGCGGAGGCGGCATGGACTTCCTTCAGGCGGCCGAGGCCAGCGTAGGTGGGCATGTTCTCGGAGGCCACCCGGACCAGCGCCGAGGAGCTCCGGGCGAGCGTTTCGGTCAGGAGCAGGCTGGCCGCCACTGCCACGATGAACACGCTTCCGAACGCCAGGGCGAGTTTGCTGCGCAGTTTCATACCGCACCCCCTTCGGCCGCGTGCGGCGGCTTCTCGGCCATGCGGACGGCGTTGCGGCCGGCATGCTTGGCCGCCCGGTTGGCGGCGTCGGCCAGGGCGAACAGGTCTTCGGGGGTCTCGACGTGGGCGACGTCGGTGGCCGTGACGCCGAGGCTGACCGAGTACGCGATCGGATGCCCGTCCGCGTCCGCGGGCCGCGCTTCGACGGCCTCGCGGATGCGTTCGGCCAGGATACGGGCACCCTCGCCGCCGGTCTGCGGCAGGAGGAGGACGAACTCGTCGCCGCCGAAACGGACGGCGATGTCGCTCCGTCGCATGCACGCCTCCAGGACATGGGCGAGGCCCTTGAGGACCTCGTCGCCGACCAGGTGGCCGTGGGCGTCGTTGACGGCCTTGAACTTGTCCAGGTCCAGGACGATCAGGGCCATCGGGTAGTCGTAGCGCCGGGCGCGGTAGAACTCCTTTTCGAGGAAGGCCCAGAAGACCTGCTTGGCGTACAGGCCGGTGAGCCCGTCGCGGATGGCCTGTTCCTTGAGTTCCTTGGCCTCCTCGTGGCGGCGTTCGCCGGCCCGGATACGGGCCAGGAGTTCGTCGAGGTCGAAGGGCTTGGCGACGTAGTCGTCGGCCCCGGCATCGAGGCCGCAGACGCGGTCGTCCACCTGGCCCTTGGCGGTGACCATGATGACATAGACGTCCTTGTGGCGGGGGTCGTCACGGAGGCGGCGGCAGACCTCGATGCCGCTCATCTCGGGCATCATGACGTCGAGGAGGACAACGTCGTGCGGGTCCTGCTCCATGATGCGGAGGGCCTCGGCACCGTCGCAGGCCATCTCGACGGCGTAGCCGGCGGCGCGGAGCTTCGCCAAGACGACGCGCCGGATGTCCGGTTCGTCATCGACGACGAGGATCCGCTTGGTTTCAGGCGAGGCGGCGGCCTCGCGGGGCATGCGCATGGCGGTGGTCTTGGTCACAGCGTGTCCATCCCAGAAAAGCGGTGCCAGGTTCGGTCCGCGGCGTCGGCCGGGGACCGGGTGCAGTCGTCCGGCGCCGACACCGTACGCTTTTGCCCTATCGGCTTCAGCGGCCCCGGGGTTTAGCCCGCATTTCCCCGATGGACTTGTGGTATTATGCTGGCGCGATGGAGTTTGGCCGCGTAGAATGCGCTGGTTCGGGGATACTGGCCGCAATCGAAGGAGTTCGCGATGGGTGAAGGCGGCAAGGACGCTCTGCGGGTGGGTTTCGACGGGTCGATCAAGCTCGAATTCCATGGCTCGGGGGTTGCTGGGCAAGACCAACCTACCGAACCAGCCCTTGCGATGCGACTTTCCACCCCCCTGTTGCGTTTCAGAGTTGAATCCGCATCCCCCTTTAGGGCTTGGACGCGAAATGTGAGGTCGGCGGGGCTCGGTTTTCGCTTGCCCCGGCGGGGGCTTTCCGGTATGCGTCCCGTGGCCGCCGGTCCGGATTCCGCCGCACCCGGCGGGCCCCATGTTCGCCCAGGCCCCCGCACGCGCCGGGGCCGCAGCAGCCGGAGACGACGATGGCCGATACGAAGGTCGTGCTCGCCGAGAAGGATTTGCCGCGCCAGTGGTACAACCTGGCGGCGGACCTCCCGAAGCCTCCTCTGCCGCCGCTCGGCCCGGACGGGAATCCCATCTCGCCGGACATGCTGGCGCCGGTCTTCCCGATGAACCTGATCGAGCAGGAGGTGGCGACCGACCGCTGGATCGATATCCCGGAGGAGATTCTGGGCCTGCTGAAGCTGTGGCGTCCGGCGCCGCTGTACCGGGCGGCGCGGCTGGAGAAGGCCTTGGGGACGCCCGCCCGCATCTACTACAAGCACGAGGGCTACTCGCCGCCCGGCAGCCACAAGCCCAATACGGCCGTGGCCCAGGCCTGGTACAATAAGCAGTTCGGCATCGAGCGGCTGACCACCGAGACCGGCGCCGGCCAGTGGGGCAGCGCCCTGAGCTTCGCCTGCAGCCTCGTCGGCCTGGAGTGCAAGGTGTTCATGGTGCGGATCAGCTTCGATCAGAAGCCCTTCCGCCGG
>CAYNLG010000017.1:0-57379 GCA_964397995.1 uncultured Anaerolineales bacterium
GGCCCGCGCAGGCAAGCCTCGCCGGAAGGAGCCCCATGGCCGACCGACCGAACCTCCTCGTCATCCTATGCGATCAGTTCCGCCACGACTGGCTCGGCTACGCGGGCGCCGACCACGTCGCGACCCCCAACCTCGACCGCCTGGCGGCGCGCGGCCGCGTCTTCACCCAGTGCACGACGAACTCGCCCGTGTGCGCCCCCGCGCGGATCGGTCTGGCGACCGGCCTGCGGCCCCATCGCATGGGGGCGCTCAACAACCACGCCTTCCTTCCCCTCAGCCGCCCGACGTACTACCAGCGGCTCCGCGACCACGGGTATCACGTCGGGTGCGTCGGCAAGCTCGACCTCGCCAAGCCCGACGGTTTCAACGGCACGGGGGGCAACCGGCCCTGGACCTACGGGTGGGGGTTCACGCATCCGCTGGAGTGCGAGGGCAAGATGCACGCGGGGCGCGGCAATCCGCCGAACGGGCCGTACACGGCGTGGCTCCGGGAGCAGGGCCTCCTGGAGGCGTTCACCGAGGACTATTCCGAGCGGTCCGGCCAGTGGTCGGTCGGCGTCCTGCGGCCGAGTGTCGTCCCGACCGAGGCCTTCGAGGACGTCTTTATCGCTCGCAAGGCGTGCGAGATGATGCAGGGCTTCTCCGACGAGTTCCCGTGGCACCTGTTCGTCAGCTTCGTCGGGCCGCACAACCCCTTCGATCCGCCCGAGGAGTACGCCGCGCGCTACGCCGACGCCGACATGCCGGACGCGCTGCCTGTCAACCCCGACGTCCGGCCCCACCGGTACCCGGTCTGGCCCGACTACCGGGACGCGGAGAAGGTGCGAGCGGCGCGGCGGCTGTACTCGGGCTACGTGACACTCCTCGACGACCAGGTCGGCCGCCTCCTCGAGACGCTAGAGCGGACCGGCCAGGCCGAGAACACGCACGTCTGCTTCGCCGCCGACCACGGCGAGATGCTCGGCGACCACGCCCGCTTCACCAAGAGCGTCCACTACGAGGCGTCGCTGCGCGTGCCGCTGGTGGTGGCCGGCCCGGGCATCGCCCCCGGCCGGTCCGACGCCCTGGTCGAACTCAGCGACGTGAACCCGACGCTCTGCGACTTGGCCGGCGTCGGGCCGATTCCCCGCACCGACGCCCGCTCGCTCCTGCCGCTGCTGCGCGGCGAGACGGCCGAGCACCGCGAGGAGGCCGTCGCGACACTTCTGGCCGACTATTGCCTCCGCACCCGCGAGTGGAAGCTCATCGCCGGCAACGAGGGCGTGCCCGAACTCTATCACCTGGCGGACGACCCCGATGAGCAGGTCGACCTGGCCGCCGACCGGGTCGAGGTGGTGGCCGACCTCGGCCGCCGCATGTGGGCCCGCCTCCTCGAAGGCCAGGCCCTGCGCTAGGCCGCACCTGACAAGCCAAGCCGGGAGAAACGATGCCCCAGACCGACCCCCGCCCGAACGTAATCTGGATCTTCGGCGACCAGCACCGCGCCCAGGCCCAGGGCCACATGGGCGACCCGAACGTGCGGACGCCGAACCTCGATTGCCTGGCCGAAGAGGGCGTGACCTTCACGCGGGCCGTCGCGGGGTGCCCGTGGTGCAGCCCGTTCCGCGGGTCGCTCCTGTCGAGCCGCTACGTCCACAACACGGTGACCGAGACGCCCGGCCGGCTCGACCCGTCGCTGCCGACGGTGGCCCGGCCCTTCGGCGACGCCGGCTACGACACCGCCTGGTTCGGCAAGTGGCACCTGGACGGGCCGATGCCCGGCGAGCCGGCGAACCGGCGGGTGATTCCGCGGGAGCGCCGCGGCGGGTTCACCACCTGGATCGGCTACGAGAACAATAACAACCCGCGCTTCACCTATGTCCACGGCCACCAGGGCGAGACGGAGGTCGAGCCCTACCTGCTCCCCGGCTTCGAGACCGATGCCCTGGCCGACCTCCTGATCGACTACCTTCGGCGCAAGGCCGAGGACGGCCGGCCCTTCTTTGCCACCCTCAGCGTCCAGCCGCCGCACGTCCCATACTACACGGCCCCCGAGCGGTGGCAGCGGCCGCACAACATGGGCAACGTCCGCCTCCGGCCGAACGTCCCGGCTATCCCGCGCATCCAGGAGTCCGCGCGCCACGACCTGGCCGGCTACTACGCCCTCATCGAGAACCTCGACGGGAACGTCGGCCGCGTCAAGGACGCCCTCCGCGAGGCGGGCCTCCTGGACTACACGCACATCCTCTTTTTCAGCGACCATGGCGACATGCACGGCTCCCACGGCCGCTGGCAGAAGTCGACGCCCTGGGAAGAGTCGATCCGCATCCCCTTCATCATGTCCGGCATGCGGCCGCACACGCGGCACACGGGGATGATGCGGACGGGGGCGCCTGTCAATCACGTGGACATCGCGCCGACGTCGCTGGGCCTGTGCGGCCTCGACGTGCCGGACTGGATGAAGGGTTACGATTACTCGGCCTACCGCGACCCGGTCGTAAAGAAGGCGTCCCTGCCGGCCGACGGCGAGCCGGACTCCGCCTACCTCCAGCACTGCGCCCGCAAGCGCCACCCGGGCTGCATGGACCGGACGTGGCGGGGCCTCGTCACGCGCGACGGCTGGAAGTACGTCGTCAGCGACGGGTTCCCGTACCTGATGGTCAACCTGAACGAGGACCCGCACGAGCTGAACAACCTGGCCCTGGACCCGGCGTATGAGGAGGAACGCCGGCGTCTGCAGGGGCGCCTGGCCCGGTGGATGGACGAGGTGGACGACCCGTACCCGCTGCCGGAGCTGTGACGATGGCGCACCGCGGAGGGCGTTGCATGCAGGCGTTTTCTGTTTGACGCCCACCGGTTGCGCGGGTATATACTCCAGCCTTCCCGCGGCGGCTAGGCCCCCGTACAATGTGTGGAGGTCAGGCGTTGGCACACCCGATGATGGTGAAGGCGTTGGCGGGCCTTCATGCGGCCGAAATGCTTGCTAAGGAGGATCATCTGTACGACGATGCTACCAGCAGGCTGTACTATGCTCTTTATCACGCCTGTTGGGCCTTCTTGCAAACAAGAACCATGCCTGTGGCCTTTGATTCCAGGCCAGGATACGAAGGCACTGAGCCCGGCTCTTACGACCATAGGTTGCTAGAGGAAAAGTTAGAAAGGCATCAGGCGTTCCGTGATACCGTTGGCGGCCAATGGCGCCGGCTCTTGGGTCGGGCGAAGCGCTATCGCGTCATTGCCGACTATCGTCCGGAGTGCGTCGGGGCGCACAGGTTTGATAGCCTGATGAACGAGCTACCTGAGGCCGTGCAGGGGCTCAGGACTTTGCTGAGCGAGAACTGACATGGACATGCGGCGTGTGGTATACAGATGGTCTGGGGCGGACGGTGCTTCTTCGTCGGCAAAGCGCGTCATTCAGCGTGCCTTGTCGGATGTGGTCCAAGCGTTCCCAGGTGTGGTCTCGGACGTGCGCCCACTCAGTTTTGCGGCGGCGGCTGAGTTTGGTGCTGACTGGATCGTTGATGTCTTCTTCGTGCCCTCGGCGCACCTCATGCGCTTTGAGGATTGGGTTGACACGTTGACTGCTAACCTTCATGACACGCATGGGCTGCATGTGATGATTCTTGGGCACACGCGGGAGGCTACCGAGGCCTACTACCTGGAGGGACTCCCCGGACGTGGGTCTCTTGAGGAGGGTTGCCAGGAGTTGGGTCTGGCGCTATCAGTCACAACTCGGTTCGTGAAGCGCGAAGAAGGGCCTTCGTGGTCATCGCAGGGCTTGCCCTCTGTTGCCTATGAATGCCTTGATTTTGCCGCGAGCCCCGACGACTGCGCTCCTCGGAGGGCGGCCTAGCCATGGGCGATGCCGGACCAGAAGCCAACCTTGAGCCTTTCCCGGTCCAGGTTGGGACGGTCGTGCCCATCCGCGTGGACTTCGAGGCCTTCGTGGCCCCTGAAGCCGCCAAACCCCCGATGTACCACGACCCTGAAGACGTTGGTTTCCGGGTGAACATGAAGTATCGCGTTGACGAGTCAGAGGGGATGGTCATCGCCGAAGCCGATGTCCAGTTCGGCGATGCGCCCGCTGATGAACAGGGCGCGGACGAGGCCAAGCGGCCCAAGCCCGCCTACCGCCTGACGGTTGCTGCGGCGGCGTCCTTTGCCTATGATCCGCAGGCCATGAGCAAGGCCGAGGTAGAAACGTGGTGCGCCAAGGGGGCAATATATATCTTGACACCGTATTTGCGCGAACTTGTGTTTTCGATGACGGCCCGCAGTGGTTTCCCCGCCATCTCTATGCCCCTGGTAACCGTACCTGTTTTTCGCAAGGCGTGAGAAATGGTAGGCTGTGCCCGGGCGGCCCCGACCACGCGGCTTCAGTCTCAGGGCCCCGCCAGCCGCTCCCGCCACGGTGACCGCGGGCCCGCGTCGTCGGCCAACTCCTCGATGCCCGCGTGCAGCGCCTTCGGGGGCTCGCCGCGCACTCGCACCGTCACCACCGTGTTGCCGTCGCTCGTAATCTTCTCGGGCGGCGTATCGTTGAAGCGGAGCGCCGGCAGGCCCGGGCTCACCGCCAGCACATTCTCCTGGACCAGGATCTCGTGGCACTTGTGGAACCGCAGCGGGCTTCGGTCCAGTCCGTACAGTACGTTCCGCGCGATGACGATGCCCGTCGTCCCCTGGTCGAGGAACATGCCGTTCGATTCGGCCCGGCCGGTGTTGCGCGGCACGTCGTGGATGAGGTTCGCGACGAGTTCTGTTCCCGGTTGCCGCCCCAGCGTGTAGATGCCGCCCCCGTCGCTCAGCACCTGCATCACGTGGTGGATGTGGTTGTACGCGATGCGGTTGCCGGCGGCCGGGGTCGTGCGCGGCACGGGCCCGACCTTCGGGCTCCACCACATCCAGCCGACGCTCACGCCCGTGTACGGCGTGTGGCGGACCGTGTTATGCACCGCCCGGGTGTCGGCGGCCAGGCCGATCCAGATGCCGACGGCCCCGAAGAACTGCTGCCCCACCGCCTCGATGAGCGAATCGCGCACCGCGTTGCCGCGCGCCGCCTCCGCCGTGGCCCCCGGCGCCCGCCACCAGGGCGTGCCGTCCTCGGCCTGGCGCTCCTGGCCCTCGCCGATCATGACCCCGTTGCCGCCCACGTCGTGCAGGTGGCAGCCCTCGACGACGTTGCCCTTGCACGTGCGTCCGAACCAGACCCCGGAGCCGTCGGCGTGCCGCACCGTGCACCCCCTGAGGGCGCACCCCTCGGTCCGCTCGAAGCGCAGGGCGGGCTCGACCCAGCCGCGGTCCCACCCGGGCCGGTCGTCACCGGCCTCGTTCGCCTCGTTGAAGCTGGCGGCCTGGCGGCCCAGGTACCGGCCGCCCGGGAGCGGGAAGGCGGTATGCTCGAAGACCAGGCCCTCCAGATGCAGCCGCCGCACCGGCCGGTCCGCGTCGCCGCGCACTTCCACAAGGCGCGTCGCCGCCGGCGCGATGACCTCGGCCTGGGCCGGGGCGGGCGGGTCGTCCGGCCGGGGTCTGTACCGGAGCGTCCCGTCGGCTGCCAGGTGCCACTCGCCGGGCGCGTCGAGGAACGCGGCCGCGCCCTCCAGCCAGTACCTCGGGTGCGGCTCGAACCAGTCCATGGCGGCCCAGTTCATCGGCCCGCCGACCTGGCCGACGACGGTCAGCGTCCGCGTCGCCTCGTCGATTTGCCGGACGGGCACCCGCGAGATCGACCAGTCGTGAAAGAAGACGAGTTCGATGCGCTCCGCGTCCGGCCAGGCGCGGAGGTCCCCCTCGCGGTAGCGGAAGTGGGTCCGCTTGTCCTCGCCGACCGCCTCGACGCGGAAGTGCCCGGCGTTCGGATGGCGGGCGCGGACCGCCCGCCGTCCGCCGACGTGGAGCTGCCGGAACGTCCGGTCGGGCGGGACCGTGGTCTGCCACGTGCCGTCCTCGGCGACGGTCCAGTCGGTGATCGGCTTCCCCCCGCTCACAACCGGTCTCTCGCCCGGGGCGGCCCGGTAGACGACGCGGTGGAGGTCGGTGCCCCCGTCCTCGGGCGTGAAAACGAGCGGCCCGGAGAGGCGATACACCCCGCCGCGCACACGCACCAGCAGATCGGCCTCCAGCCCCGCGGCGACCCGCTCCCGCACGGCCTCCTTGGCCCGCTGGAGCGTGGCGAAGGGCTTTTGCGACGAGCCCGGCCCGCCGTCGTCCCCGTCCGGCGCGACCACGAACGCCGGTGCCGGGTCGGCGGCACATGCCGACGTGGCCACAAGCAGCACACCCAACCCCACGACGAAGAACCACACGATGGCAAGCGGTACGGCCTCCATGTGATCCCTCCTATGGCACCGGCACCGCGGCCGGCTTGACCTTGTGCAACTTCAGCCACGCTGCCACCATCTCCTTGTCCGGTACCCAGAAGTACGTCCTTCGCTCCCCGTCGGGCACGTCGGCGGCGCGGCGGACGAGCAGTTCCGGCTTGATCGTCCCCTGTTCGCTGTCGAGCACCGGGTGCTTCTCGTCCGGCCATGGGATGGTCTGGTAGGCCCCGTCCTTGAACCGGAACGCCATCCACTTGATCCCCAGAAGCGTCTCCGGCGCCCGCGGGTGAACCAGGTACCCGCTCGTCCGGTCCACCTGCTTGAGCGCGATCGGCTCATGGGCGTCCGGGTAGGCCCCGGCCGGGACGCGCAGGGTCAGCGCCCGGTCGAGGTACAGGGCGATGTAGTCCCAGACCTCGAGGCAGCTGGCCGTGCCCTCCGGCACGGGCTTTCCCCAGCCCGGGCTGCCATGGGCGTCGGCATAGTTGCCGTGCCCCACGCCGGGGAGCACCACCTGGTGCGTCAGCCAGTTCGTGTTCAGGTGGTAGTTGAGCATGCATGGCCGCACATGCCGGTACCACGTGCCGGACCACTCTTCCTGGCCGTTGATGGCGAGGTGCATCGTCGACTCGTCGCCGACCTTCGACCAGCTCTCCATCGGCCACGTCGGCGTCTCGCCGTGGTACGAGATGCTGGCGATCACGCGCTTCGGGAACCACCACGTGGTCCGGAACGGGAACCGGCCGCGCGACGACTTGCCGAACGTGATCCACGGGGCCCACCGGTACTCGGCCACGCCCGTCTTCTTGGCGACGAGGTCGAGCACCGCCTTGAAGAGGCGGTCGGCGTCCTTCGGCGGGTCGCTCCGCTCGATCACCTGGCCCCCGAAGAACCGGAGGTACACGATACCCATCTCGTGCTTGGCCGCCACCCTTCGGACGGCGTCGTGCTCGCCCACGTGCTTCGAGTCGGTGTTGGCCGGGATGAGGAAGACGGCCCGGAGGCGCTCGGCCTTGGGCGGCGTCCAGACGAGGATGTCGGCCTTCGGCTGCTTGGCGATCTTCTCGGCATTCTTCCAGCCCTGGGTGATCTCGGTCGGCAGCTTGAAGCCGACGGGCCAGTAGGGGAGCTCTGCCCGCGACGCGCTCGCCTCGGCCGCGCCCTCTTCGGCGACGGCGGCCCCGCCAGTCGCCAGCATCACCCCGGCCGCCAGGCCCCAGGTCCACAGGAACGTACGACGTGACATCGGCGTTCTCCTTTCCGTATGTGTTCCGGTCGTCAGACGGGGCTGCGCCCCGCGCGATTCGCGCCGCACGACCCGTCCATTCTAACAGGCCGGCGCCGCGATGGGTGCGGCGAAGCCGCTTCGGCACGTCACGGCCTGAGTTCGACGTCGCCCCACGCCGCCGGGTGAATCTGGGCCTCGACGGCCAGGTCCGAGACGTGGTCCGCGACGCCGACGTGGCTCCAGTTGGCCCGCCGGCCCACCTGCAGGCCCCCGGCGTCCGGCAGCAGTGCCCCGACATCCGCGCGGAACCGCTCGCGGGCCTTCCCCTCCAGACCCAGCAGCGCCCACGGCACGCGGGCCTCCGCGGTCCATCGTACGGTGCCGTCCTCGGTCGCCCCCACCTCGCGGAAGGCCACCCGGACCTCGTCCGCGCCGAGCACGCGCACGCGGTTGACGTGGGTGGTCGTGACGGGCGAGCGGAAGGCGCGGCCCGCCTCCGCCGGCGCGTCCGGCGCGACGTAGTCGTAGAGCACCGCGATCCATCGGCCCTTGTGCGGCGCGAACACCAGCCGCCGGTCGCCCGGCTTCACCTGGCCGCCGCGGTCGCGGCTCGGGCGCACGCGCAGGTCCAGGGCGAACCCGCCCTTGAAGACCAGGGCCGGCTCGTCGGCGGCGTTGCCCGTGCCGCTCGTCCCGGCCCACGCAAGGACCAGGCCGCCGGCGTCGCAGGCGGCATCGAATCGACATGTGCCGTCCTTCCCGCCCAGCGGCCGCATCTTCTCGACCGCGCCCCACTCGCCGAGCGCCCCATCCAGGGCGAAGCCCTTGGCGCGCTTAACGAGCGGCTGGACCGCGAGCGTCTTCTTCTGCTTCCGCGCCGCCTCGACGGCCTTGGCCGAGCGGACCAGCGCCGCGCGGAGCCGCGCGCTCGCCGCCACCGTCCCCTCGGTCACGCGTACCGTCCGCGTTGCCACGCGGTAGTCGTTCAGGCCTTCGACGCGGCTGATGCCGTGATACCCCTTGCCGGCGACGACGTAGTAGCGGCCGTCGTGGGCCCGGGTGAACGAGCCGAAGAAACATTCCCAGTCCTGTTTGCGGTTGGTCACGTCCATGCCCCGGCGCGCCTCGGTCAGGCCGCCGAACCCGCCGGCCTCGCCGGTGAAAAGGCGGCCGACGACAAGGCAGTCGGCGGCGCTGATAACGTACCAGCGGCCGTTGTCGCCGTTCATGACCGCGACCTCGCCGAGCGGCCCGTCGGTCGTCGCACGGCCTACGAAGCTCAGCGGGTTGTCGAGGATGTGCCCGAGGATGGGCGGCCGGTAGTCGGTCGGCTGCTCGTGCTGGCCAAGGGGCCCGCCCTTCAGCGTCGTGTCCTTCGTGACCACGTACGGCTGGGCCTCGTGCAAGACCGAGCCGTCGGCCATCACGCACATCGCGCCGCCGTAGCCGCGCTTCGCCAGCGTCCCGGCCGTGAAGCCCTCGGTGTAGATCGGCGCCAGGGCCTTGTAGTCGAACGGCTCGATATCCTCCCGCCGGTAGATCGGCACGCCGCGCTCCGTGACCCGCGCCGGCGCGATCCGCGCGGCCGTGCCCCAGAACGTGAGGTCCGGCCCCAGCCGCGTCCCCCAGTACGGCGCCTTGAAGGGGTTCTCGCCGCGCGTCTTGCCCTCGGGCGGGGGGAGCACGGCGGCGTGCTTGAACAGGTCGACCTCGTCGGTCTGCGGGACGCCGTCGCCGCTGGTGTCGCACCAGATGAACGAGCTGTCCGTCAGGTCGCGGGCGAGCCAGTGCTCGCGCCAGTCGAAGTTGCGGAGCAGGAACGGCGAGCCCTCCGCCGGCCCCATCACCGCCGCCGGCCGCCATACCGCCGACCCCGGGTCCAGAAGGCAGACCACGACGCCCGGATGGTACTGGCCGCCCACGTCGCCGACGATGTAGCGGCGGCCGCCGAGTTCGACCGGGCGGCTGACCTTCGTGTACGAGTAGCTCCCGGCGTCGAGGGTCGGCGAGCGGCCGTCGTATTGGACGTCGTTCAGGGCCAGCGGCCGCGACGTCCCCGCCTTCCAGTCCAGTTCGTACTCGATGGCCTCGTACCAGAACCGGTCCAGCGACGCCGCCAGGTAGCCCCCGCCGCCGTAGTGTGGGGGCCCGAGGCGCTCGATTACCGCGCGGCCGTCAAGCCCGCAGCAGGTGACGCGCTTGGGCGTGTAGTAGTGGTCCACGACCCAGAGGCGGCCGAGGCGGTCGTAGGCCATCGCATGAGGCCGGTCCACCGTCTGCGGGTTCCACGGACCCCGCTGCCTCGGGCCCACGTCGCCGATCACCTGGACGCGCTGGCCCGCCGGGTCGAAGACGACGACGGCGTCACGCTCGCTGTCGCCGACGGCGATGCGCGCGCCGTCCTGCGAGACGGCCACCGAGATCGGGTCCTCTAACGCCCCCCGGCTGAGAACGGTGTGGCGGAAGGCCTCGGCCTTCGGGTCCCACACCGACCGCCGCAGGGCATCTCCCGAGACGGTATAGAGCGTCCCGTCGGGCCCGGCCGCGAAGGCCGTGAAGTCGACGCTCGCGTCGTCGGAAGCGGCCACGAGGTCGCCCGTCTCGCCGTCGCGGGCCTGGAAGAAGCGGGGCGGCACCGGGGGCACGGGGTCCGCCAGGGCCAGGATCGCCACGTCCGCGCAGTCGGCGCGGCGGACGTCGTCGTCGAACCGCTCGTAGCAGACCCGCCCCCCGCCGTATCCCGTCAGGTGCCGCACGCGCAGCGCCCGCGTCGTCACGGTACTGCCCAGGTCGACCATCACCTCGTTCGAGTAGGGCGAGCAGGACGACCAGCCCGTCCGCTTGCTGTCGCGGGCCGCGTACTCGCCCACCTGGCGCCAGTCGTCCTCGGTCGCGTCCTCGATGGCCCGGTCGGCCGGCCCGGCGTAGGCGTCGATGGCCACCTGTCGCGCCCCCAGGTTCAGCAGGCAGAGGCCCCGGACCTCGCGCGGCTCGGGCAGCGCGAGCACCACGGCCGGCTGGTTCCGTTCGGTGATCGGCCGCGCTGTGCGCAGATGCCACGCCAGGTCCGCCTTGCCCGCGCCCTTGACCTCGGCCGTCTCGACCCCTTCGGGCAGGCGGAGCGCCGCCCCGGCGTCGGCGCGGCGGACGCGGTGGGGCAGGACGCGGCACATCGTCAGCTTGGGCGGCCGCGTGAAGCCCTCGCCCTCGGCCGTCAGGCGCACCAGCAGCGCCCGCGTCCGGAGGTCCGCCTCCGGCGCGGTGACGACGCTCAGCCGCCGGTCCATCGCGAGCTCGCCCAGCCGCCGCCACGCCTTGCCTGGCGTGAAGGTATCCACGTCCGCGTCCGGCGCCGGCGCGTGCGCCGAGGCGTCGAACGCCACGCCCGGCGCAAGCGCATAGACCTCCGCCTTGGCCGCCCCCGGCACCCGCTCCACGAGCAGCGACCCGACGGTCACCGGCCGCGCAAAAGCCGCCGCCACCACGGCCGTCCGCCCCGTCTTTGCCTCGGGCCCGCCCGGTTGCGCCTGGACGCCCGTCTGCGAGTGGCCGCCGCGGAAGAAGACCGTTGCGAACCGCTCGCGATGGTTGAGTTGCTGGTGCGGTACCGACCCGGCCTGCGTAACGGGCGGCACAGAGGCCTTGGTGTCCACGTCCTTCGCCCCGATCCTCACGTCGAGGGGCGACTCCGACGCCTTGTGGTTCTCCAGCAGCAGGTACGTCCGCCCGTCGTGGGCCGCCAGGCCCAGGATCCGGTCTGGCCCCGTGTCGGCAATCCGCTGGGGCCCCTCGCACGTAAGCGGCATCCGGTAGAGGTGCGTGTACTTGACGGCGGCGTAGACGTGGCGGCCGTCGGTGGCGAGTTGGCGCGGCCCGGCCCAGCCCTCGAACCCGCCGCGCCCCCACATCTTCTCCCCGTCGAGGTTCGTGTAGCCCATCGCGTGGCCATGTTCCGCCGTGAAGCAGCCGACGTAGACGCGGTCGCCCGTGGAGGCGACGCTCGTGGGGGGCGAATGGTCGCCCAGCCACCCGCCGCACCGCATCGCCTCGCCCTCGCCGAAGGGCCGCGTCACCCACGGGACGGGGTTGCTCATCACCGCCCCGAACTCCCACCTGACGCGGAGGCCCGGGTTCGTGATGACCTTGGCCGTCAGCGCCGTTTCCGCCGGGACGACGTTGCCCCAGAGATCGAGGCCGTCCCAGCGGATGACGTGCGGTCCGGCCTCCAGCGCGACGCACTGGGCCAGCGGCCGGACGAGCCGTCCGCCCGCGTTGTAGAGCCCGACCGAGGCCTCGCCGTCGGAGGGCATTGTGAAAGGAATCGCGATCGGCCCTCGCGAGCCGGCCACGACCCTCGGGGTATCCTCGGCCGCGGTGACAGCGGCGACGGCCATGGTGAACGTGCACGCGAGGCAGAAGCAGGCGACGTGGCGCATGGTAGTCCTCAATGAGGGCCGGTGGTCCGATAGGCAGCGCTCGGACGGCAACATAGCGGCCGTTCGGCGTGAGGGCCAGTGAAACCGGCGACATGCCTCCCAAGGAACGTCCTTGAGCCCCGGCTGCCGCATGGTAGAATCCCCGACCCCGCCGCCGCGTATCCACGACCGGCGGCGCTTCGTCCGGAACGACAGACCCCGGAGCGGTCCGGCCGGGTTGGTACCCCACGAACCCCGAGAGGAGAGGACGGCCACGTGACGACCCCCAGGCGATGGGCAGTGAACGCACACCGTGAGGCCCCGACCCGCGCCGCGGCCGTGGCGGCCGCGCTGCTCGCGGCCCTCGCCGCCGGCGGGTGCGGCGAACAGCTCGTCACCGACACGCCGCGCACCGCCACGGAGCAGCTCCTCGTGGCGGCCAGCATCGACCAGGCCGTCGCCCAACTCGACTTCAGCCCGGTCGAGAACCGGAAAGTGTATGTCGACACGTCCCACGTGGAGCGGATCGACGAGACCTTCCTCGACGCCGCCGTCCGGGCGCGGGCCTGGTACGAGGGCGCCCTCGTCATGGCTGCCCCCGAGGAGGCCGACTACATCCTCGAGGTCCGCAGCGGCGCCGTCGGCGTCGACCGCAGCGATTACATCTTCGGCATCCCGGCCTCGAACGTGCCGACCCCCTTCGGCAACGCCCCGCTGCCCGAGGTGGCCGCCTACAAGTCCATCAAGCAGGCCGGCGTGACCCGCATCAGCCTCGTTGCCTATCGCCGCGACGACCGTCGCTTCCTCTACGCCTCCGGGCCCGCCTTCGGCTTCTCCAACGAGCACGCCTGGTGGCTCTTCGGTGGCGGGCCGGTCACGAAGGGCAACGTGCGGCCACCGCGGCGCGAGGCCAATACCGCTGACGTCATCGCCCCGCCCGCCGTTGCACCCGAGGCGGCCGACCTCGAGGCCGAAGTCGAGACCCAGCCCGACTAGCCCGTGGCCGCAGGGACCCGCACCATGAGCGAGCACAAGCGTCGGTGGCTCCGCAGGCTCCTCGGCACCCTCTTGGGTCTCGCGATCCTGGCCGGGTTGGGCCTTGCGGCTCTGCATGTCTGGGGGCCGGGCCTCGTGGCGACTGCCCTCGAGGGGGCGCTTGCGCCGTACTGGGACGGCGGGGTCGAGGTCGCCGCGGTCCGCCTGTCGCTCGAAGGCCGGGCGGAGCTGGGCGAGATTACTCTCACGGGCCCGGACGGCCGGGACTGGCTCCGCGTCGAGGGCCTCCGGGTCGCGCTGGCCGACTGGCCGAGCCTGCATCCGACGCTGAGCGCGGTCCGCGTTCGCCGCATCGAGGTCACCGGCCGCTTCGAGGCCGCCTCGCCGGCGCTGCCCCTGCGGGGGCTCGAGAAGGAGGCGGCGGAGCCGCCCCCCGGGGCGCCGACGGAGGAGGCCCCCCCCCGGGCGCTCCGCTACGTGGACCTCCGCGAGGTGACGGTCGAGACGCTGGCCCTGGCGGCCACCTACGGCGACGGCGAGCGGCGCGCCACGCCGCCGCTCACGGCCCGGCTGACGCGCGACGGCGCGGCCTACGTTCTGGGCGTCGAGCCGCGCGACGCCAGGGGCGACACGGGGCCGCGTGCCGCCGCCCGCTTCGACCCGGTGACCTCGGCGTTCGAGGCGTCGCTGCGCGCCGCCGGCGCCGTGCCGGCCGAGGCCGTGCGCCTCGTCGCCGCGGCGCTCGGCCGCGACCTGCCCGTCACGGGCGGCGGGCGTCTCGACGTCGACCTCGACGCAAGCGGCACCGCGGCGGACCTCGCGACGCTCCGCATCGATGGCCGCGCCGACCTTGCCGACTGGCACGTCACCCGAGGCGGAACGCGGCTGATGGAGGAGGTGGGCGTCAAGGCCCGCTTCGAGGGGCGGTCGGTGGCGATCTCCGACATCTCAGGCCGCACGCCCGGCGGGACCGTCGAAGGCGATGCCGGCGTCGACTGGGCCGCCGAGCCCGTGGCCTACTGGGCCGACCTGCGGGCCAGCGGGCTTGACTTGGCGGCCCTCGCGCCGCTTCTTGGGGACGTGCCGATCGAGGAGGGCCGCGCCTGCGTCCGCCTCCGCGTCGAAGGGCAGGGGACCGACCGCCTGGCCCTGCATGGCCGTCTCGACGCCGATGCCGCCCTTGCCGTGCCGGGCGTCCGCCGCGCCGCCGGCACTGTCCTCGCCGACCTCGTCTCCAAGCCGTTTCCCCTGCCGGAGGGCACCGTCGTCGTGGAGAGCGGTCGCGCCGTCGGTCCGAAGGGCGACCTCGTGAGCGGCCTCTCCGCCAAGGCCCGCATCGCCGGGCGGCGGATCAAGGTTGAGGGCTTCGGCTTCGCCTGCCCGCTCGGGGCCGCGAGCGGCGAAGGACACGTGACCCTCCCCGACGACGGCCCTCCCACGTGGGCCGCCACCCTCCGCCTCCGCGACGGGCGCGTCCGGACCCTCGCCGCCGTGGGCGTGCCCCTCGGCGAGGTCGACCAGGGGGACTGGGAAGCCGACCTGTCGCTCCGGGGGCGCGGCAACGAGGCGCTCGCCGTCACCGGGACCGCCGCCGCCCGTCTCCAGTGGGGCAGGCACCTTTGCGTCGGCGGCCGGGCCGAACTCGACGTCACCCTCGACGACATGCTGCAGGGGAAGGGCGCGGTGCCGCGCGGCACCGTGCGGCTGAGCGACGTCGGACTCGCCGATCGGACGGGCCGGCTCGTGGACGCGGCCTCGGCCGAGGTCGACGCCGCTGGCCGCGAGGCCCGCGCGACCTTCCGTGCCGCCACCCCCGTGGGTCCCGTTGCCGGCGCCGCCCTCGTGCGCCTGCCTCCCGACGGGCCGATCGTCTACGAGGGCACGCTGACAAGCCACGAGCCGCTTCGCCTGGGGGGCCTGCGCCCGTGGACCGGCCCGCTCGGGCCTATCCGCGACGGCCGCGTCACCGTCGATGCCTCCTTCCAGGGCGACGCCTCCGCCTTGCCGCGCCTCACCGCCTCCGGCACCGCCGACCTCGCCCTGACCGGGCCGGTCGACGCGGCCGCCGGGGCGTACCGTGTCGCCCTGAGCTTCGCCGACGACCCGGCGGTGGGCGCCATGCCGGTGCGCGGCCATGTGACGCTGAGTGGGTGGGAAGTCGCGGCCGGCGAGCGGCTCATCGTCTCCGGCTTCGAGGCCGAGGCCGACCTCGGGCCGAACGCCCTCCGCGTCGCGTCGCTCTCCGGCCGGACGCCGCACGGCCCTGTTACCGGCCGCGCCCGCGTGGCCCTGGCCCGCGGCCGCCCGGCGGCGTACGAAGCGCACCTGGAGGCGACGGGCCTCGACGCGGGGGCGCTGGTCGCGACGTTCGCGCCCGAGTCGCCCCTCGAGACCGCCCGCCTCGACGTGACCGCAGACGTCACCGGCCGCCCGGGCGAACCGGTCGATGTCCGCGCCGACGGCTCGGTCCGCGCCGGCCTCGCCTTCGGCAAGGGCCTGGAGGTCGGCGGCCGTTTCCAAGCGGACGTCCGCGTCGACGTGGCCCAGGGTGAGGGGGGGACGCCCGCGGTGCGCGGGACCGCGTCGCTGGCGGACTGGACGGTGGCCGCGCCCGATGGCCCGGTCCTCACCGGCCTCGGCGCCCGGGCCGCCTTTGACGGCCGCACCGTCACGGTGACCGACCTTGCCGGGCGGGCCGGGGACGGGGCGGTGGCCGGCCGTTTGACGCTGGACCTGCCGGCGGACGCGCCGCCCGCGTGGAAGGGCCGTCTTGACCTCGCCCGCGTCGCCGTCGGGCCTGTCGCGGCTGCGCTCGGCGGGCCGGCAGCCGTGCCCGGCGCGACCCTCGACGTGGGCGTCACGTTTGCCGGAACGGGCACGGAGCAGGCCGCGGCCAATGGTGACGGCCGCGTGGCGCTCGCCCTGGAGGCCGCGCCGCTGACCGGCGCCGAGAGCGCGTTCACGTTCGACCTGGCGGCACGCGGCCCGTGGACGGCCGAGGCCGTCGAGATCGACGGCACCGCCCGCTTCGACGACGCGGTGCTCCGCGGTGAGGCCGGGCCGATCGCCGAGGCGATCGGCATCAGCCTGCTCTTCCTCGGCCGCGGGGCCGACGTCTCCAGCCTCCGGGCCAAAGCCGCCGGCGGCCGCGTCATCGGCCGCCTGCGCACCGACTGGCCGGCCGGCGGGACGCTGTCCTTCTCCGGCGGGCTCGACGTCCGCGACCTCCGCTTCGCCGCCCTCTTCGAGGCCCTGGGCCGGGACGAACGCCCTGAGGGCCGCGCCAATCTCGTCTACGGATTTCGCGGCGACCGCTTCGCCCTGGCCGCCCTGCGGGGGCGCGGCATGGCGACGGCCCGCGACACCGACACCTTTCAACTGCCCGTGCTTCAGGGCATCCTGGCCTTTGTCGGCGTCGCCCCGGAG
This sequence comes from uncultured Anaerolineales bacterium, assembly GCA_964397995.1. GTDB lineage: Bacteria > Planctomycetota > Phycisphaerae > FEN-1346 > FEN-1346 > CAYNLG01. Next base: position 16,365 of record CAYNLG010000017.1, read on the forward strand.
GGAGCCGAGGACGGCGAAATCCGCGCCGCCTTCGAGACGGCCGGCCGCGTCCTCACCCTTCGCGACGGCCGCGTCGCCACGCCCATCGTCGCCATCTACGCCCAGAAAGGGGGCACAGTGAACCTGGCGACGCGCGAGCTCGACCTCTACGTCGTCCCCGCCTTCTTCGACCGCCTCGGCGCCATCCTGGAACAGGTGCCGCTGGTGAACCTCGTGACGGCGCCCGCCCAAGCCCTGACGCGGCTGCACGTAAGCGGCACGTGGGACGCCGTCGAGGTCCGCAAGGACCCCGTCGGCGACATCGGCGAGGCCGCCTGGCGCTTCTTCCAGCAGACCGCCGAGACGGGCGGCAGCCTCGGCGGCGCGGCCCTCCGGTCCATCACCGACCTCGTACCAAAGTAGCCCGACCGGGCTTCCCTTGTGGCCGGTGGCGGCGCCCGGTATAGTCGCCCGGCCGCCGGCACGCCGCCGCGCACGGCCCGGTTGACGCGCGACGGCGGAGCCTGCGCGCGGCGGCCGTGGTGGTCCGCGCGGCGGCCTGAGCGGTCCCGAAGCCGCCTGACAGGGAAGAAGCGATTTGGCAGAACGTTCAGGACGTGACTTGCGACGAGGGTTCTGTGACCGTCCGCGTTGCGTCCGGTTCTACTTCTCCTTCCGCAGATCGTAGCAGACCACGCGGTTGTCGGCCCGCAGGAACAGCCACCCGCAGGCATAGGCGGGGGAGGTATCTCCGGCCCACCCGCCACGCATCCTCTTGTGGCTCAGTTCCTTGAGGCCTTCGGGATCGACGCTGGCGATCCAGAAGCCCCACGTCGGGCTGCTGAAGTGCCAGTACTTGCCCTCGGCGACGATGGGCTGGTACTTCCAGTTCTTGTAGTGTCCGTCCATGAGAATCTGCTTGCCGGTTGCCAGTTGGATCATCGAGAAGAGCGTCTCCTTGCGGCCTCCAGACCCCTTCTCGGGGGCTTGCAGGTCCACGATTGCGTAGCCCTTGTGGAAGGTCGGGCTGGAGAAACCCTTCATCAGGAACGGCCCGCGGTCCGTCTTGAACTCCCAGACCAGCTCGGCGCCCTCCGGCGAGATCTTGTAGCAGCGCGGGCCGACGTTGTCGCTGTCCTTGTCGGCCTCTCGGCAAACCATGTAGTCCCCATAGATGGCGGTGGTATTGCCCCCCTCGACAGGCCCGATGCTCCAGAGTTCCTTCCCGGCCTTTGGCTCCAGGCACATGTTCTCATGGATGAAATACTCTTTCCCGTCGTGCTTCCACACGCGGGTGAAGGAGGCGTTGCGGATGCCGCTGACCACGCCGCCCTTACTCCAGAGCGGCTTGCCGGTTTCGGCCTGGTAGCCAAACAGCGTCGCGTGCTCGCGGAACACCAACACGCCATCGGCAATGACCGGCGTGGCGTTAGGGGAGTGGGCGCTGGGGCGTTTGTGCTCGGCCCAGATCGTCTTGCCGGTCTTGGCGTCCAGGCAGTAGACCCACCCGGCCATGCCGAAGGCGTAGGCCTTGCCTTCATGGACGAGCATCGTGCCGTGGCCGCCGCCCTTGCCGCTTCCCAGCAACGTTTCGCCCTGTCCTTCGAAAACGCGCTTCCAGATCGTTTTGCCGGAGACGGCGTCCATGCAGACGACGATGTCGTCGCCGGGTTTGTCACTCTTGTCCGTCCGACCCGACCGGCCGGTGTTCAAGGCGCGGATTGCCTCGGGGGTTACCTTCGAGACGTCGGGTGTCATTCCGGTCGGCCAGGCATAGGAGAGGTACAGCCGCCCCTCGGCCATCACCGGAGTGGCGAAGCTGGACCGAAGCCCCCGGTACGACGGCGGAGGAACGAGTTCCTCGCTCTGCCACACAAGACGCATGTCCTCGACTGCGTCGATCAGGTCGTATCCGCAGTCAATGGCCACTCCGTTTCCGTTGGGCCCATGGAACATCGGCCAACCGATCCGCCACGCTTCCTTCTGGGCGTCGGTCTTGACGTGGGCCGGGTACGTGACCGGCTCCTCTGCCATCGCCGGACACAGCAGCACGGCAAGCAGCGCGGATGCAGCGAACAAGCCGGCGAACAGGCGCATTGGCTGAGACATTCGTAAACTCCTTCGGCCATCACGGATCACTGCCGCCACAATGACGGACTTCGCTCGCCCCTTAGAACCCGTTCCGGCCCCAGAGGTCCCGGTATCTTCTTTGAAACTGAGCGCTTCTTTGGGTTCATGTAACCGTTCACGGTCTTGCGGCCGGGCCGCCCTTGGGCCGCCGGCGCTTCGGTCCGCGCCGGCCTCGCCTTCGGGCCTGTCGCGGCGGCGCTCGGCGGGCCGGCGGCCGTGCCCGGCGCGACCCTCGACCTGGGCGTCGCATTGGCCGGTACGGGCACGGAACTGGCCGAGGCCAAGGGCGATGGCCGCGTGGCACTTCTTCGAGCGGACCGCCGAGACGGGCGGCAGGCTCGGCGGCGCGGTCGGCCGGTCCGTCACCGACCGCGCACCCAAGTAGCCCGACCGGGCTTCTCTTGTGGCCGGTGGCGTCGCCCGGTATAGTCGCCCGGCCGCCGGCACGCCGCCGCCGAGGAATCCGAGCCATGTCGCTGAAGGAGGCCATCCGCACCTGTGCCTACGACCTCGGGGCCGACCTCGTCGGCTTCGGCGACATCGACCGTTGCCGCCACGCGCCGCCGATGATGAGCCCGCGGGGCCTCTTGCCCTCGGCCCGGACCGTCATCGTCATGGCCGTCCACCACCCCGACGCCTGCGTGGAGCAAGGCGGCGAGCGGCATCCCCAGGTCATCGGTCCGTACTCGGTCCAGTATTTGATGAACGCGCGGCTGGACGAGATGGCGTACCGCGTGGCCACGTTCCTCGAGCGGCAGGGCCATGGGGCGCTGCCGGTCGCGTCGAGCAACATCTGGCGGTACAACGCCTACAAGGACCTGGAGGCGGTCTTCGCCCCGGATATCAGTCACATCTACATGGCCGTTGTCGCGGGCCTCGCCGAGATCGGCTTCAGCGGCCTGGCCCTGACGCCCGAGTACGGTGCCCGCAACCGCTTCATCACCGTCCTCACCGACGCCGAGGTCGAGCCCGACCCCCTCGTGCCCCCCGGCAGCGTCTGCGACCGGTGCATGCTGTGCCGCACCCATTGCCCCGCCGAGGCCCTCTCGAAGGAAATCGACGGCGAGAAGGTCCTCCGCATCGGCCCGCACGCGTACCGGTTCCCGAACAAGAACCTGTGGCGGTGCGCGTGGGGCGAGCACTTCGATCTCGACCTGGACCTCGACCTGCCCGAGGTGGTCACCGAGGCGGTCATCCTGGAGACCGCCCGCGAGCACGGCGTCCGCGCCGGCGAGATGGGCCAGTGCCTGAAGGTCTGCGTTCCGAAGCCGCGCCGCACCTTCAATCCGGCCGTCTCGTCCGCGCCGATGCGCCGGTATCCCGAGCCGCGCGCGGGCAGCGCCCCGAGCCGCGCCGACGTCGACCGGTTGCTTGCGAGGCCGATGGCCGCCGGTGTGGACGAGCTCGTGGTCTCGTCGGCCGCCGACCTGCGGGCCGCCGGGATCGACCCTGAGGCCGCGCTCCCCGGCGCGCGAAGCGCCGTCACCCTGGCGGTCACCCGCCCGCCCGCCGGGGCGAACGAGGCCTTTCGTTTTGCCGCCGAGTACCAGGTCGATTCGCTCTGCTACGACCTGGCGCGCGGCCTGGAGGGCCTCGGCCACCGATCGCTGATGACCCTGGAGCGGAGTTCGGACCCGCCCGACCCGGCCGCCGACGCCAACCCGACCGGCGCCCTTCTCCTGAGCCGGCCGGACCTGGCCGGCCGCGTCGTGGCCGCCAACGCGGTGCTGACGTGCATGGCCTTGCCGCCCGAGCGGCGGCGCGCGGCCGGGCGGCGCGCCGCCCTTGACCACGGCAACGCGTCGGCCGACCTGGCGGGCCACCTGGCCGACCATGCCCGGGCGCTCGGGGCCGACCTCGTCGGCGTGGCCCCGGCGGCGCGGCTCGACGAGCTTGTGCCGCAACTCCGGCCCGTCTTCGAGGGCGACCGTCTCGACGCGTCCGACCGGGCGCACCGGTTCACCCCCTGGGACCCCGAGGTGACCGCCGCCCGTCGCACGCTGAAGACCCCCGCCGACTGGCTCCCCGGCGCCCGGTCCGTGCTCGTCCTCGGCCTCCGGTACCACCGTGACGTGCTGGCCCGCGCGACGCGGCCACCGGCCGAAGCCGTCGGGCCGTACGCCTTCGAGACCTACGTCACGAACTGGCTGGCCACGGTTCTCGGCATGCGCCTGGTCCAGCGGTTGGCCCTGTTCGGCCACCGCGGCGTGGTGGCGATGGACCTGGTGGGCGCGGCCTCGACGAGCGCGAACCCGCGCGGGCCGCAGCCGGACCTCTTCGCGAACCGGTTCGCGGGCTTGGCGGCCGGGCTGGGCACGCTGACCGTCAGCGGCCTTCTGGCCACGCCCGGGTTCGGCCTCCGCCAGCGGCTGGTCGCGGTGGTGACGGACGCGGACTTGGCGGCCACGCCGCTCGCGCCGGCGGGCCCCGCACGCTGCGACACGTGCGACCGGCCGTGCGTGGCGGCGTGTCCGGCGCGGGCGATCACCGACGAGCCGGTGACCGTGACGTGCGAGGGACGGTCCTGGACCTTCCGTCGTATCGACGCCGCCCGCTGCGACTGGGCCAAACGGTATGCCCTCATGGGCGAGAGCGGCTTCCGCTACCTCGGCTCCGAGGCCGACGTCGCGCCGCCCGAGACGATCACGCCGAAGGCCCTCGCCGGGGCCCTGAGGCAACTGGACCCGATCAAGCGCTACCGCCCGGCCGTGGCCGAGCCGTGTGTCATCCGCTGCCCCCTCGGGGGACAGAACGCGTGACCCACGTGGTGGCGGCATGGACCGTTGACTCGGCGTCACGTGTCCTGTCGCCCGAGCGCCGCGGCCCGACGCCGTGCCGGACTATTTGCGGACCGACGGGTCGCCGTTACAGTTTAAGCGAGCGGCTGGTGGCATCGCCACCGCCGCCGCCTCGGAGGCCACCGGACCCCGGGTGTGGCACGACCGGCCGGGCTGCCGGCGAGGCCGACCTTGTTCCCCCCGGATGCGCGGAGGTGAAAGACATGCTGACACGAACGGCCCTTCTGACACTGGTTCTGACAGCGGTTACGTGCGGTGCGGCAACCCCGGCCGCCGGGGCCGAGGCCGTCGCGGACGGTCCCCTGAACTGGCCGCATGTGGCGGCCCACAACCGTGCGACGCCGCCCCAGGGCATTGAGCTGGTCGACGACCTCAGCCAGGCCCGGGAGGTCTTCGCCACGCGCGACTCGCACGCCGGCGTCGGCAAGGCCCTCTACGGCAGCCAGCGCCGCCAAGGCGAGGCGCTCGGCATCGAGGTCTTGCCCGGCGGCACCTCCAGCATGATCATCGCCGAAGACACCATCTACATCGCCTTCTACCGGCCCAGCGGCGAGGTGAAGCTGGCTGGCGAGAAGACGAGCTTCCGCACCGTCGGCTCGCGCGAGGGATGGAACCCCGCCATCTGGTGCATCGCCGCCGACGATTGCCTCGTGGCCATCGACGCGGCCACAGGCAAGCAGAAGTGGCTCCAGGTCCACGAGGGCAAGGGCGTCAACCGCGTCGCCATCAAGCGCAACGATTGGGGCTCCAGTCCGTGCTACCGCGACGGCACGGTCTACTTCGTCGGTACCACCGGCCGCGTGTACGCCCACGACGCCGAGACCGGGCGGCTGCGCTGGGAAAGCAAGGTGCCCGGCCACGAGTGGATGGCGAAGGACAAGGAGGAGGCCCTGAAGGAGGGGCGGTGGGCGGCCTCGGCGGGCGGCCTGCACACCTCGCCGCGCGTCGCCGACGGCGTCCTCGTCGCGCCGGCCCTCACGAACGACGGGCTCTGCGGCCTCGACGCCGCCGACGGCACGCCGCTCTGGACCCTCGTCGACCGCAAGAAACGCTACATGTCCCACCTCGCGACGCCGCGCGCCTGGGCGCACGAGGGCCGCGAGTACGTCCTCGCCCACAACAGCGACGGCACCCTCTTCCTGATCGACCCGAAGGCGGGGACGGTGCTGTGGGAGCAGGGCGGCAACGGGCACACCCTGGGCACGATCCCCCTGGTCGGCGACGTTGCCCTGATCAACGTCTGGTCCAACGACGAGGGCGAGGCCCTCTGGGGCGCGTACAAGCTCAGCCTCCAGGGCGCCACGAAGCTGTGGTCGCTGCCGGCCGGCCCCAAGTACACCCACCAGTCCAAGCCGGACAGCGGTCCCCGCGCCGGCCATGCCGTCCGCGACGGCGTGGCCTGGTTCTGGACCGGGCATACGCAGGCATCAAAGGCGTTCCGCAAGGCCGACAAGCGCCAGCACTTGCTCTTGGCCGTCGATGTCGAGACCGGCCGCATCCGCTCCGAGACGCTCGTCCAGCAGAAGCACGTGCACCCGCAGATTGCCGAGGACAAATTGCTGCTCTGGTCCGATGCCTCGCACGGCAACCCGTGGTGCGTGTCGTACTACACGCTCGACCCCGCGAGCCCCAAGCCGCTGAACCAGGACTACACGCTGCCCGCCTCCACGATCAGCGGCTACCTGGTCGTCATGGACACGCCGATCCTGAACGGCCGGCTGTACATCCGGTCGATCGGCGGCGTGACGTGCTTCGACCTGGCCGCGCCCGACAAGTAATTCCGCGGGGCCGGCCCCGCGCCGCTCACGGCAGCAGCGCCGGGCCCTGGCCGTCCATGAACGCCTCGGCCACCGCCGTCGCCTTCGCCTTCGTGGAAATGTCGGGATAGCGCGGCGCCGCGGCCACGCCCTGGGCCGCCAGCACCCGCGCGGCCGCCACCCGGGCCTCCTGCGCCAGGTCCGTCGCGGTCAGCAGCAGCCGCATCGTCTCCTGCGGCGAATGGAACCCCATGCCGTTCTGCGAGTTGGCCGAGTCCCAGAGGAACTGGGCGTCGCGGATCTTCGAGCGCGGCCCGGCCAGGGCCGCGTCGTCGGCTCCCGCGCCCCGGGCCGCCGCCACGTCGAAGTGGGCACGCACCAGGGCCGCCTCCGCCACCTGCTCGGCCTCGTGCACCTTCGTCTGGATCGCCTCGACCCGCGCGACGATCTCCTCCCGCGTCCACCCGTGGCAGACCATGCAACTCTTCTCCACGGCCAGCAGCGGGCTCCGCACGTGGTGGCTGGTGAACTTGACCCCGCCGGAGGTGACGTACGGCATGTGGCAGTCGGCGCACGCCACGCCGCGGTAGTGGTGCACCCCGGTCCGGTAAATCTCGTAGTCCGGGTGCTGGCTCTTGACGATCCGTGTGCCGGAGATCGGATGGACGTAGTCGGCGAAGTCGATCCTGTTGTAGTACGCGAGCTGCGCGTCGATGCCGCCTTTCGCCTCGGCCGGGCCCCATGGCAGCACCAGGTAGACGCCGTCGCGGAAGTAGTACTCCACGTGGCACTGGGCGCACACCAGCGACCGCATCTCCTGGTGCGTGGCCTCCTCGATCGGCCGGCCCTGGGCCGCCAGCGCCGCGGTCAGCGCCGGCCGAAGGACCCGCAGCTTCAGCGTCTTCGGGTCGTGGCAATCGATGCACGCGATGGGATGCTCCATCTCGGCCGCCAGCTGCTGGAAAGGCGTGGCGTAGAACGCCTCGGCCCCGAGGTCGCTGATCAGCTCCGGCACATGCCCGCTCTTGCACGTCATGCAGGTGCCGACCGTCTTCGGCCCGGTCCGCGCGGTCGCCCTCACGTCCTTCAGCGAGTTCGGATGGCCGCGGGCCTGGCGGTAGTCGTCCATGAAGCCGTACCCCGCCCAGAGGATAACCAGCTTCGGGTCCTCCGCCAGGTAGTCCCGCGGGAACGAGCCGCCGAACGCCGTCCGCGTCGGTTCGCCCTGGGCCTGGGCGCGATAGGTCTCGTACTGGAGCGGGTAGGCCTCGCCCCACGCCGCCGGGTCGATCTCCCAGGTGTCGAGCGGGACGACGGCGATGTGCGGCCGCTGGGCCTCCCACCGGCGCTCCAGGATGGAGGTCGTCAGCAGCCCCAGCAGCACCACCACGCCCGCGATCAGCACGAAGAGCACCGGCCAGACCCATCGGCGCCGCGGGGTCTCGTTGGCGGAAGCGCGTTCGGTCATGGGTGCGGCTCCTTCTCACTCCAAGGCAGCCCGGCCGGGGGCAGGGCGGGGCGAAGCTCAGGCGGCGAGGCCGACAGGCTCCCCACCTCCCCGTGCACCCCGTGGTGACAGTCCCAGCACGCCCGCTCCTCGACGCCCGGCAGGCGCACGCCCATCATCGCCCGCGTATGGCACCGGACGCAGTTTGCCTGCACCACCGGCCGCGCCCCCGACGACAGCCGGAGGACCTGCGGCTGGAGGTCGAACGTGAACATCACCGAGTGCCGTCCCCCGTCCCTGGCCTTGAACGCGTAGGTGGCCACGAGGTTCGAGTGCGGGACGTGGCAATCATTGCAGACGGCGACGTGGCCGTGACTGCCCCGCTGCCACGAGGCGTACGCGTCGGTCATCACGTGGCAGTTGATGCAGGCGGCCGCGTCGTCCGAGAGGTACGACGTGGCGTTGCCGACGCGCGCGACCAGGATGCCGACGCCCACCGCCACCGCCGCGGCGACCAGCACGCCGATCTTCCACCGTCGCGAGGCCATCGCACCCCTTCCGGGCGGGGGGCCGCCACCGACCCCCGGAATGCCGCCATGCTAAAGCGCCGCGCGCCGCCGATGCAACGCGGTGGGCAGATTGGCCGGATGCCCTGCGCCAGCCTTGCCCGCCGCCGGCGCGGCGTCAGCCAGGAAGGACAGGCCGCGCGTCCGCGGCCGCGCGGCCGCGCTGCTCGATCGACCGCCACATCGCCGTGGTCATGTACTTCTGCATGACCTCGACGAACACCTCCTGCTGGTCGGTGAACCGGCCGGTCCGCCACGATCTACGGAGTTGCGTTTCTCGAAGCTGGTCGTGCAGGAAGACGCACTGCATCCAGTCGAACCCCCCGCGCTGCCAGACCCGGAAGTGCAGGACGTGGAGCCATTCGTGGCATTGCGGAACGATGTCGAGGTCGGCGTAGGGTGTTCGTGAGGCATTGACCACGCTGCCCTCGGCCGCGGCACCGCCCCCGTCGATTTCGAAACGCGCGGGGTCCGACCGCACCACGAAGAAGACTCCGTCATACCCCCGGGCAAGATACTTCCGCCTGTAATGGAAGGTCGCGTCCAAGTCCCTGCGCGTGATCTGGTACCGGCCGGCGCGGCGGTCGGTCGGATAGCGGTCCCAGCTGAGCGGCCCGGTCCGCGCGGTGGGCCGGAACACGCCCCAGGGCTCGGCTACCACCGTAATGTCATTCTCCATCCGCAGCGCCCCGCACGAGCCGGCCAAGACCTCCTTCTCCAGCAGGGCGAACCGCTGCCGGACGGTCGCGATCTCCTCCTCCGAAAGCCCGTAGCGCACGTGCACGCCCGTGCGGGTCCCCGTGGCCGGCAGGTCAGCGTCATACTTGGCCAGAATGAAGACCTTGTTCCGCCACGTCGCCACCGGCTCCTTGAAGAGGCCCGGGCCGGCCTTCCGCTTGATGCGCAACATGGCCTGGCGCGCCCGCTCGTCCTCCTGAAGGCCGTAGAGGCCGGAGTCGATCACGTCTTCCCACAGCGCCAACGCCGACGGCAACCGCGAGGCCTTCTCCAGCGCATCGGCCCGCCTCTCGATCTCCGTGATGCCGGGCGGCGTGTCCCGGCCCTGCCGCCGACGCCGCAGTGTCTCGAGCGCCTCGCGGCAGCGGCGGCCGCCTTCGGTGTCGCCGTGCGCGCGGGCATGCGCCGCCACCGCCGCCTCGTCCGCCAACGCGATCTTCAGCAGCGCTGCCGTGGCCAGCCATGCCTTCGGCTTCCCCCGGATCGTGGCTGAGGCGATGGCCGCGACCGCGTCCTTGCCGCAACCGACCAGCGCCCTGGCGGCTTCCTGCTGGTTCGTGAGGTCCTCCCGGGGGTCGTTCCACAGCCCCACGAGCGGGTCGATGGCCCGCGGATCGCCGAGCCGGCCCAGCGCGATGATGACCTCACGCCGCGTGTCCCGGTCCGGATGGCCCAGCGCCGCGATGAGCGCGGGCGCGGCCGATCTGTCGCCGATTGCCCCGAGGGCGATGGCGCAGTGCCGCCCCACCTCACGAAGCGCCACGGGCACCCGGGCCTCCCGGTCCAGCCCTTGCGACGTCCGCAGGCCGGCGATGAGCGCGGGCAGCGACGCCCGGTCCCGGGCGATGGCCTCATCCAGCGTTCGGCGCTTCTCCCGCCAGTCCGTCGAGGTGAACCCCCGCACGCTCTCCGGGAACGCATCCCGATACGCCTGGTGGTCGGACGCGGGGGGCCGGGCCGCGGCCGGCGGGGCCGCCAGGCACACAAGCGCCAGCGCCCAGCATGCCGCCGTTCCGCCTGTCCGCGGGGTGTCGCACGTGATCACGAAGTCTCCCTTCGCCGGATCCGGCCGCCATTATACGAAGAAGCCCGGGGCAAGACACCTGTCGCCCGAATGCTGTAACAGCAACGTGGTAATGTCCGGTCCGTGCAAAGTAGGAATGATGTCTTTCCAGGGCGATGGGAAGGAGGTGGCAGGTGGAGTGACGCATGAGCCGGAAGGAACGGGATCGGCTGAAGGTCGTGGAGGCCGTGGTGACCGCTCGGCTGAAGCAGGTGGAGGCGGCGCGGCTGATGCGGCTGAGCGTGCGTCAGGTTCGGCGGGGGGTCGCGCGGTACCGGGCCGAGGGCCTGACGTCAAGGGGCGCCGCCAGAGCGGGCCACCCGGCAAAAGGACGGAGATGCCATTTTACCGAACGTTTCGGGCTTGACGTGCGCATCAGGGACGTGACACTTGATACATATGGCGTTGGGCGAGACGGGTGTGGGGCAGCAAACCCATCGAAAGACGTGCCGTTGTGCGCAAGGGATGTTGCGCCTGGTCAGTCCCTTGGGCAGGCGCAAGGGGCTGACTCACGCCGGGACGACCTGTAGAATGGGTGCGGTGTTCCGCGTGCAGGGCCGGGGGGGCGCGGTCCGGGTGTTCCGCGACGACGAGGTCACGATGGCCGAGCACGAGCGGGTCGGCGTTCTTCGCCGCCACGGCGGGCGTATCGCAGCCATGGCGGGCTGCGCGGCCATCTTGGTTCTCCTCGCCTATATCCTCTTCATGGTTGAGGGCCTGCCGGGACGGGGTACCGGGAGCAGGGGTCCCCTGCTCCCGGCGTTGGCTGCGGTCGGAACGGGCCTCTGGCTGGCGTTCGGTGCGGCGGGGATCGGGTTGCTTCTTCTTCGCTACCCGCGCGTGGGCCTCGGGTTCCCGCTGTGGGCGGCGGTTGTCGGGGGCTTGGCGGCTGCGGCCCTCGGCCTGGTCTTCAGCGGCCCGGAGGGGCCGATGCCGGAGGCGGGGGGGTGGCCGGGCCTGTTGCTCCTCGGCGGGTACGCGGCCCTGCTGCTCGTGCTGGGGAGCGGCCTTTCCGGGGCGGTGGTTCTGCCGGGCGAGAGCCCGGCCGCCCATCGCGCGGCGTGGGTGCTGCTGGCGGGCCTGCCGTGGACGGTGCTCGCGCACATGGCCGTCACGGGGTGGCTGGTCGAGGCGCCGACGACGGCGTTGCTGCGCACAGCGCCGGTGCCAGGCCACGTGCCGCTGGCAGGCGTTGTGGTGCTCGTCGGCCTTTGTGGGGCGACGTTGGGGCTGCGGAGCTTCCGGCCCGGTTGGCGGGGGACCATCGGCGAGGTCGGCCTGGCCGCCGCGGGCGGCCTCGTCGGATATGTGCTGCTGCGCCTGGCCATCGACCCTCCGGCCGCCGAGCCGGGCGCGCGACTGCTCCGGCTCGACATTTGGCTGGGCACGTATCTCCTGGCCGTCGGCGTGGCCCTGCTGGGACACATGGCGGCGATGCTGGCGGCGCGGGCCGTGGGCTACGTGCCGTACGGCGCGTCTGGTGATTTTCCTAAAACGGGTTGGCCGGAGGGCGATGGCGATGAACGAACGCAGCCCGCCCGACGCGGGCGCGGCTACGGATGGACCGCGTTGGCCTACGCGGGGCTCGTGGTCTACGGCTCGCTGGTACCGCTTGAGCTGCGGCCACTTCCGTTCGAGACGGCCCTTGCGCGGTTCCTGGAGACGCCGTACCTGACCCTCGGCGTGGGCAACCGGGCGGACCTGGTGGCGAATCTGCTCCTCTACATCCCGCTCGGGTTCGCGGCCATGGGGTGGTTGACGGGCGCCGGGACGCGGCGGGGCTGCTGGGTCGTCGCTCCGCTGGTGGCCGGGGGATGTGTCGCGCTGGCGGTGGGGGTCGAGTTCGCCCAGATGTACTTCCCGCCGCGCACCGTCTCGCTGAACGACATCCTGGCCGAGAGCGTCGGCGGGGCCATCGGCGTCGGGCTGTGGCTGGTCGCGGGGCGGGACCTGACCGTATGGGGGCGGCGGTCGGTGCGGGCGCTGGCCCAGCCTGCGCGGCTGGCGGGGTACCTGCTGACCGGCTACGTCGTGGCCCTGGCCGTGTACGAACTCTCCCCGTTCGACGTGGTCCTGTCGGCGGACGAGATGCGGATGCAGCTCGAGCAGGGCAAGGCCGTCCTGGTGCCCTTCGCCCGCGCGTCGCGCGTGGCGGCGTTCATTTTCCTGGCGAAGGCCCTGCTCTTCGTGCCGGTTGGGTACTGGATCGTAGTGCGGTGGCCGGGGCTGCGGCGGCGAGTGGCAGTGGCACTTGTGGGCGGCGCCGTGGGATCGCTGCTCATCGAGTTGCTCCAGTTGCTCATCTTCTCGCGGTACTCCCGCGCAACCGACGTGGTCCTGGGCGCCGGCGGAGCCCTCGTCGGCGGCCTGTTGGCGACGTGGTTCGGGCCAGCGGCGCGGCGGCCACTGCCGAGGGGTGCGGCGTGGCGGGGGGCGGCGTGGCTGGTCCGTCTGGCCTTGGCGGGGGGCATGGTGGGCCTGCTGGTCTGGGGCAAGTGGCGGCCGTTCGAGATGCGGGTGCCCGACGAGGGGGTGCTCCAGGCCCTTGCGGCGCGGCTGCACGTCCCGTTCTACTACCAGTACTGGAACTCGGAGTTCGAGGCGGCGGAACAGCTGCTTCGCGACGTGGCGTTGCCCGCGGTGCTGGCGATCCTGCTCGTGAGCCTGTTGCCACGCGGACGCGGTGGGCGCGTGGCCGCCGCGGTGACGGCCGGGGCGGTCGCGGTGGTCGTGGAACTCGGCCAGATCGTCTTCCCGCCGCATGTCCCGGACTTCACGACGGCGGTTCTCGCGGTCGGCGGGGTGGTCGCCGGGGTTTACCTGTACGGACCGCTCGTGCGGGCGTTCGTATGGCCGCCGGGCGACGACGCAAGACGGGGGAATGCGGTATGAGGCACCATCGGACGGCTCTCGCGACCGCGGCCCTGGGCGCCCTGCTAGGGGCGATTTCGGCCTACGCCTGCGGCGCCTCGGATGGGGCGGACCTGGCCGCCGAGGCGCAGGCCTTGGCCCGGGTCCACAAGCAGAAGCTCGGCCCGGCCTACGAGACGGCCGTCGACGTGCGGCATCACTTGGTGTACGTCTCGGCACTCGACGCGGGGACCTTTCGCCAGGTGCGCGGGACGCTGGCCCGCTACGCCGACGCCCAGCGGGGCCTGCTCTTCCCCGAGCCGCCCCCGTGGAACGTGGTCGTCGTCCTGCCGACCCTGAGCGACTACCGGCGACCGGGCCCGCCGGAACACGCGGGCGGCTACTACCAGCCGGCGACGCGCACCCTGACGAGCCTCAGCGTCAGCGACGTGCTCATTCACGAGTTCACGCACGCCCTGCACCACGCCGACCAAGTGCGGCGCGGCCAGCGGCACCCGATCTGGATCGCCGAGGGCTTGGCCACCTTCTTTCAGGGGGCATGGACCCAAAGCGGTATCCTGGCGCCGCAGGCGCTTCCCGACCTGGCGACCCTCCAGGGAGCGATCAAGGAGGGCTCGGTGCCGTCGCTGGGCGATCTCTGTGCGATAACCCCCACCGCGTTCCAGAAGCGAGCCGAGACCGCCTACCCATACGTGCGGTACGTCATGCTGTGGCTCTACCGGCAGGGCAAGCTGCGGGCATTCTACGAGGCCTACACCGGCAGATACGCGGCCGACACCACGGGTCGGGCCGCACTGGAATCGCTCTTGGGCAAACCGCTGGCCGAGATTGACGCGGCGTGGCGGGCGTGGCTGGCGGACCTGGAGCCGCCGTGGACGCCAGCCCATCCGGTGGTGGCGCACCTGGGGGTGCGGATGCGGCCGGACGAGGAGGGCGTGCGGGTTGACGGATTCCTGCCGAAGTCGGTGGCTGAGACGGCGGGGGTTCTCCGCGTCGGCGACGTGCTCATCTCGTTGGCTGGACGTGCGACACCCACGGCCCGCGATCTGTCCCAGGCCGTCCGGGGATGCAAGCCGGGCGAGACGGTCACGATCGAGATTCTGCGGGAAGGGCGGCGGGAGGTCGTCACGCAGGTGCTCGGCGCGGTGCGCCAGTAGGGCGGGGCGAGGACCGGCTCAAGCGTGCGTTGCGGCCACGCCGTCGCCGTAGGCGAAGGTCTCCCGGGCGGAGGCTTCCAAGGCCGCCAACTGGTCCCGGACGCCGGTGAAGCGGAACCGGCTCAGGAGCCACCTCAGCTTGCTCTCCGTGCGGCGCAGACCGACGCGGTGGCGGAAGCGGCTGGCACGGGACATGGGCAGGTGCGGCTGATCGGGGTCGATCTCCCACGGGTGCAGATAGACCATGCCGGGCACGCCGGCCCGCACCGCCCGCCGCAGGGCCCGACCGCACAGCCGCCGTGGGAAGAGCCGCAGGTACCCCCCCCCGCCGACCGGCCAGTTGGCCCCGGCCGCCCGAAGCGTGAGCGGGGGCAGCTCCAGCACCACGCCGCCGCCCGGCCCGCGCGCCCGATGTGGCCCCGTCGGGGCGTCGGGCACGCCGTAGCGGTCGTGGCGGACCGGGAAGACGGACGAGTCGTATCGGTAGCCGGCCTCGGCGAGGGCGTCGAGGGCCCAGGCCGTGGTGTGCGTGACCGAGAAGGTCGGCGCCCGGTACCCGACAACCGGCCCACCGGCGAGATCCTCGATTAGGCGGCGGCTGTCGGCGAGCTCTTGCTCGAAGGCGTCGCGCCCGAGGGGGCCGAGCATGCGGTGGGTCATGCCGTGGGAGGCGACCTCGTGGCCGGCCTCGGCGATGCGGCGGACGACGGCCGGCTCGTGGCGGGCCACCCACCCGAGGACGAAGAAGGTGGCCGAAGCGTCGTGGGCCGCCAGGAGCTCAAGCAGGCGGTCGACCGCGCGGGGCAGGCGCTTGGGCCAAGAGTCCCACGTCTCGGCCGCGAGGCCGCCTCGCGCCGCCGCCTCGACCTGGAAGTATTCCTCGACGTCGAAGCTCAGCAGGCACGTGGCCGGCCCCGTCGCCTCGTCGGGTTTCGCTATCGCGTCGCTCACGGTTCCGCCGGAGGCTGGAGGTCAGCCAGGGCGGCCCGGGCCAACTGGACGGCCTCGGCGACGGGCTTGGGAAGCGGCCGGCCGTCGGCGGCCATCGCCTCGGCGGTGGCCAAGGCCGCCTCCAGATGCCACCGCGCCAGGTCGGCGTGGCCGGCCTGTTGCTCGGCCAGGCCAAGGTGGCAGTGGATTTCGGGCGAATCGGGATTGCCCTTGATGGCGGTGCGCAGGTGGCGGCAGGCGTCGTGGTGGCGGCCGAGGAGGAACGCCACCCAGCCGCAGGTGTCGCGGAACGCGCCGACACCGGGGGCGGCCTCAACGGCGGCTTCAGCCAGCGTGAACGCCTCCTGCAGTTTCGCCGGATCCTTCGGGTAAAGCACCGACACCAAGTACGCCGCATTGTTGGCCGCCACCGGGTTTGCCGTGGCCTTCCAGACCGCTTGGTAGAGCGGGAGGGCGGCCTCGAGGCGGCCGGCCCCCTCGCAGGCCATGGCCTGGATCATGCGGAGGTCGGGGACGTCCGGGTGGGCGTCGGCGAGAGCTTCGGCCGCCTCCGCGGCCTCGGCGTACTTCCCCGCCAGCCGCAGCGCCGAGACCCGCAGAGCCCGGGCGGTGACGCAGTCCGCGGGCTTTACGGCCTCGGCGACGGCGCGGAGCCGGTCCGCGTCCTCCACCCCCCGGGCCGCCAGAGCGGCCGCCCACTGGGCCTCGGGCCGCGCCTCGAGGGCGGCCATAGCCCACCCGCGCGAGAGGTCCGCCAGGCCGACTTCGGCGGCAATCGTCGCGGCCAGCAGCGTGACGGCCTCGCGGCGAACGGCGTCGGTGTCGCCGCGTCCGATCAGCTCGCGCATGGCGGCCGGGGCCACGGGCTCGGCCGGTTCACTTCCGGCGAGGTGGCTCTTGGCCGCCTCGGCATCACCCCCGACCAAGGCCGCCAGCACCCGGTACGATACCGGCACGGCGCGTCCGTTGCCGCGGTCCGCGGCCTGCTGTCGGATCCAGTCGACGCGGGCGGCCCAGGGGCCAGTGTGGCCGCCGGTGCGGGCCGCGACACACAGGCCGAGCAGGGCGTCGAAGAGGCTGGCCTGGTCGGAGGGCGGCAGGAGAGCGGCGGCTGTGGTGGGGTCGGTCTGGACCGCCAGCAAGGCCGCGACGTACCGCCATCGCGTGTCGCCGCTGCCCCTGGCGACGCGGGCCGCCAGCTCGGCGGCCTTCTCGTGCGCGCCCGAGGCCAACATGGCCTGCAGGCCGGCCGACGCAACGCGCGGCGCGGGCAAGGCACCGTCTTCCAGGTCCGCCACGTGGGCTTCGAATGCCGCGACGGCCTCGGCCGGTTGGTCCGACTGGAGCAGGACGGCCAGGCGTTGCACCACAAAAGCGGGCGCCGGATGCGCCGTCTCCGCCTCGCGGAGGACGGCCAGCTTGGCGTCGGGCGTGCCAGCCAGGGCCGCCAAAGCCTGGCGGGCCTCCACATACTCCTCGGCGTATGCGGGAACCGCCAGGAGCTGCTGCCGGGCGGTCTCTTCCTCGCCCAGTGCGGCCAGGGCGCGGCCGAGGGCGAGCCGCACGCGTGGCGTGGTGACAGCCTCACTGTCGGCCAGCGTGGTCAGGGCGGCGATGGCCTGCGCCTGCAGGCCCCACCGGCTGAGCAACACCCCCCGTTGGAAGAGGGCCAGTCCCCGCCCGGTCTCGCCTTGCTCGGCCAGGGCCTCGAGGGCCTCAAGGGCCTCGCTCCGCCGGCGAGCCTGGTCCAGCGTCTCGGCCAGGCGCAGGTGCAGGGCCAAGTGCCCGGGCTGCAGGGCCACAGCGTCGCGGTAGCACTGGACGGCCTCGTCGAGTCGGCCGAGGCGCGTAAGCGCCGCGGCCTGGAGCATGAGTGGCTCGGGGTCAGTGGGGGCCGCCGCCGCCGCGCCCTCCGCCACGGCGAGGGCCTTCTCGGCCTGGTTTGTCCGAAGGTAGAGGGTACCGACGCGGCGCACCAAGGACCACGCCCCCTCCGCCGCTGCCGCCTCGTGCAGCGACGCCAGGAGGCGGTTGGCCTCGTCGGCCCGGCCGGTCGACCCGAGAACGGCGGCCTTGGCCAGTTGGGCCCGTCCGTACAGTGGGCTCTCGGCGGGCACCCGGTCGAACTCCAGGGCGGCCAAGTCGCCGTGCCCTGCCTCGGCCAGGCATCGGCCCCGCTGGACGCGGGCAACGGTCCGCAGGGCCTCATCAACCTCGGCGGCCTCGGCCACGCGGCCATAGGCTTCCGCGGCCGCCTCGTGGTTCCCCAGCCGCTGGAGAAGCGACGCCGTCGCCATGTGGACGAGCTCGGAGCGAGCGCCCTCAACGACCGCCAACGCCGTCTCGACCTCGGCGATCGGCCGCTCCCGCGCCAGCAGGATCGCCAAGTGCTGGTAGTAGCGCAGGTCGTCGGGGCGGACCTTGAGCGCGGAGGTCCAGTGCTTTCGGCAGGCGGCCTCGTCGTCCATCGCAAGGTAAGCGCGGCCGAGCAGCCACAGGGCGTCGGCATCGTCCGGGGTATCGTCGAGCAGGGCGCGGCAGACGTCGGCGGCCTTCTCGGGCGCCCCTTGGACCAAGTGCGCCAGCGCGAGGGTCCGGCCGGAGCGGCCCGTCAGGCCGCCTTCGAGAAGCGCGTCGGTGTCCGAGCTCTCCCCCAGCAGGGCCGCGAGCTGGCTGGCCAGCAGCGCCGCGTCGGCATGGCCCGGATCCCGTGTGAGGACGGCGTCGACCTGCTCGCGGGCTTCCTCGACGAGGTTCGCCCGAAGCAGCGCCCGGGCCAAGGCCAGGCGGTAGGCGCTGGCTTGGGGCACGAGGTCCACAGCGGTGCGGAACGCCTCGATGGCCTGGAGCGTGCGACCGGTGTCGAAATAGACGCTGCCCAGGAGGAAGTGGGCCCCGGGCGAACGCGGATTCGCCCGGGCGATCTCGGCGAGGGTTGCCTCGGCCTCGCCTCTCTTGCCGAGACGCATCAGGGCTTGGGCGACGATCAGCCGGTCGCGGAGCGTCCGGGGCTCGCTCGCGACGATCTTCTCGGCGGCGCCGGCCGCCTTCTCGGCCTCGCCGAGACGGGCGTATCCCTCGGCGATGGCGGCCTGCATGGCGGGATCGTCGGGGTACGTCGTCTCCGCTGCCGCCAGTGTATCGACCGCCAGGCCTGTCTGGCCGGCGGCGGCGGCACTGGCCACCAGAAGGCGAAGGCCGGCCGGATTGCCGGGCTCGGACGCCCGGAGGGCCTGGACCTCGGCGAGGGCGGCCTCGGCGAACCCGTCCTCCAGCAGCCCCTGAGCCAGGAGCGTCCGGGCCCCCGCGTGGTTTGGCGCCAGGGCCGTGACCCGCCGCAGCGCCTCGCGCGCGAGTTCGTCCTTGCCGGCCCGTATGGCCGCCTGAGCGTACGCATAGTGAGCGGGCGGCCAGTGTGGATGGTCCGTCTTCAGGGCGAAGAGGGCCTTCTCGGCCTCGCCCACCTGGCCGCGCTCCATCGTCACCAAGGCCCGGATGAGCCGGGCGTCGCGCTGACGCGGCAGGTCCTCCAGGATGGCGTCGGCAAAGGTGCCGGCGGCGTCAATGTCGTCCAAACGGAGGGCGAGCCGCGACCGGGCCAGCTGCGTCTGCAGGATATCGGGGTGGTCCGGATGCTTCTCGAGGATGCGGTCCAGTTTGGCGGCGGCCGCCTCGAGACTCTGCCGACCGGCCTCGGAAGCGGACGTCTCGCCGAGGGGACCGAGATCGTTCAGGATGAGCATCGTGGCCGCCAGCGGGGGCGGGTCGTCCATGCCCAGGATGGCCTCGCGGGCGGCATCGAGGGCCTCGGCGTCGTCCCGCCGGAGGCAGAGGCGCACGAGGGTCTCGGCGGCCCGGGACGAGACGGCCGGCGGCTCGGCCTCGGTGGCGCGGGCCACCGCCGAGGTGATCCCCTTCAGGAGCAGGGCGACGGCCCGGGCAGCCTCCTGATCGGCCCGCTCAAGAGCCGCGTCCGCCGCCTGCCGCTTGGTCTCCGCCTGGTCGGCGGCACCGACCTCGGCGGCGGTGTCGGCCTCGCGCTGGAGGCGGTATGCCAGACGCGTGCGTGCGGCATACAGATCAGTCAGGGTCAGGGCGAGGGTCTCGGCGAGGTCCGGCATCGGCTCGGCCTCGGGCGCGAGGGCCGCTTCCAGGGCGTCGCGGGCCTTCTCAAGGTCGGCGATCGCGCCGCGGATCGCATTGAGCGGCAGAGCCGGGTCCTCCGACCCGAGGGCCTCGCGGGCAGGGTAGGCGAAGGTGTTTGCGCGGAGGCGCACGAGGTCGACCTGGCGCGGGGCGATCTCGATGGCGTCCTCGAGCACGGCCCGGGCCTCGTCGTAG
Organism: uncultured Anaerolineales bacterium; assembly: GCA_964397995.1. Lineage (GTDB taxonomy): Bacteria > Planctomycetota > Phycisphaerae > FEN-1346 > FEN-1346 > CAYNLG01. Next base: position 36,163 of record CAYNLG010000017.1, read on the forward strand.
CGCCCAAGGGCCGTGTGGGCCCGCGCCAGGGCGTAGTACCCGCGCCAGTCGTCGGCCTTGGCGTCGACGTGTTTGCGGGCCAGGTCGGCAGCGCGGCCGTACTTCTGGGCGCGGAGGGCGAGCTCCGCCCGCGCGAGGAGCCTGTTGCCGCTGTTGCGGCGGACGTACCACAGGCCGCCGACGACGGCGGCACCGAGCATGCCCACGATGATGAGGACCAGCACGATACGTTTCATACCGCCAGACTCCTTCGGCTAGGGGAAGGCTCGATCAATGTGGGGCACCGCAGCCGCCAGGAGGCGTCCGGCGCGCCGCCGGGCCTCGGTCACGTCGCGGCCAACGGGGGTGGAGACGCGGATCAGCGCCCCGCTGCTATCGCGGCTGAGCAGGCCGTTGAGGAAGATGCGGACCTGCTGCTCCCAGAAACTTTCTGTGTACACGTTGCCGCACCGGTAGGTGTACAGGTAATAGTGCCGGTCGGTGCCGTTCTGGACGAGAATCTCGCGGCACGGGAGGACGGCGTGGCCGTCGACGTCGGCGAGGGCGACGTCGGCCTTGGCGATAATGTCCTGGCCGCCGCCTTCGAGGCAGAGGTCCGGGGGGTGGGTACCCTTGCGGTTGTCCTCGCTGAAGACGATGCAGAAGTCGGTCGGCGGCATGCCGGGCCGGACGTAGCGGCGGAAGAGGTAGTCGCGTGTCTCGAGGATGGTGAGGGTCTGGTCGTCCATCTCCATGTCGTAGCTGCGGAGGCGTGCCCCGTCGACTTCGAGTTCCTGGGGGACGGCGGACCGCGCCACCTGGCCGGTCCACACGGAGGGAACCGAACGGTTCAGCCAGTGAACCCCCGCGGCCGCGAGGATGACCAGGATGGCTGCGACCCATCCGGCGCGGCTCGCGCCCGCCCGGACCATGGCGGGCCACGGACCCTCCTCGCCGGGCGCGCGCCCGTCCTCGAAGAGGGGGCGCACGTCGGCGGGATGTCCGACCCAGCGGCGGATTGCCAGGACGAGGCGCTCCAGGCCGAACATCATGCCGAACGCGACGGCGTAGATCATCAGGCCGGAGACGTCATGGAAGAAGCCGGTCGCAACCTCGGTGTTCCAGATGTCGGCCACGACGATGAGGGCCACGATGCGGACCGAGTTGCTGACGACGGCGACCGGGACGGACATCACGAAAAGGCCCAGCCGCCAGAGCCCGCGGAGCTTGCAGACGTAGGCGTAGAGGGCACCGAAGGCGATGAGGCTGATGAGCGTCCGGAGACCGTTGCAGACGTTGGCGATGACGAGCTGCTTGTCGCCCTCGAGGAAGACCTGGTTACCGGACTGCTCGGCCACGATGCCGAGGCCGTTGGCCAAGGCAACGCCGGTATCGGCCGCCAGCATCTTCAGGCCGAAGTTGATCCGCGCGATGCTGACCTCCGGCAGGGGCACCATGAAGAAGAGGAACGCGATGGGGAACCAGAGCCGCTTCAGGGCGGCAACGCCCCACAGCATAAGGACGAGGCTGGCCAGCACGCCGAGGACCGTGAACCCGCTGGCGAAGTTGACGCGGGCGAGCGAGGCCACGAGGTGCATCAACAGGCTGCCGCCCAAAACGAAACCGCCCAGGAGGGGCCGCTTGCGCACGGGGAATCGCGTGTGGCGGACGAGGAGCATGGCGACTGCGAAGCTGACGATCGGCACGAGGGGGGCGTGGGTGTAGTAGCTCTCGCCCTCCATCAGGCGGTCGATGAGGCCAAGGTCCTCGCGCCGCCAGGCGGGGAACCACCGCCGCCACATCTCGCGGACGTTGTGGGCGTACGCGGCGACGAGGCCGAGACCCAGCAGGATCCACGGCACGGCCCGACGCCACGGCGATGGACGTGTGTCAGTCAACGGCATTCCCCCCTAGTGGGAAGCCCACGGCCGGCCTCTCCGGGGCGTGGTTCACGTATAAGGTACAGCGCTTCAGAGCGCATGCAAATGGCTTCTGTGCGGAGCGGTCTTCGCCCCAAGCCGAGCTTGGAAGCATCGCGTCGTCGGCGGTGCCCCTTCAGTGGAGCCATCGAGTTCCCCTCACGAGAGTTTCGCGATCAGACGCGGTCCAAGGAGGCGAGCGACCGGCAGCGGCAACCGCCGCCAGCACGCCGTCAGAAACCGGTACTTGCCGCTGTCCGGCCTCACGTCCGGAACCGCCTCCCCTTCGGGCAAGACGTACTGCCAGTGCAACGGAACCTCCTCGGCGCCCCACTGTGCCTTGAAGCGGTGCGTGCCGGAACCGCGCGAGCTGCGGCCGAAGTCGAAGCACGGGGCGGCCCGGTTGCAGGCGGCTTTGAGCATGCCCCAGTAGAGCAGCATGTTGGCACCGAGCTTCCGGAAGCGCCCGTCGGCAGCCGCCCACGGCACGCGGACGGCCTGCCGGTCGCACACGGTGAAACCGACGGCCAACGACCTGTCGTCGCGCCGGACCGCGTACAGGCGGACGGCCTCCCCGAAGTGGCTCCGAATGACTTCGAAGAACCGCCTGCTGTGCGGCGGGCTGCCGAGGTCCCGCATGTTCCGGACATACACGGCGTGGAACTCGTCCAGCGTCGCGTCACCTTCTCCGTGGAGGGTCAGGCCCTCTTTCTTCGGCTTGCGGACTTGGTTGCGGACCTTCGGCTTGAACGCGTCCCAGAGGGCGTCCGCGCTCGGGGGAAGGGGGAGCCGCAACGTCACCTTGTCCTCCCGCGAAGGGAGTTCCCCGGCCAACGGCTCCGCGTGACGAAACTCGACCCAGGCGGCACCCGTCTCCCGGCGAAGGGACGCCGCCGCCTCCAGAAGAGCCTGGCCAGCCGGCGGGCCGTCGGCGAGAATGCCGGCAGCGTCGAAGTAAGGGAGGCTGCATAAATGCGTCCCAAAGAGGACGCTCTTCTGGAGGACAAGCTGCAAGACACCGACGACGGCCTCCCCGCGGCCCGCCGTGAGATAGAACGGCCGGTTGCCGTAGGCTTCCTGCATGATAGGGCCCCAGCGCGGGTCATGCAGCAACGTCGCTGCCTCATGACCGGCCAGGTATGCCGTCCACGAGGCGGGGGCCTCGCGTGTGACCGAGACGTCGGGTCGGGCCGGGGTGCTCGGGTCGGTGTGCGCGGTCGGGGGCCGGCTCATAGCGCCCCCCCCCGGCCCGGCCCGCGCAAGCCCCAAGCGAGCCCTTGCCCGGACACGGCGGCCGAACGTAGACTGCCACCCCACAGACGCGGGCGCGTGCACAGACTCCCTGGGAGGCGGCCATGGTCGAACCGGAATCGCCTGTGCAGTCGGGCGCGGTCCGGCTCGGCGCCGTCGGCGACCTCCTGTTGACGGGCGTCCCCGATAGTCAGCCTCGGGCCTTCGGGCCTGAGATCGCGCGGCTTCTCGACGGGTGCGACGTCGTCCTCGGCAACCTCGAGTGTACGCTGCCGGGCACCGGCGAGACCGTCTCGACTGAACCCCGCGTGGTGGCCGACCCGGACGCCGTGCAGCAGATGCTCGCGGGTCGCTTTGACGTCGTCACCGTGGCCAACAACCACGCGTTCGATTGCCTCGCAAGCGGCTTCCACGCCACGCGAGCTCTGCTGGACCGCCTGGGCATCGCATGGTTCGGCGCGGGCGACACCCTGGCCGAGGCTGCCCGCCCGGCCCTCGTCGAGATGCGCGGGGTGCGGCTGGCTTTCGTCGCGGCAGTCGACGGCCGAAGCGGCCCCGCTCGCTTCGCGACTGGCGAGGGCTGGGGCGTGGCGCCGCTGGACGTGCCGCGCCTGGCGGATGCCATCGCGCGATTGCGCGAGCAGGCGGACCACGTGGTCGTGTCGGTCCACTGGGGCGAAGAGCGGTTCCGCATCCCTTCCCCCCACCAGGTCGAACAGGCACGGGCGTTGGCCCAAGCGGGCGCGTCCCTGATCCTGGGCCATCATCCGCACGTCATCCAGGGCGTGGAGGTGCATAGCGGCGTGCCGATTGTCTACTCGCTGGGGAACTCCATCGCCTGCGACGTCCCGTTCTCCGACGGCGACGTCATGACTTGGGACCGGACCGAGCGCACGGGGTGCCTGCTGATCGTCGAGCTGGGCCCCCACGGCGTTTCTGTGGCCGCCCAGAGGCCCACCTTCGACGACGGTCGCGTGGTAGAGGTCGACCCGAGCGGCTTCGGCCGCCGCTGCATCGCCCGGACGAACCGGGCGGTGGCGCGCGGCATCACGCTCGGCCGATACCGGCGTGAGGCGTTCCGCGTCAAGGTGATGAAGCCCGTCCTGGGTCATCTTCGCTGGTCCCGTCTCCGGCAGTTGCGATGGCGTCATGTCAGGCGCGCCCTTGCGGCGGTGGTTCGGTCTTTGAACGCGGAGTGAGGTCGGCGCTTCCGTCGTCCTGCGGCCCCGCCGCTCCGCTTGCGCGGAGGGCCTCGGCGACTTTGCTGATGACCATCCGGTGCTTGCCCGACGGGGACACCGGGATATCATCGACTCGTTCAATGTGGACCGTGTCGTCACACTGGAGCCGTGCTCGGAGGATGTCCCGCGCCTTGGCCTCCTCCTCGCCGTTAAAGCGGTCATCCGTGACGAGCAACAGGCGTACCTCGCCGACCCGGTCTTGCCGAGCCTGAAGCTTGATGATGCCCGGGATGTGCTTCGCCAAGTAAACGAAGACGTAACCCGCCAGCCACAGTCCCTCACTCGTCACGATGAAGTCAACGAGCCGTCCGCCGTTCACCGCGACGCCGCGCAGCATGCGGCCACAAGCGCATGGCTCACTCGAAAGCGTCACCATGTCGCCCGCGCGATAGCGGAGCATGGGCATAACCCAGCTGGCGAGATTCGTGACAACGAGTTCGCCGCTCCCTCCCGTCGGTTCGAGCATCTCGGGGTCCACCGTTTCGAGCAACAACTGCTCCTCGGTCGCATGCATCGTGCCTTGGCAGCACTCATGCCCGATAAGCCCCACTTCGCGCAGACCGTACGAGTCATGGACGGGAACGCCAAAAGCGTTCCCGAGTAGGTCACGGTACGGCTCCAGGGGTTCGGCCGTGGTTACGATGCACTTGAGGCCCCGTCTTCTGAACGCGCCCACGTCGCGTCCCTGCATGCCGGCGAACTTAACCAGGAGAGCCAAGCTCGACGGGTACGAGAAAAGACATGCCGGCCTGAACCGCTGCCATGTCTCCAGACACCCCGCCACTCGCTCGGGACGGAGCCCGAAGCCGTCGGTGAACCCGTCGTTGACAAGCCAGTCGCGAACGTGCTTGAGGCGGTCCTGCTTGTGGATTTCTACGGGAGACCCCCAGAAGTACATCTCACGGTCGCCCCGCCGGATGCCCACCCATTCGTGGCCGCGGATGCGGGCCGCGTTGATTTGGGCTTCGCGGACCGAGCTTGTGTAAAACTCCAACGGCTCGTTCGTGGAGCCACTGGTGCGGGCCATCTGCACCCTCCCGCCACCATCCCGCCAGACCATGTCCTCCCGTCGGGCCCGGATAGTGGCCTTGGTCAGCAGCGGGAACCGCCCCAAATCCGCCAGCGACCCGATGCCGTCCGGCCGGATGCCCCGTTCGTCCATCACCTCGCGCCAGTACGGCGTGTGCTCGTAAGCCGCCCGCACCAAGTCCTGGAGGCGACGGAGCTGCAGGGCTTGGATCCGTGCGCGGGGCCACCACTGGCTCGCCTCCAGTTCCTTCAGCCGCGCAAACGTCGGGCGGCCCAGGAGCCGTTCCTGGAGGCGGTACAGCGTCCTGGCGATGGCCGGATGCATGCCGTCTCTCCGCGGTTCAGGTCCGCGTGTTCATGTCCAATAGGGCCGGTTGTACGCCTGGACCGCCTTCCGGAGGAGCGCGCGGCCAAGCGACAACCGCGGCGGCGGCGATGAGCGGGCCGCATACCCTCCCTGACCGAGGGCGCGGGCCAGATCGCTGAACGTATAGACGGGCACGGTCGCGCGCCGCGCCGCAAGCCAGCGACAAAGCTTCCGGAAGCGCCGGATGACCACCCGGTTCGGCCGCCCCCCGTCATACTGCACGTTCCGCACCTTCATCAGGCTGAAACTGTGCAGGATGACGCAAGCGTCCACCCCCGAGTCAACGATGCGCTCAAGGGCCGCCCGCATCTCGTCGAACCCCACGGCCACAAGGTCCAGCGGCTTCGCCCGGTGCAGGCCGGGTATGCGCGGCTGGGTGCACCCCGAGACGGCCAGCTCCAGCACGTCGCCGTACCAGCGCGATCCGTTATACGGGTCCGGCTCGACGAAGCGGCACGAGCTCCCCGCGAACGGGAACGCGTAGCTCGAGTCGATCCGAACCCCCACGGACGCCACGTCGCGGAGCGACGCCTCCGAGGCCCCGAAGTTGCCCGCTCGAAAAGCGACGGGGCGGCGACCGGTCCACCGCCGGAGGCGGTCCGCCCCCTCGCGCACCAGGGTCCGCCGCTCCTCGCGCGTACACTCGGCGAAGCAGTCGGTAAAGGCAAACGGGCTGTCCCCCTGCCGCAGCCCGTAGTGCCAGTGGTTCGGATGCACGTGCAGCTGAACGTCCTGCCCCTGTTCGACGAGCAAGCGGCACGGCGCCTCCATTTCGCCTGGGTGGCCCTGCTCGTCGACGAACGGCTCGACGAAAAACGTGGCCGCCAGGCCCGACGCGCGGAGGATGTCGCAGATGAGGGGCAGGCCGAACGCGTTGCCGTTGTACCGCCCCATCACGGCGCGCACGGGCGGCACCGGTCGCAGTGCGGGGTCGCCCCACGCCCCGCCCATGCTGCACTCGACATCGACCGTGATGAAGACGCCAGGCTTCACGCGGGGCTTTCCGTGTCGTCGGGGTTGCCGATGAGGTCCACGTTACGGCTCTTCAGTTTACGGACCATCTGGCCGAGGTCCACGAAGAACGGTTTCGGGTCGCGCCACCAGAAGACGTCGTCCCGGGTCCACGGGCCACAGTTCCACAGGAACCGCGCGGCAGCGCCGAGTCTGCTCAACCGTCTCTGCCCCGGTGGCAGGGGGTCGCCGCGCCTCATTCCGAGCATCCAGTTCGCGTCGCCGCCCATGATCCGCGTCCGCATGCCGAGCCGGTATGGCCCGGGCCGCATCTTCTCCGGCTCGAAATGGCTCTGCCAGAGCAGGTGCGGCACATCGAACCCCGCCATGATGACCGTCGGCAGACCGCCGATGAACCGCGGGTTGATCTCCAGGAAGATATACTTGTCCGTGGCGGAATCGTAGTGGAACTGGACGCCGGCCACCCCCTCCCAGCCGATCGCCTTCAGCAGCCGGACCGCATCGCAGATCACCGGCTCGTGCCGGCAGGTCACCCGCTGGACCGTCACACCGCCGGCCAGCGGGAAATGGTGCTCACCGATGTACTCGCCGACCATCACCGCCTCGCCCTCGTGCATCAGGACCTGGACGTGGTCCTCGACGCCGGGATGGTATTGCTGGACGATGACATTCGATGTGATCGCACTGACTTCTTCGGTCAGCCGCTTGAGTTCTTCGCGGTCCGTGGCATAGGCGCACTTCCACGCCGTCCGCCCTTCTTCGGTGTTCTGGTTGCGGGTCCGAAGGACGAGCGGGTAGTGGAGCGGGTCGTCGGCCAAGCACGCCAGGAGGGCATCAAGAGTCATCCCCTTCGCCACCGGCACGCCGAGCTCGTCGCAGAGCCGGTGCATGAAGTCCTTGTCCGTGGCCTTGCGGAAGCACTCGGCGGGCGGGCTGAAGACGTGGATGTCGGGCTCGAACCGGTCCCGCTCGCGAATCAGGGCGGCGTGATACCCCTCGGCGATGGTCAGGATGCTGCCGACGCCCAACCGCCGCGCCAGCGCCTCGACCCGGTCGACCCAAGCGGGGCCGCCGGGCGGCACGTCAATGAGGTGGGCTCCGGCGACGTACCGGCTGTGGGCCGGCAGACCGCGGGCGCTCGTGCAGACGGCATAGACGGTGAGCCCCGCCCGTCCGAGGCTCCGCGTCACCCACAGGCCGACCTGGGTGTTGCCGACGAGGGCAAGGACGCGACGACGTCCACTCTCCGCGGAGCAACGCACAGACGTTGGTTGGTCGGAAATGGATCCAGCCAATGCGTCTCGGCAACTCAAAACCTCAGGTTGCTCAGCCACGGGCCTAGAGTGCGTATTCACGTCCATACCCTCAAACACGGCCAGAACCTGTTCAGCTACCCCTGCCCAGGACTTCCCATGGACCGAAGCGCGAATGCGCTCGCGCGACCATGTCCGCTCAACGGCCTCACGCAGCGACGTCCTCAACGCCCCCGCGTCGCGCGGCGGCACGGTCAGGCCCGTGTCACCCGCCGCGACCAGGTCAGGTACCGCCCCGACGCGTGTCGCGACCACCGGCGTCCCGCACGCGAGGCTCTCGAGTACGACGTTCGGGCACCCCTCGCGGTAGGACGCCAGGACGCTTACGTCGGCGGCGTTCAGGTACAGGGGGATGCGGTCGTGCGGCTGCCGCCCGGCGAGCGTGACGCGGTCCGCGAGGCCGAGCCGCGCGATGAGGCCCTCCAGGTGACGCCGGTACGCCCCCCGGCCGGGGTCTTTGCCCACGAGGACGAGGCGCACGTCGCCGGGCAATGACGCGGCGGCTTCCACCAGCTCGTCCTGCCCCTTGGTCCGCTTCAGGTGCGCGACGGCCACGACCAGGCGGCCTTCCGGGTCGAGCCCGAGGGCCCGGCGGGCCTCGGCCCGGTCCATCGGGCGGAACCGGTCCGTGTTCACGCCGTTCGGGATCACGTGCAGCCGCTCGCGCGGGACGCCCAGGTCGGCGGCCATCTCCGCGAGCTGACCGCTGACGCTGATGACCGCGGCCGCCCCCTGCATGGCGGTGACACATTGGGCCCGCTGGGCGGGCGACTGCACGTGTTCAGGTAGCTTGCCCCGCAGCGTGATGGCGTAGGGCAGCCCGGCCTCTCGGGCCAGGCGGGATACGCCGACACCGTCCGGCCACACGAAGTGCACATCCAGCAGGTCGGGCCGACGGTTGCGGCAGGTCCGGCGGAACCAGCGGCGGATGCCGCTCGCATAGAACCGCCCGTCGCAATCTTTGAGTATCCCGGGCAGGTAGAGCCAGCGCGGGTAGTGGACTGTCAGCCCTCCGTGACGCTCGATGGGGGCGGGCAGGCCGTGGCGGAGCCGTGTGAGGAGGGGGAAGAACGGCACGGGGCTCGCGACCTCAAGGTCCACGTGCCGCGCGAGCGCCGCCAGCCGCTGCAGGACGAAGATACCCCACGTCGGCCGGAGGTTGCTGGGGAAGCAGTAGGAGAAGGAGAGGACGTTCATCGGTCACGCTCGCCCTATTGGTTACCCAGGTAGCGCGTCCGACGCTACCTTCGAATCACGTTCTCGAGGTTTCCCGGTACAGCCTTTCGTACGCGGCAAGCATACGCTGAAGGCTGTAAACCTCACAGACCCGGTGCCGGGCCTTTTCGCCTAGGTCATCTCGGGCGCCATGGTCTTCCGCCAATTCGGCAATGGCCTGAGCCATAGCCGCCTCATCCCCCGGCGGGACGATGCGGCCGCAACGGCCGTCATCCAGCAGTTCCTGCACGCATCCCACGCGTGTGGCCACGGAGGCGAGGCCACAGGCCATGGCTTCGTTCAAGGCGTTGGGGTGCTGCTCGCTGTCGCTGGACAACACAAAGAGGTCCAGATGAGCAAGAAAGTCCGGGATGTCTTCGATGCGTCCAGCGAGCGAAAGTCGATTGCCGAACCCCAGGGATTTGGCAAGTTCAAGAAGGGTGTTTCGTTCGCCTCCCTCGCCGGCGATACGCAACTCCAGGTCAATGCCCCGCCGGAGCGCATCATCACACGCCCGCACCAGCAGCGCGTGGTTCTTCACCGGCCTCAAATTTCCCACCGAGCCGACCACGAAGCGCTCAGTTCGCTTCGATGTTGGGAAGGGGCGGAAGCGCTCGGTGTCCACCCCGTTCGGGATGACCGCCGTACGGTGTTCCGGCCAACCCCACCGGGTCACAAGCATCCGCTTGGACCGCTCGCTCAAAGTGAAGAGGCGGGTAGCGATTCGTGCCAGCAGCCAGGAGGCCAAACACCGGCGTAGCGGCATGTAACCGGCCTGACCCAGCCCGTGGAAACTACAGATCAGGGGGACGATGGGAGGGGCAAGAAGCCGTCCGACGGCCACGTCGGGCCACGCGCCCCAGTTTCGGGCGTGGATTACCGTCGGGCGGATGCGGCGAATCAGCCCGGCAAGGCGGGCGGGCAGTTGGGGCTCATTCGGTCGAGATCGCAGGCAATGAATCCTGGTTTTTTCCGGCAAATGGGCCGAGATTTCGGGTTCCCCCTTGAGGCAAGCGACCGAGTGCTCCATCCCCATGTCACTCAACCCGCGAATGACACGAGCCATACCCAGTTCCATACCTCCGGGGATGAGACCGGGTACCACGTGCAGGACATGAATCGGAGTTGCGCTCATTCGAGCGTTCCTCGACAAGACCTGGGGCCCCCTTGCGGTGTGGCGTGAGGCATGGCTGGTATGGATGCTTTTCCAGTGGTCGTGGGTCGTGCCATCCGCTTGACGGCTCCGTTTGCTTTGCTGGCAATGGCCGGTGCCTGCGTCGCGAGATGTGGCGGCGAGGCAGGGAAGCATGTTATGTGGCGGCAAGGTCCTTTCGCCATTCTTTTGCTTGCCTGCCGGTTTCCTCGCTGTGGAGTCGTGGCGTCATATTCTGCTCGGCAGCCTCGTTCTCCATGACCCGCGTAAGGCACGCCGGCAGCGCCAACCACCACCACAGGGACTCGGCGTAGGTGATGGTGTGCGTCAGCCCGTAGGCAAGGAAGGCCGTTAACGCCGCCATGCCGCCGTATGCCATTAGCGACAGGTTATGGGCATCCAGTGTTTCATGCGCCGTTGTTTTTCGCATGACCCGGTAGAACGTGATAAGCGCGCTGGCGATGACGAGGAGAAAGGCCAGCAGACCGGGGAATCCCAATTCGCCGGCACATCGCACAAACGTGTTGTGCGCGTCACGGCCGGCGTACTCGGGGGCGTACCGGCCGATGCTCTGATAAAAGTTGCCGGCACCCACGCCGAGGGGATTATCGAGCATCATCCGGATGCCACCCCTGGCCAAGTCAATCCGGCTGAAGGCTGAAGCATCCATCTGTTCGGCGTCGGTTGTGATTGTACTCGTGCGCTCAAGGAACTGCGGGTCGGCCAAGTACAGAAACCCGAAACCGGTCAAGACCAACCCGAACATGCTCTTGAGCCGATATCTTTTCGGCGACAGAATCACCGCGACGAAGGCTCCTACCGCCACGCCCATGACGGCAGCCCGGCTCCGGGTCAGCACAACGGCATTGGCAATGAATCCTCCCGCGAGGAAACAGAGGAGACGACCGCGCCATCCGCTTCGAATGAACTGAACGGCCACGATGAAAAGGAGCCCTCCAAGATAGCCGCCCAGCGTATTCGCGTCGCTGAAATCGGGGCCGCCGACGCTCTCGAGACGCCCGCTCTGGAACGCACTGTACGGCGTCGTGAAGGCCTGTAACCCGAGTACGAGGCCTCCAAGTGTCAGTACCCAAAGTAGCGCGTCAAGTCTCCGTGCGGTTGTCACCACGTGGCTCATCATCAAAACGAATACGACGACCTTGGTCATCTTGACGGACGGGTGATCCACGAGGGTGTAGCGGCCGGTCGTCTCTGGGCTTGTAATCGTCGATAGCCACACGATGCCCAAGAAAATCAGAATCAGCCACTCATGGCGCGTGAGGAGGGATTTCCCGAACCGCAGCGACCGCCAGTGAATGGCCATGCCGATGGCCGTTGCGACCGCCAGCGTGAACGAGTACCGCAGCCCCCAGTGGCCGATGGGCGCCTCCCACCATTGCCGCTCCGGCCCCAGGCAGTAGTGGCCCACATAGCCCAGGATCCCCAACAGGGGATGCACCAGCGCCCCGGCTGCGCAGAAGGCGAACAGTCCCAGGAAGAGCCCGGTTCTCAGAGGCATGCCGTGTTCCGCCTCGGTCGTTCGAGTCTTCTCATTCAGACACAGCTGCCGCGTTCGCACGGCCGCCATGCACGATCCGTTCCAGCTCCCGTACCTCTTCCGCCATCCGCTCCTGCCACGTCCACAGGTCGGCGGACCGCTCCGCCTGCGCCGCGTGAAGCCGCGCCGCCAGTTCGGGGTCGCCGCACACGCGGGCCAGGCACTGTCCGAGAGCCGCGTCGTCGTCACGCTCCACCAAGAGCGCGTTGACGCCATCGGCTAACAAGTCCTCCGTTGACCGGTCGTGTATCGAGACGACTGGGACCTCGGCCCGGATCGCCTCGTACAGCGGATTGCACCGGTTGGTCAGGTCGTTAGTGATGACGAAGGCATCCGCCACCCGCATGAACCGCCAGACGTCGTCATGGGCCACGGAGCCGAGCCAGACCACGTCGGATTCTAAACCCAGGTCACGCGCCAACTCGACAAGCCTGTCTCGTTCGTCTCCCTCGCCGGCTACGAGGAGTTGCGCGTCGCACCCCGTGTCGCGGCATTGCCGGAGGCCCCGGAGGATCCGGTCGATCCTCTTCCAGTAACTCAGCCGCGAGGCCGTGAAAACCCACTTGCTCTCCGCCCGCAGGTGGCTCGGCGCCTGGGACAGAGCCCATTCGCGAGTAACGTCCTCGGGCCAATCGGGCCGGTCCACCCCGTTCTGCCAGAACCGGAACCGTTCCAGGTCGATGCCGAGCCGCCGGGCCACCTCGTCACCTCGCGTCCCGTCGTTGGCGCAGATGAGGAGGCCATGCGACACTTTGTATCCGAGCCACAGAGCCGTATAGCGCAGGGCGACCAGCGGCCGGTCCATGAGATCCGCGAGGAACGTTCCGTACAGCCGCGTCACGTTCGGCACCCCGTAGGCGAGCCGCACCAGATACCCGGCCACGGCCGCGTACTGGTTATGGGCGTACACGAGGTCGAAGCAACGTCGATGGCGCCAACGGACCCGCACGGCGACGGCAAAGAGGCCCACCGTCATGAGCACCAGGTGGACCTTGCTCAGCAGCCAGTTCACGAGCCACAGGGCGTTGCCGCCCCCCAGATGGCGCCTCGCCAGGACGCGGACGGCCTTCAGGGCCGGCAGCCAGGGGCACGGGGCGATGAACGTGTCGTACGGGGCGTCGGCGGGCGGCCTGACTCGGGCATTCCCCTCGGCTGTGGGATGGTACTCCGGGAGCACGAGGATCACCTCGTGGCCAGCCGCCGCATGGCCTTTCAGCGTCTCCGCCATGGAGGGCATGCCGCCTTTTCCGTCCATGGACCACATCGGCAGTGCCGACAGATGCAGTGTCCTGGGTGCCCGATCCGCCCCCGACGGTGCATGGCCCGTGCCCTGTACGCGGCCTTCCGCCTGACCTTGATGTGCATCCGGGCCACAAACCGGGCTGCAGGGCCCAAGTCCGGTCGCCCGCCGATGGAGGAGAGCGCGGCGAGCCCTGCGAGAAGGTGCCTGTGGGGTGGATTTGCTGGACACGGTCAGACACTCCTTGCCCAATAGAGCACCTCGAAGTCCTGTCCGATTCGCACTCCATCCCGCAACTGCTGAGACAGCCTCTGCCTTTCCTCATCGCTCAAGGGCCGGATGACTCTCGCCGGGTTGCCGGCGGCAACCGACCCCGCGGGAACATCTTTCGTGACAACAGAACCTGCTCCGATAACGCTCTGCCGTCCCACCCTCACCCCCGGCAACACGATTGCGCCAAAGCCGATCCAGACCTCGCCCTCGATTATGACAGGCCGGCCGCCCTTCACGGCACAGTGTGTAAGCAAGACGGACCGCTGTCCGATAACGCAGTTGTCACCGACAGTGACGAGGTGCGGGTTCAGACCGTCAAGGCGGCCGATCAGTTTAACGTTGTCGCCGATCTGGGCCCCCTTGGCTCTCCAAGCCTCGATGCACTCCTTCATCTCTTCGTCGGCCGTCAACGGGCGACCAAGAACGATGCGCTTCAGCAGCCGTCGTATTGAGTCGCGTGCCACAGGCTTTCAGTCCTTAACGCGTACCGGAACGGTCGTATCCCCTGGGTTCCATCGATCGCTGTGCACGCGTCAGTTCTCAGCAAGCCGCACCAGACGCAGGGCCTGCAGGAAGCGCCGCCGGTCCTGACTCTGGACAAGCAGAGAAAATGCCACGGGCACGTAGCCGGCAAGTGCCAGGGCGACACTTAACCAGAACAGGCCCCAGGATTCTGCCCCCAGCCAGTGCCTGATCACCAAACACCATGCCGCGAACCCGGCGCCTGTCAGGACGGCTGGTCCGCCCACGTGCAGCAGAAGCTTGGCGAACGAACGGCGGATCTTGCGGCACGCGTACCATGGGCTGAGACCGGCTCGGACGAGCACGCAGGCTACCAGTGTCCCGGCCGCGATCCCAGGGAGGCCCGCGCGGAACCCCAGGACGAAGACCACCGACAAGCCCAGGTTTGCCAGGGCCTCCGCTGCGGCTAGGATGGCAGTGGCCCTGACATGCCCCATGGCGGCCAAGACCTCGCTTGAGCCTACCGATAGGAGGTAGGCGAGTTTCGACGCCGAGAGAACGGCCATCACGAGGGCGGCCACACGGACCGACGGCTCGGGGAACTCAGGTCCCTTCATCCAGAGCCGGATAAACGCCTCGCCGAACGTGATGAAGCCCACGAACATGGGGATGCCGACGATCATGGCGAGGCGTACCTGGCGGTGGTACAGCCAACTCGCGTCGCCCATTTCGCCCTTGGCCACAGCCTTCTGGACGGGCGGGAAGAACACCCCGGTGATCTGCCTGATGAACGTCCCGGCGTAGAACACAAGCATCGCTCCCACGGAGTATGTCGTGACCTCGGCCACGTCGATCGCGGCCCCGACAACAATCAGGTCGGTCTGGCCGATGATACGCATGGCGATTGCCGAGACAAACGCCGCCACACCATAGCCTACGAGTTCGCGCAGGCGGGCTTTGTCGAGCAGGAGCGGCCAGAGGCGGAGACCCTCGTGGGTCCGTCGCGCCAGGCCCCAGGTTCCCGCCAGGCCGACCAGGTTTGCCCCCAGAACGACGACCACCAGCCCCTCGATGCCGTATCCCATCGTCAGGGCGACCACCGTGCCGGCCGTCCGCACGGCTAGCACGCCCAGGTCCATGCCGCGCGACAGGTCAAACCGCTCGTGCGCGTGCAGGACACTAGCGAGGATGACCCGAACGGCTGAGATCCACACGTTGACCGCCATAAGCGGCAGCAGCACCCGGACCCAGACGTGGTACGCCTCGGGAACCGACGCGAAGGCCGCCGGGAAGACCCAGCCGAGAAGGAGGCTGACGGCCAGGATCAGGCCGGCCGCCGCCGTATAAAAGCCCAAGCCCGTGCGGATGGTCTCGTCGACGGCGTCCCGGTCGCCTTTGCCCAAGTAGAGGGTGATGTGCCGTCCCGTACTGGCTCGGATGCCGAGGTCGAACAGGCCCAGGTAGCCCGTGATGACGGTCAGCAGGCTCCAGATGCCATACTGGGTCTTGCCCAGGGTGTGGACGACGAACGGCGACATGAAGAACATGACCGCCAGGTTGGCGCCATGGCCAATCCAGTTGGCGGCGAGGTTGCGGGCGTAGATGCGGGCGCGGCTCATGTGGACGTGTACTCCGCCTTGCGATCAGCCGGGCCCTTCCAGGCGACACGGCCCACGGCACCGTGCGCTTGGGCCGAAAAATCCGGCCTAATCAACATATCCGAGCTCCCGAAGCCGTTTCTCGAGAACCTCTTTCTCCTTCTCACTCAAGGCAGTTGGGGTGGCTTCGAGGTTTTCATCGGCCGCATCTTCCTGCCTAACGTTCTCCACCAGACCATCGTGTACAGCTTCCCTAAGAAGTCGTCCCGGCAGGTCAACTGGGACTGGCATTCCCAACAGCCTCAGCAGGGTGGGCACAACATCGTACTGTGTCGCGTCTGTCAACGTGGAGCCCGGTTTGACACCACGACCACACATGAGCAAAATGCCATCTGGACCGTGACCATGGTCGCTTGGACGGCGGGGTTCGCAACGCACGAGGTCCGAGAGAGGAACTCGCGCCCCATTCCACATCCGGACTTGACTGTCCGGTCGCACCGGGATGTCGCGCGCAACGCCGAGGCGTATGCGGCTCCCAACCATTGCGCACGGGTCGAAGAGCCCAGTGCCCAAGCCATCCACGCGGGTCGCCCGGACCTTGTTCAGAAGGTCTGTCAGGTTCCCTTTGGCGCTCGCCAATCCGAGGTACGCCGTCAGGCCGGCATAGTAGCCCTCAACCGGGTACGGGAGTTCCAGCCTCCTGTGCAGAGAAGACGCCGGAACCAAATTCGTTCCTCCTTGGCGGACCAATTCCATACCGTGGTCAGAGACAATGAAGACCACCGTTTCGGCGTCGGCGAAGCGCAGAATCTCACCCATACCCTTGTCGATGGCCTCGTAGGTCTTCGGCACCACCGAACCCAACTGGCGGTCAGCCGAGCTTGGGCTTCCGTGCTTCCAGTTCTCATAGCGGTCCCAATACCGGTGCCCCACCGAATCGGCAATGCCAAACATGTATGCTGCATAATGCGGCCTGCATATGCCCAGGAGCTGGCAGAATAAGCGTGTGTACAGTAGCTGCTGCGCGGTCTGGACCAGGAAATAGGCTCTATGGTCCCTTTGCTGCAGGTGGCGCATCGCCAGACCCGCCCGTATGAGCCCGGCACAGGCATCTTTTCCCAGGCCGGCGCCGAGAACGTGCAGAAGGTACCAAACCTTGCGGCCGAAACCGTGGAGTTGCTTTCCCTGGCACAACGGCGCCACCCATTCCGGATGAGCCTTAGCTGACACATCCGCAAACGACGGAACGACAAAGACCTCGTTCTCGGCCGGTGGCCAGTTACAGAACATGCGGCACAGGCCGACCCGCCACCCCAGCCTGCCGAGGCGCTCCTGAAGTCGAGGCTTCCGAAGGTTTGCCCGCAGGGCCGTAGGGAAGCCCGTAATGCCATGCTCGTCGGGTGAGTACCCGGACTCGATCGTCGTCCAAAGCGCAGGACTGCTGTACCCAGGCTGGCTTCTCAGCCTCCCATAGGCGCCCCGACACCTAAGCCGGGCCAGATTCGGCAACTTGCCTTCCGCCATCATGGGGCCAATCACGTCGTCTGTCGCCCCATCTACCCCGATCAGAAGACAGCGGAGAGGCCTGCGCGAGCTATCGCGAAGCTTGCTCACGACGCCCCCCTCGCCCGGTCGCTTCCCTCGCGAACCATCGCTTCCCGGTACCACACCACCGTCCGCCGCAGGCCCTCGGCGAAGGGGACTTGGGGCGTGTAGCCAAGCAGGCGGCGGGCGGCCGAGACGTCGGCCAGGGAGTGCGGCACGTCGCCTGGCCGGGGCGGCTCGTAGATCGGTGTCAAGTCGGTGCCCAGGACCGTGTTGAAGTCCGCGACCATCTGGTTCAGGTCCGTCGCCTGGCCGCACCCGATGTTGACCGTCTCGCCGTGCATGGCCTCGGCCTCGGCGGCCAAAATGTTCGCGTGGACGACGTTTTCGACGTAGGTGAAGTCGCGCGACTGGGTGCCGTCGCCGAAGATGGTCGGCCGCTGCCCGGCCAGCATCCGCGCGGCGAACGCGGCGATGACCCCGGCGTACTGGTTCGTCGGGTCCTGGCGCGGGCCGAAGACATTGAAGTACCGCAGGCAGACCGTCTCAAGGCCGAACGCCCGGTACCATGTCGCGCAGAAGAGCTCGCCGGCGGCCTTGCTGGCGGCATACGGGCTGACGGGCAGGAGCGGCATCGTCTCGCGTTTGGGCAGCTCGCGGCCCGCCCCGTAGGCGCTCGAGCTGGCCGCGAAGACCAGCCGCCGCACCCCCGCCTCCCGGGCCGCCATCAGCAGGTTGACCGTGCCGAGGGTGTTGGCCTCGAAGGCCGTCCGCGGGTCCTTCATGCTGCGCGGGACACTGGGGATGGCCGCCTGGTGCAGGATGCGGTCGACGCCGGCGCAGGCCCGGCGGCAGACGTCCGGGTCGCGGAGGTCGCCCTCGACCAGGTCGACGTCGCCGGCGACCTCGTCGAGGTTGGCCCGGAAGCCGGTCGAGAAGTTGTCGACGACGCGGGTCCGGATGCCGCGTTTGAGCACCGCCCGAACGAGGTTCGACCCGATAAAGCCCGCGCCGCCCGTGATGAGCCAGGTCTCCGCCATCAGAGTCCCCCCCCAGTCGCGTCCGCGTCGGCCGGCACGAGAGGCCGTTCCCGGTCGGACTCGGCCGCGCGCATGCCGCCCATAAGCGCCTCTTCGATCCGGGCCACCTTCGCGGGCCACGTCTCCTGAGCCATCGCCCGGCTGCAGACGCCGCGGTCGGGTGCGGCTGCCACGCACGTTTCAATTTCAGTGATAAATGCGTCGGCCGTGGCCGCGGCGCATACGTGGCCGTCCGTTTGCACCACCTCCGGCAGCGGCGTCGAGACGACCGGCAGGCCGGCCGCCAGATACTCACGCAGCTTGATCGGGTTGACCGCCCGCGTCAGCGCGTTGACCTTGAACGGAATCAGCCCCGCGTCGAAGTGCCGGCAGTAGGCCGGAAGGTCCGCGTAGGGCCGCCGGCCCAGGAAGTGCATGTTCGGAATCGCGCGGCAGGCCGAGAGGTTCACGCCCGAATCGGCGTCACCGATCAGGACAATGTGCCAGTCCGGACGGCGCCGGGCGACCTCGGCCAAGAGGTCCAGGGCAACCCAGTCGCGGATCAGGCCGAAGAAGCCGAGGATCGGGTGCGGGATGTCCTGCATGTCCTCCGGCACCGGCAGGTTGTTCGTCACGGCCTTCGCGAAATGGTTGTAGTCCACGCCATGCGGCACCAGGATCGTGTTCCGGTTGAGCGGGGCCTTGGCCGCCTGCAGGGCCCGGCTTGTGGTGACCACGAGGTCTGCCCGGCGGCAGAGCTCGGCCTCGTCGCGGCGGACCTGCGCGGGGTCGTAGCCGGTGAACGAGGCGAAGTCGTCCACGCAATAGTAGACGACCTTCTCGGCCGAAAACGCGTCCAGCAGGTACGCGACATCCGGCGTGAAGGACCAGACCTGGAGTGGCCCGCGGCGGACCGTGCCGAGGGCGCGGCGAACCTGGGCCACGAGCAGCGCCCGGTTCAGCCGGCGGGCCGTCCGCGACGACGGCAGCGGCGCGACCAACGGGGTGAGCGTGTAGAGGCCCGGCCGCTCGCGCTTCAGGCCGCCCGCCACCTGGGCCAGCTTGCGGGCGGCATAGGCGAGGTCAGACCCGCTCGCCGAGGGCGTGCGCGACGCGTGGTAGTTGACCCACAGGACGACGTTCGTCTCGGCCAGCAGGTGCATCACATGATGCTTGCTGGTCGGCGGGGCGTCGTACCCGCTCGCGAAGCACAGGATGGTCCGGTTGTCAATCATCGCGTTCCCGTGTCCGACACGCGGGCCGCCGCGTGGGCGGTTTCCCGATTCCGGCCTTCGTCGGCCGGGTCGCGTTCGGCCAACACGAAGGCGGCACCCATGCCGGCCCCCGCCGCATTAAGTATCATGTCTCCCACGGCCGCGAACCGGCCGGGGATGACGGTCTGAGCACACTCGAGCGCCACGCCGAAAGCCACGCCGCCGGCCATCGCCAGGAGCGCCGGCCCCCATCGCCGAGCGCCCGTCGCGCGGGCACCCAGCCAGACGAGCAGGCCGTACGCCGGCACGTGGAGCAGGTTCTGGGCCTCCGGCGAGAACGTGATGTCCCAAC
Source organism: uncultured Anaerolineales bacterium (assembly GCA_964397995.1). Lineage (GTDB taxonomy): Bacteria > Planctomycetota > Phycisphaerae > FEN-1346 > FEN-1346 > CAYNLG01. The sequence continues at coordinate 55,863 of CAYNLG010000017.1, forward strand.
CCTTCAGAGGTCCCCCGCCCGAGGGCAGCAGGCTGAAGGCCGCCAGCGCCGCCGCGTAGACGGCCAGAACCAGCCACAGGAGCTTGGTCGGGCGTCGCGTCATGGGGTCACCGACTGCCTGTAGCGTGTGGCAACGGGTTCAGTGGCCGGGAGACGGGTTTCCTCGGGAGCGGCGGCGCGGCCGGTCTTGGCCTCATCACCACGCGCCAGACGCGCGCATAGGTCCACGAGCGGCTCCAGGCGGGCCTCCCACGCGAAATCGGCCTCGACGCGGGCCCGGGCCGCCCGTTCGAGGGCCTCGCGTCGGCCGTCGTCCTCGAGAAGCGAGCGGACCGCCTCCACCCATGATGCTGGGGAGGCGGCTTCGACGACGTCCGTGCCCCGCCCGAGGTCAAGGCCTTCGAGCGCCGGCGGCGAGGCCACCACCGCTCGGCCCATCGCCATCGCCTCCAGCACCTTGTTCTGGATGCCGCGCGCCGTCAGTAGCGGCACCACGGCCGCGCGGGCTTCGCTCAGATACGGTCGTACATCCGGCACGGCGCCAGTCACCTCGATGCCTGGCCGCTCGGCCAGCCGCCGCACGGCCGGCGCGGGGTTGCGGCCGACAACGACGAACCGCAGGTCCGGCCGCTCGCGACGAAGGGCCGGCCAGACCGTCTCGGCAAACCAACACACGCCCTCGACGTTCGGCCGGTAGTCCATCGTACCGGTGAAGACCAGCGTCGGCCGGACGTCGGCCGGGCGTGGGCGCGGCCGGAAGACGTCGAGGTCCACACCGTTGCCGACGGCCAAGACCGTCGCGCCCGACGGGACGGGTCCGAGGGCGGCCACCTCGGCGTCACTCACGAGGGCGACGGCGTCGCACCGCGTCAGGGCCTCGTGCTCCAGTTGCCGCACGGCCCGTGCCTCTCGGGCGTAGAGCCACGCCTTCGGTCCTCGGGCCGCGGCGGCGTACGCCGCCCACTTGGCGCTGTCGGCGTCCACGAGGTCCAGCACGCGGGCCCCGGCGGGCACACCCAGAACGTACGGCAGCGTGCTGGAGGAAGTGCCGAGGACCAAGTCAAACAGGCCGTCGCCCGCCGCCTCGGCGATGAGCCGCCTGAGCTGCCGGCTGCGGAAGTAGCCCTCGGTGACGGAGCGTCCACTGGCGAGCGCCGCGGTGCCGCGCGCCCAGCCCCAAGCCCCCCCGGCGCGGGCCACCAGGAGCCGCTCACACCACGGGTCGAGCTTGGCAGCTGCCGTCACGTCGGCCGCCGAATGGGCCAGCGCGGCCACGGTTACGCGGAAGTGCTTCGCCAGCGCCCGGATCGCATGGAACGCGCGCAGGCGTTCCCCCTTGTCGGGGGGAAAGGGCACGCGATGCGCGATGTAGAGCAGGCGTTTCATGCGAGTCAGTCACCGGGCTGTCCTGCCTTCTGCCCGCCAGTCTTTTCCGGCTGATGCCGGCTGCCGTCCTTCAGCCCCCTAGCAGGCCGCTAAAGAGTGCGGCCGAAGCCGGTGCAATCTCTTTTCATTGA
>CAYNLG010000018.1:0-51964 GCA_964397995.1 uncultured Anaerolineales bacterium
GATAGATCTTCCCCTGGTAGACGATCGGGCTGGACCCGCCCGAGGCGGGCAGGTTCCGAAGGTTCCTGTGCGAAAAGTTCGCGTGAGCGCCGGGGATGGTCTCGCTGCTGCGCCAGACCATGAGCGCGTTCTTCAGATCGTCCACCAGTTCGATACCGCGGCTGGTCGCGTGCAGGTCATCGTTCGGCCCGCTCCAGCGCGGGAAATCGCTGCGCTGGAACGGATCCGCCGCCTCCGCGGCGCTCGCCGTCAGAGGCAAGACGACCAGCGTCAGAAAGGCCGCGAAAGCTCGCGGGGCGTTGTGAACAAAACTTTTGCGATGGGCCATGTGTCTCATTTTCTCTCTCCGATTCGAACAGGTGGCCTGTGTTGCCCTTTTGTTCTGCAGTCTGCGATACGGCTCTCTTCCATTGGACTGCAGTGACCCGAGATTCCCCAGATGGCCATCGGCCGACGACCGCCGTCCACCTCTATGACGAGCCTATCTCCGATCCGGGGTTCCGCAAGCGTTTTGTCCGCTCGAGCGCCAGGCCCTCGCCGGCGCCGCCGAAGCGCAGGCGGCCGTCCTGCCACGTGGCGGTCCACTCGGCCTCGGACGCGTCTGTGCCCGTGAAGGCGACCTGGTCGCCCTCGGCCTTGCCGGCCAGCTCGACCTTCTGGACCGCCCCGTCCTCCCGGGGGCGCCGAAGGAGCAGCGTGTAGCCGTCCTTGAGGGTCACGAGCCGCGCCTCGGACGCGTCCGCCGTGTAGAGTCCCTGGACGGTCTCCGGGGCGGGCGCCGCCGCGGCCAGCCCCGCCGCCACCGCCTACACGATCACGAGAGTGCCTGCACGCGTCACCGAACGTCTCCCTTCGAGCCGATGGTCCCACCCGAGAGACCGCTTGTGCCTCCGGTGCGTCCTCCTGTGGAACCCTCTCGCGGGCCGGGGGTATCGCCGCAGTGGCGGAACCGTTTCCCCCGGCCGGCCAGACGGCGCGTCGCGTGCCGTGGCCCGCTGTCGCCCCGGCCACCGTCCGCTTGCGGACGTGCGGGGCAGGGCGTATCCTGTGGCAGCGGTTGGCGGCCGCGCGGCCGGCAGAGGGCGAGTGGCGGAACCGGCAGACGCTCGGGACTTAAAATCCCGTGGCCTTCGGGCCGTGTGGGTTCGACTCCCACCTCGCCCACCAACGACGGGCAAGCAGGTGACCGGGTGACCGGGACGGCACCGATACAGCCAAGGCAGAGCCGGACAGACACACCCGCCGGTTGAGCGCGGCACGTTCCGGGGCCGGCGCCGGCGCCTGCCTCAGCCGCGGCGGCCTCAGAGGTAATCCACCGCCTCGAACGCCCCGATCCGCCCGGCGGCCAGGCGGGCCTGCGGGCCCTTGCTCGCCGGCTCCCTGCCGTCGGCCGCCAGGGCGAACGGTTCCCGGTTGCGGAACGCCGCCTCGTCCTCCGGCAGGTACGGCCACATCGTCCGGACGCGCGTCGTCTCGGTCAGCCACTCCAGCAGGCGCCGGCGGCAGGCATGGACGGTCGCCTGGTGGTCCGGCTCGTGGTACAGGTTCCGCGTCTCGTCGGGGTCGGCCTCGATGTCGTAGAGGTCGCCGACGTCCCGGCCGCCGTACATCGCCCGGTGATAGTGCACGAAGCGCCACTGGCGCCACCGGAGCGACTTGCTCCACGGCCACTCGGTGACGGCGGCGTCCTTGACGGCGTCGGCCGCGCCGCGCAGCATCGGCCCGAGGTCGGCCCCGTCGGCGGTCTCCATCGGCGGCAATCCGGCCAGGGCGCAGAACGTCGGGGCCACGTCCACGTGCTCCACCGGGCCGTTCGCCGTCCGCCCGCCCTCCAGGCCCGGCACGCGCCAGACGCTGGGCACGCGGCAGATGGCGTCGGAGCAGATGCCGGGGGCCTTCTCCTCGATGCCGAACAGGCCGTGGTACGCCCCGTGGTCGGCGTGGAAGACGACGACCGTGTCGTCCCAGCGGCCCGTCTCGCGGAGGACGTCGAAGACCCGGCCGAAGAAGTGGTCGTTCTGCGTCACCAGCGCCAGCGTCGCGCGCCACGCTCGCTGGGCCCCGGCCTCGAAGGTGCGCGGCTCGAAGGCCCACTCCAGCTCTTCGCGGCAATAGCGGACCATCCGCTGGAAGTTCGGCGGCCGGTGGCCGCCGTCGGCCAGAAGCGAGGGCGGCGGCTTGACCCCGTCGTACAGGTCCCAGAACCGCCGGTCCGGCGTCAGGCAGTGGTGCGGGTGCGGGTACGAGAGGTGCATGGCGAACGGCTGGTCGTCCCCCAGGCCGCGCACGAAGTCGGTCGCGCGGCCGCTGATCCAGGCCTCCACGCAGTGGTCGAGCGGCATCGTGCTTGGGCGCGCGTCCCAGTGGTGGGCCCGCTTGCCCTGCTCGGGGATATGGTCGTGATCGTTGCGGTCCAGGAGGCCGTGGCGGCGGAGGTAGTCGCGGTAGCCGCTGGTGGCGCGCTGCCCGTCGGGGCCGTGCAGGGTGTCGCTGAGTTCGTCGCAGGCGTCTTCGAGCCAGTTGCGCGGGTTGTTCGGCACGTGGGTCTTGCCGAAGGCCGCCGTCCGGTACCCCGCCGCCTTGAAATGGTGCAGGTAGCTCGGCAGGCCGCGCGGCGCCGGGCCCTCGATGGCGTAGTAACCGTGGTTATGGCAATACTGGCCGGAGAGGAAGCTGACGCGGCTGGGGGTGCAGATCGGGTTCGTCGTGCAGTGGCACGTCAGGCGCACCCCCTCGGCGGCCAGGGCGTCGAGGTGCGGCGTGCGGACGTGGGGATGGCCGGCCGAGCCGAGCCAGGAGGCGTGGTGCTGGTCCGCCACGATGTGCAGGATGCTCAAGGGGCGCGTGGCCATGGGCCGGAATCTCCTTCAGGTCGGGGGGCGCGGCCGCGCGCCCGCCCGCACCCTAGCGGACCGTCTCGGCTGCGCCAACCGCCTCGTTTTGCCTTGGCAGGCGGCCCCGCTCGGGCGTAGCATAGGGCGGAGCGAGCGATGACCCAGACGCGGACCGTTCCCGACCCCGACCTCGCGGCCCTGCTGGGCCGCATGAAGCGTGCACTGCACGAGCGCGTGGGCTCCGGTGTGCGCCTGGTGCTCTTCGGCTCGCGGGCGCGCGGCGACGCGGGGCCGGACTCGGACGTGGACCTGTTGGTGGTGCTGCCCGACAGGATCAACACTGTTGCAACGCGCGAGGCCGCACGCGACGCCGTCTACGACTTCGCGCTGGAGTCGGATTACGTCTTCTCGGCCTTGGTTGCCTCGGAGAGCCAAGTCCGCGCCCACCGCGGCGCCTTGGCCTTCGCGGCCATCGAGCGCGAGGGTGTGGCGATTTGAGCAACGATGAAACGATCGCGGCCCTGCTGTCGAAGGCTGAGGCAAGTCTCAGCGTTGCGTCTGAGTTGCTTGAGCAAGGCCATGCGGACTTCAGTGTGTCACGTGCGTACTACTCCATGTTCTACGCGGCGGAGGCGGCGCTGCTGGCCCGCGGACTGAGCTTTTCCAAGCATTCGGCGGTGATCGCCCGCTTCGGCCTTGAGTACGCCAAGAGCGGGGACATCGATCCCAAGCACCTCAAGGCGCTCCAGAAGGGCTTCGCGCTCCGAAACCAAGGCGATTACAGCGTTCTGCCTGTGGCCGAAGAAGAGGGGTCGCGTTTGCTTGAGCAGGCGCGGGCCCTGGTCGCCGCCGTGCGAACGTGCCTGGAACGTCAAGGCGCCAACTGAGTGACCGCGGTCACCTTCCGAGCCCAGCGGCGCGCGTCGGGTCGGGTTCCCTGTCCGCGGCGCGTTCCTTGCCGACGGTTGTCCCTTTCCGCCGGCCGCCTCCGTAACGCTTGACAGGCGCCCGCGGCGGGGCCTATCATCGCCGCTTCGGGTTGCCGCCGGCGGCCCGCGTCGCGACCGGAGAGACCCCGCCATGACCATTCCCGTCTTCCGCCCCAGCTACGGCGAGGCCGAGTTCGAGGCCGTCCGGGCCGTCATGGCCTCCGGCTGGGTCGGCCTCGGGCCCAAGACCGCCGAGTTCGAGCAGGCCTTCGCCTCGTACCTGGGCGTCAAGCACGCCGTCGCCCTGAACAGCGGCACGGCCGCGCTCCACCTGGCGATGATTGCCGCCGGCGTCGAGGGGCGCGAGGTCATCACCACGCCGCTCACGTTCGTCTCGACCAACCACGCCATCCTCTACGCCGGGGGCGAGCCGGTCTTCGCCGACGTCGAGGCCGCGAGCGCCAACCTCGACCCGGCCTCGGTCGAGGCCCTCATCACCGACCGGACGCGGGCCATCGTGTGCGTCCATTACGGCGGCCGCCCCTGCGACATGGACGCCCTGGAGGCCCTCGCCCGCGAGCACGGCCTGGTGCTGATCGAGGACGCGGCCCACGGGTGCGGCGGGGCGTACCGCGGCCGCAAGCTCGGCGCCCTCGGCGACTTCGGCTGCTTCAGCTTCCACGCCGTCAAGAACCTGGCGACGGGGGAGGGCGGCATGGTCGTCACCGACGACGACGAGGCCGCCGCCCGCTTCCGCAAGCTCCGCTGGCTCGGCATCAGCAAGGATACCTGGAGCCGCGAGACCACCACGCGCTACTCCTGGTACTACACCGTCGAGGAACTGGGCTTCAAGTGCCACCTGAACGACATCCCCTCGGCCATCGGCCTGGTGCAGCTCGGGCGGCTCGACGAGATGAACGGCCGGCGTGCGGCCTGGGCGGCCCGGTACGAGGAGGCCCTCGGGCCGCTCGACTGGATCGACACGCCCCGGGCCGCCCCCGAGACCCAGCCCGCGTGGCACAACTACGCCATCCAGACCGACCACCGCGACGCGCTGAACACCTTCCTGGCCGAGCGCGACATCTCGACGGGCGTCCATTACATCCCGAACACCCAGTACGCCATGTACGAGGACTGCCGGGGCGAGACCCCCGTTTGCGACCGCATCTGGAAGCGGCTGCTGACGTTGCCGCTGTACCCGGACCTGACGGAGGACGACTTCCAGCGGGTCGTCGAGGGCATCGAGGCGTTCGGCCAGGCACACGGGCTGTAGCCCGCCGCCCCTGCCGCCCCCTGCCGCGCCCCCGGAGGCCCGAACCGCTCGTGGAAACCGCCGACTGCATCCTGTGCCGCGTCCCCGGCGAGCCCCGGCTCCGCAAGGCCGACAAGTTCCCGCCGCATGAGACGTTCCAGGTGGTGCGGTGCCCGTCGTGCGGGCTGGGGTGGGTGAGCCCGCGGCCGGGGCCGGACGAGATCGGCGCCTACTACCCCGACACCTACAGCTGGAAGCCCGAGACCGACGGCGCCGAGGGCCTCGTCCACCGGGCCGAGCGCGCCTACCGGTTCCACAACCTGCGGTTCGAGACGCGGCACCTGTTGCGGCACACGGACCTCGCGCCGGGCGACGCCGTGCTGGACGTCGGGTGCGGCAGCGGCGACCGGCTGCTCGTCATGCGGGACGCCGGGCTCGAGCCGGCGGGCGTCGAGCTTACCGCGGCCGCCGACTACGCCCGCGAGCACCTCGGCCTGGATGTCGTGCGCGGGACCCTGGCCGGGGCGGACCTGGAGGCCGGCCGGTTCCGCGGCGTCACGCTCTACAACGTCCTGGAGCACATCCATGACCCGCGGGCGCTGCTGGCCGAGGCCCGGCGGGTGCTGGCGCCGGGCGGATGGCTGGCCGTCCAGGTGCCGAACGTGGCCAGTTGCCAGGCGCGGCTGTTCGGGCGGCGCTGGGCGGCCCTGGACGTGCCGCGCGACCTCTTCTACTGGACGCCGCCGCTGCTCCGGCGTCTTATGGCCGAGGAAGGCTTTGCGGGGGCGCGGACGGCGCACCGGACGAGCTTCCTGCACCCGCCGACGGCGGCCATCAGCCTGGCGCCGGCGGTCGACCCGCAGCGGTTCTGGCAGGACGAAGCGGGCGGTGGGGGCGCGGGCGCCCTGGCGCGACGCGTCGGCTGGGGCCTCCTGACGCTGGCGGCCGCGCCGGCGGTGTGGCTGGAGTCGGTCCTCGGGCGCAGCGCCATCCCGACGACCTACGCGCGCAAGCCGGACGAGGAGGGCGGGGCGACCGGTGGCGACTGAGCTTCGGAAACTCGGGCCCGACGACCCCGCGGTGGTGGAGTTCCTGGCGGCCCACGAGACGTACGTCTTCCAGGAACCGGCTTGGCTGGCCGCCATGGCCGCCCTCGGCCACGAGGTCGCCTACTACGCCCTGACCGACGGGGGCGACCTGGTCCTCGCCCAGCCGGCGGTGCGGATGCGGCTCAGCTTCTTCCGGCTTCTCTACTGCGGCCTGCCGTACGGCGGGCCGGTCGGCGACGTCAGCCGCACCCCCGACCTCGCGGACCGGCTGGCCGGGGCCGCGCGGCGCGAGGGCATCCATCGCCTCCGCTTCAGCCGCAACCACTACGACCCGCCGCTCGACCTGCCGGGCGCCCGCGTCCGCGAGCACGTCCAGCAGGTGCTGCACTTCGGCGGCCGCGACCGCGACGCCCTCTGGGCGGACTTCAAGAAACGGGTGCGGCGGGACGTGCGCCTGGCGGAGCGGCGCGGCGTGGAGGTGGATGAGGCCCGGACCCCCGAGGCCCGCGACGCCATCTTCCGCATGTATGCCGCCACCATGGTCCGCAACGAGTCCTTTGCCGTCTGGTCCCGCGAGATGCTGGAGGTGGTCTGGCGGCGGCTGGTGGAGCCGGGCCGGGGCCAGTTCCTGGTGGCGCGGCACGAGGGCGAGCCGCTGGCGGGCATGTTGCTGCTTTTCAGCGGGCCGCGCTGCTTCTACTTCCTGGGCGCGTCCAGCGGCGCGAAACGCACCCTGTGCCCCAACGACGCCCTCATCTGGGACGCCATCACCCGGGCCATGGACCGCGGCTGCGAGGACTTCGACTTCATGATCTCGTCGCGCGACGACCAGGCCCTGATCGACTTCAAGGCCAAGTGGGGCACCGAGCGCCATCCCTTCCGGTTCCACGAGCGGAACGTGCGGCCGGTGTGGTGCGCGTGCTGGGACCTCGCCTTCAAGGTTGCCCAGACGCATTGGGGCGCGAAACTGGTGCGGCGGATGCGCGGGGGCGGGCGCGCTTGACACCGCGCGCGGGCCGCGCTACCCTGGCGCCGCCACGGGAACGGGGAGGGGCGATGTACGAGACGCCGACAGGCCGGTTCTGGCGGGTGGGCGGCCACGTCCTCCGCGAGACCCTCCGGCGCGGCCTGCGCACGTGTATCCTGATCCGCCCCCTGGTCAACCTGCTGACCATGCTCCGGACGCGCTCGCTGATCCATCCGCTGGCCCGGATCGACTGGAACGTCCGCCTCGGGCGCCGCTGCTTCATCGGCAACGCCGCCCTCGACACCCTCGGGGGCAACGGGCGGATCGAGGTCGGCGACGGTACCGTCATCTATTCCGGCTGCGAGCTGCTGGCCCATCACGGCAGCACCCTCCGCCTCGGCGCGGGCGTCCTCTTCACCCGCGGGGCCGGGGCGGTTACGGGCGGCCACGTCTTCGACGACCCGGACGTGCCCATCCTCTCCCAGGGCATCCGCACCGCCGACATCACCGTCGAGGACGATTGCTGGATCGGCTACCGCGCGATCCTCCTGCCGGGCGCCCACGTGGGGGGCGGCACGGTGGTCGGCGCGGGGGCGGTCGTCGCGGGCACGCTGCCGAGGGAGTCCGTCGCGGGCGGCGTGCCGGCCCGGGTGATCCGGTCGCGGCGGGGCAGCGGCGCGGCAGCGCCCGGCGAGCCGAAGGAGACCGCGTGACGTGGGCCAGGCCACGATCCGACGACCGCAGCGGGCGCCGACGCTGATGACCGAGCCCACCCACGACACCCCAACGCGGGCCGCACCCCGGCCCGCCGGGCCGGCCGTGGTGCTGGCGGCGGCACTGCTGTGCACGTGGCTGGGCGCGTGGAGCTGGGGCACCGCCCCGACCGTCGGCGACGAGGCCCGCCACTTCCGCCGCGCCGTCAACTACTACGAGGCGCCGCTTGCCGCCATGCGCGTCGCGCGCGACCCGGCCTATCCCGCCGAGGGCCCGGGCCGCATCTGGTACCACGACCCGGCGCTCTGGCACCTCGGCCTCGCGCTGCTGTGGAAGGGCGTCGGCCAGCCGTCTCAGCTTGTGGCCCAGGCCTACCACCTCGGCTTCTTCTTCCTGCTCGTGGTCTTCACGTACTTCGTGGGCCGCGACCTCGCGGGCCGGCGGTCCGGGGTGTGGGCGGCGGCGCTGGTCGCGACCGTCCCGCTCAACCTGCTCCTGGCGACCGTCTTCTACCTGGAAGTGCCGATGCTGGCCTTCCTGGCCATGGGCCTCTTTGCGCTGCTTCGCAGGCGGCCGGTCCTGATGGGGGCGGCCCTGGCCGGCGCGGTCCTGACGAAGCACACCACGGCCACGGTGCTCGTGGTGGCGCTCGCCCCGGCGGTGGTCCTCTACCTCGGCGAGACCTGGCCCCGCCGCCTCGCCCGGGCGGCGCTGGCGGCGGCGGCGTTCGCCTTGGTGCTGCTGCCGGACCTGCTGTGGCGCCAGGACCAGTTCGGCGCGCCCTTCATCTTCCGCGACCAGCAGCCCACGATGTATCCGCTGAAAGTCGCCCAGGGCCTCACCGAGCTGCCGCCGCCCGTCCGGTCGGCCGTCGCCCTGAGCGTCCTGAACCCCGTGGTGGTCGGGCGGATGCTCGGCGCGACGGGATTGGCCGCGCTGGCGGGCGTCATCCTCGTCGGGCCCGGGGCGCTGGCGGCGATGCTCCTCCGGGCGGCGAAGGCCCGGCGGAGCCAAGGCTGGGCTGCCGGTGCCCGGGCCCTGGCCGACGACCACGCCCGGCCCTTCTGGACGGCGGCCGTACCGGGGCTCTTCTACGTCCTCGTCTTCCTGCTCATGCTCCGCGGCGCGCACGACATCCGCTACCTCCAACCCGCGACCCTCTTCGGCGCCCTCCTGGCGGGGCCGGTCCTGGCCCGCGTCCGGCGGCCGGAAGGGGGCCTCCGCGGCGTGCGGGTGTGGCACGTGGCCGTCGCGGCCCTGGTCGGGGTGGCGGCGTGCCAGGTCCTGCTGGCCCCCGTGGTGGTGCGGCAGCGGCGGGTGCTCGACCCCGAGGTGGCCGCCGGCTACGACTGGATCCGACGCCACACCGCCCCCGACGCCCGGTTCCTCTACCTGGAGGAGAGCCTGACGGCCCTGACGGGCCGGCCCATCTTCTGGGCGGCCGCCCTCCCGCGGTTCCTGTTCGGCGCGGACGAGGCCGACCAGGTCCTCGTCTGGGCCAGCGCCGGCCTCGACTACATCGCCATCCACCCCACCCGCCGCACCGACACCTACAGCCCCGACGCCGAGCCCATGGCCTTTCCGCGGGCGTGGATCGCCTCGCTCGAAGGGCGGCCGTACCTGGAGCGCGTCCGCCCGGAGGGCGACCTCGAGACTACCAACGGCGTCTTCCTCGTCTACCGCATCCACTATGACCGCGCGCCCCGCGAATGGCTTGCCCCGCTGGAGGAACCCCAACGCCTGTTTCGGCCGGAAACGCGCGGCCCCCCGGGGGGGGAGGGCCTGTGACCGACGCCGCCCACCCCGCCCGAACGTGCCTGCCGGACGCCGGGGCACCCGCCCGCGACGCGGCCGCGTCGTGGCGATGGCCGACGATCATCATCGCGGCGGCGGCGCTCGCCGTCTTCGCCGCCGGCGTGACGAGCAGCGTGGTGCGCGGCGACGAGGGGTACCACACTCAGTTCGCCCGCGCGTGGTATGAGCTCGGCCCGCTGAACCGGCCGACGCACAACCCGCTTTACGCCAGCGGCGAGCCGCCCGGGTACTACTACAGCACCGAGCCCCTCTGGCCTCTCGCCCTCAGCCTAGTCTGGCACCTGACCGGTCCCGTCCAGTGGGCCGCCCAACTCTACCAGGCCGCCTTCTACGCCCTGCTGCTCGGGGCGGTCTACGGCATGGGCCGGCACCTGGCCGGGCCGCGAGGCGGGCTGGCGGCCCTGCTCGTGGCCGTGAGCGTCCCCATGTTCGGCGCGTTCTCCGTGCTGCTCTATACGGACGTGCCCGCCGCGGCGCTCATCACCCTGACGGCCTTGCTGGTGCTGCGGCGGCACATGGTGGCCGCGGGCGTCGTCCTGGGTCTGGCGTACCTGACGAAGCGGCACACACTCTTCCTCGCGCCGGGGCTGTTGCTCTGGACGGTTCTGGACGAGGGAACGTGGCGCCGGCGCCTGGCCCGCGTGCCCCTGATGCTCGGGCCGGCCCTGCTCGTCGTCCTGCCCGACACTCTGTGGCGCCGCGCCCACCTGCCGGCCCTGATCGACCCCGCGAGCATGCAGCACGTGGCCGCCCGGGCCAGGATGTTCCTCAGCCACCAGCGGCTGCCCTCGAACCTGAACAACGCGCGCGACCTGGCGGCCTACCTCGGCGCCCTGCTGCCCGCGACGGCCGTCCTCTATCTCGCCCGCCGGGCGTGGCGGCACGGGCACGGCCTGCTCTGGCTGACCGTGCTGCTCTTCCTGGCGGCGCTCGGCGTGCTCTTCACCTTCGACACCGACATCCGGTACACGATGCCGACGGTGGGGCTGGCGGTCGCGCTGGCGGCCGCGGCATGGCGGGGCGGGTGGCGCAGAACGTGGGTCCTGGGGCTCGTCGGGGCCGTGGCCTTCGCCCACCTCGGGGCCGTGGTGTGGACCGTTCATGCCCAGCGCCGGCTGACGCCGGGCCAGCACGCCGTCTTCACGTACCTGCGTGAGGAGACGCCGCCCGACGCCCTGGTCCTCTACCCCGGCGAGGTGGTGCTCACCCAGGCCCGGCGCCGCGTCGTCTGGTCCAACCTGCTGAATCCCGAGACCGGCCGCAGCGCCATCAACCCGTTCCTCCGCGCGTACGACGCCGGGCAGATCGAAGCGACCCTCCGCGCCAACGACGTCGACTACCTCTGCATCGACGAGACGCGGATCGACGCGGCCGACAGCCGCAGCACCCTGGTGGCCGGCTACCCGCCGACCTTCGTTGCGCGGCTGCCGGAGCTGGCGTTCCTGGAGCGCGTGCCGGGGCCCTGGCCGGGCATCACCCTGTACCGTGTGCGGCCGCCGGACGCCGGCGCCGGCCGGGAGCCGGGCCCATGACCACGCCGCACCGGGGGGCGTGCCGATGACCGGAACCGAAGCGGGCCAGGTCGCGCGGCGATTCGTCGGCAACACCCTCTACCTGCAGGGGGCGGTGCTCGTCAGCGGCCTCGGCGTCGCCGGCGCCCAGTTCATCGCCGCCCGCATGCTCACCGGCCCCGACGGCGACACCGCCGACTACGACGCCTACGTCCTCACCGTCAGCCTCGGATGCCTCCTGCTCGCCCTGTGCGACCTCGGCGTCACCCAGGGCGTCACGCGCCTGGTCGCGTCGCTCCTCGGCCACGGCCGCCGCCACCAGGCGCTCCGGGTGGCGGTGCGCGGCATGGGAATCTCGGGGGTGACGTCCGGGGCGGCGGCGCTGGTCCTGTGGCTCGGGGCGGGGTGGCTGGCGCGGTTGCTGCGCGCGCCGGAGGCGGCGCCGCTGGTGGCCCTCTCGGCCCTCTGGATGGTGCCGCCCGCCCTCGTCCGCGTCCAGACGGCCCTCTTCGACGGCTTCCAGCGCATGAAGTACACGCTGGCCGCGAGCCTCGTCCGCGAGCCGGTCAAGATCGCCGTCTTCGGCGTGCTCATCCTCGCGGGGTTCACCCTGCGGGGGGCCATCCTCGGCTGGGTCGTCTGGGCCGGGGTGACGCTGGTCCTGACCACGGCCGTCTTCGCCGTCTTCGTTCGCCGCCAGGGCCTGATGCTGGCCGGCGCCGGCCCGTGGGACGGCGAAGGCCTCCTCGCCCACAGCCGGTACCTGTACCTGCCGGCGATCAGCGTGGTGATCCTGCCGGCGGGGCTGCGGCTGATGGTGAGCCGGTTCAGCCCGGCGGGGGGCGTGGGGATGTTTGACCTTGCCCACAGCCTGGCCATGTACTCGATGCTGCTGCTGCTGCCGATCGCCCAGGCGCTCCTGCCGGCCGCTTCCCACGCCCACAGCCGCCGCCTCCCCATGGCCGACCTCGCCCGGCGCGGCACGCGTGTGGTCGGCTTCATCGCCTTCGGTGCCCTGGTGTTTCATGCCCTCGTGGGGGGCCGCATCCTGGGCCTCTATTCCAGTGTCTACCGCGACGCCAAGGTCTTCCTCGTGGTCGCCGTCATCGCCACCTACTTCGAGTCCTATAAGGTCATCACGGGGCCGATGCTGCAGGGCGCGCGGCAGGCGCGGACGTCGACGTGGATCGAGGTCGTGCGTCTGGTCGTGACGTTCGGCGCCGCCGTGCCACTGACGCGCCACTTCGGGGGTTTGGGCACCGCCGAGGCGCTGCTCCTCGGGTGCCTGACGAGCGCGGTGCTCCAGTTCGCGGCGGTGCACCGGCATCTGGGCGTCAACTGCTGGAGCCAGGCGCTCTGGCCCACCGTCTGGGGGGCGCTGCTGGTGGCGGGGATGATCTGCGACCGCGTCGGCCCCGCCCTGGCGCTGGTGGCGGTGCTGATGCTGGCGCGGCCGCCGCTGCGCCTTGACGAGGTCCGGGCCCTCTGGCGAAGATGGCGCGACCGCCACCGGCCGGTGGACACCGGTCCCGAGCGGTGATAGGCTGGGCCCCCCGGCAACGAACGATCGCCCCACGGACCCCGCGCCGATGAAATGGCTCATCACCATCCTGGGTACGCTCCTGTGGCAGGTGAAGCGCGTGCGCTATGCCCTGCGGCTGGCGGCGTACCGGCGGCTCGGGGCCACCATCGGCCGGCGCGTCCGCCTGTACGGCCACATCGACGGCGTCAACCCGCACCAGGTCACCATCGGCGACAACACGGTCCTGGGGCTCGGGGCGCGCGTCATCGCCCATGGTCCCATCCGGGGCCCGCAGCCCGTCCGCATCGGCCGCAACTGCTTCATCGGCTACGGCGCCCTCATCCTGCCCGGGGTGACCGTCGGCGACGACTGCATCATCGGCGCCGGCGCGGTCGTGACGCGCGACGTGCCGCCCGGCTCCGTGGCCGCCGGGAACCCCGCCCGGGTCCTGCGCCCCCGCGACCCCGACGAACTCCGCCGCACCGTCGCCCTCATCGAGCAGGGCAAACCCGTCGGGGCCGCGCCCGAGGAGGAGGCGGCCCCGTGAGCGACGCCGCGACGACCCGCCTGGTCATCCTCGGCCTCGATGGCGCCACGATGGACGTTGCCGGCCCGATGATGGAGCGCGGCGAGCTGCCGGTGCTCGCGCGGGTGGCCCGCGACGGCGCGAGCGGCACCCTCCGCTCCAGTCCCGTCCCGGTCAGCCCGTGCGCCTGGACCTCCATCACGACGGGCGTCAACCCGGCCCGCCACGGCATCTTCGACTTCTGCCGCCGCGAGCCCGGCTCTTACCGCATCGGCGTCGTCAGCGACCGTGCCGTCCGGGCCAAGCGCCTCTGGCATCACGTCGGCGATGCCGGCCTCGCGAGCCTCGTCACCAACGTCCCCGCCACCTACCCGCCGCGCCCCCTCCGGGGCGGCCTCGTCGCGGGCCTGCTCACGCCGTCGCTGAAGGCCCGGTTTACCGAGCCGGAGACGCTGGCGGCCGAGTTGCTCGAGGCCGTGCCGGACTACCGCGTCTCGACGGACGTGGTCTTCGACCCGACGCGGCCGGTGCAGTACGCGGCCGGCGTGGCGGCCGTCTTCGAGGCCCGCGAGCGGGCGATCCGGTTCCTCCACGAGCGCCATGCGGCGGCCTTCGAGATGCACGTCGCGATGCTTCTCGACCACGGCCAGCACAAGCTCTGGCGCGACCCGCGCGAGCTCTTCGCCCCGGACGCCGCCGCCAGCCCCTTCGTCCACGACCTCTACCGGCGCGCCGACGCCTTCGTCGGCCGCATGCTCGACCTCTACGGCCCGGACACCACCGTCCTCATCCTCTCGGACCACGGGTTCGGGCCGCTCGACGGGGTGTTGCGGACGAACCGGTGGCTGGTCCGCGAGGGGTTCCTGACGCTCAAGGCCTCCTGGACGCTGGCCGCCAAGAAGTGGCTCGCCCGGACGGACCTCGCCACGCGGACCTTCCGGCTGATGCAGCGCGTCGGCCTCGGGGGGGTCGGCAGGCTCGTCCCGAAGGGCGTCCAGCACGCCGTGGCCACCAGCGGCATCAGCTTCGACGACGTCGACTGGTCCCGGACCCGGGCCTACGCCTACGGCGAGTTCGGCCAGCTCTTCGTGAACCTGAAGGGCCGCGAGCCCGAGGGCACCGTCGAGCCGGGCGCCGAGTACGAGGCGCTGCTTGCCGACCTTGGCGAGCGTCTCGGCCGCCTGCGCGACCCCGCGAGCGGCGAGCCCCTCGTCCCCGAGGTCCGCCGCAAGGACGAGCTCTACGCGGGGCCGCTCCTCGGCGAGGCCCCGGACCTGACGTTCGCCATCGGCGGCAACCGGTACGACGCGTCGGTCGCCTTCGGCTTCGAGCAAGAGGACGTGCTCGGCGGGCCGGAGTTCCACGACAGCGGCAGCCACCGGGCCGAGGGTATCCTGCTCGCGCTCGGGCCGACCGTCCGGGCCGGCCACCGCATCGAGGGCGCCGGCGTCCACGACGTCACGCCCACCGCCCTCCACCTGATGGGCCTGCCCGTCCCGGATGACTTGGACGGGCGGGTGCTGGCCGAGATGATGAGCGACGCGCGGCCGGTGGTGTCGGCGGGGGCGGGCGGCGCGGCATCGGCGCCGGCCGAGCCGACCGAGGAGGACATGTCGGCCGTCGAGGAACGCCTCCGATCCCTGGGGTACATGGACTGACGGATGTGCGGCATCGCGGGGTTCAACTGGGAAGACCCGGCCCTTGGCGGCCGGATGAACGCCCTCCAGGCCCATCGCGGCCCGGACGGGGCGGGGCTGCGCGCGGCGGGGGGCGTGACGCTGGCCCACCGGCGGCTCGCCATCGTCGACCTCTCCGAGGCCGGCGCCCAGCCGATGCCGAACGAGGACGAGACCCTCTGGCTCGTCTATAACGGCGAGATCTACAACGCCCCGGACCTGGCCGCCGAACTCACCGCCGCCGGCCACCGCTTCCGCAGCCGCACCGACACCGAGGTCATCCTCCACGCCTACGAGCAGTGGGGCCCGGACTGCGTCGCCCGGTTCAACGGCCAGTTCGCCTTCTGCCTGCAGGACGGGCCGCGCGGCCGCCTGTTCCTCGCCCGCGACCGGTTCGGCATCAAGCCGCTGCACTGGTGGCAGGCGGGGGAGCGGTTCGTCTTCGCCTCCGAGCTCAAGGCCCTCCTGGCCTGCCCGGAGGTGCCCCGCCGGCCCGACGACCTGGCCGTCTACGACTACCTCGCTTTCAACTGCTACAACCACACCGACGGGACCTTCTTCGAGGGCGTGCAGGCCGTGCGGCCGGGGGAGCGGCTGCTCTACGACCTGCGGACGCACGCCCTGCGCCGCGAGCGGTTCTACGAGATTCCCCTCGGCCGCCCGCGCGACCCCGGCCTGGACGAGGCCGCCGCCGGCTTCCGCGACCGATTCTACGACGCTATCGTCCTCCGTCTCGTCCGGGCCGACGTCGAGGTCGGCTCCTGCCTCTCCGGCGGGCTCGATTCCTCGAGCATCGTCTGCGGCCTGCACGACGCCGAGCCGGCCCTGGCGCGCGGCCACAAGACGTTCAGCCTGACCTTTCCGGAGACGCCGGCGGTGGACGAGTCGCGGTACGTCGACGCCGTCGTCGCCCGGACGGGCGTGGACTCGAAGCGGACCACCTCCGACGACACCCGTCTCATCGCCGATATCCAGCGCCTCGTCTACCACCAGGACGAGCCCTTCGGCGGGCCCAGCATCTACGGCCAGTGGGAGGTCATGCGCCTGGCCGCCCACCACCGCATCAAGGTCCTCCTCGACGGCCAGGGCGGCGACGAACTCCTCGCCGGGTACTTCTTCTTCTACGGGTACCACTTCCTGGAGCTGCTCGTGGGCGGCCGCCTTGGGGAACTCGCGCGGGAGGTGGCGGCGTACCGTCGGCGGCACCCGGGCCTGTGGGACGGGCTGCTGAGCCCGGCGCTCCTGCTCGCGCCGCGGCCGCTGAAGCGGCGCATGACGCGGCGCTGGCTGAACGTGCCGCTCGCGCCGGACTTCGCCCGCACCGCCGGCCCGCGGAGCACCGTGCCGGCCGGCATGTACAGCCGCATGACCCTGAACGAGGCCCTCAAGCGCCGCTTCGAAGCCTCCCTGCCGCAACTCCTCCGCGAGGAGGACCGCAACGCCATGGCGTACTCCATCGAGTCGCGCCTGCCGCTGCTCGACCACCGCCTCGTCGAGTTCACGATGAACCTCGCGGGCGGGTACAAGATCCATCGTGGGCACACGAAGTACGTGCTCCGCGAGGCGCTGCGGGGCGTGCTGCCGGAGGCGATCCGCACGCGGGCGGGGAAGCTCGGCTTCGGGACGCCCATCTCGGAGTGGCTGCGCCGGCCGGACGTGGATGCCTGGATGCGCGACCTGCTGGGGTCGGATGCCTTCGCCGGGCGGGGCTACTTCGACGCCGCCGCCCTGCGCCGCCACGTCGACGACCACCAGGCCGGCCGCACCGACCACTACCAGACGCTCTGGAAGGCGCTGAACCTGGAGTTGTGGCTGCGGCGGTTTATCGATCCGCCGTCGGTGTCGCCGCCGTAGTCGCGGGCTCGGCGGGCCGGGGCGCCGCCGCGGACGTGGGCGGGGCGGCCGTGTCCATGGCCTCGGGCGCGCCCGAGGCCGGCCGGCCGAGGAGCCGCTCCCGCAGCCGCGCCATCCCGGAGGCCACGCGCCCGCGGACGGTGTTCAGCCCCATCCGCACCAGGTCCATGCGGTACGGGTGCCACAGGATGCGCGCGAGAATCTTCCGCCGCCCCAGCCGCTGGAACTTCCGCTGCAGGCGGCACAGCCGCTCCGACGACAGGTGCCGCGACAGGTTCACCAGCGTCTCCGGCCGCGGGTGCCCGACGTACGTCAGACGCGACCAGTCCATGTTTGGCCCCACCAGGCCGCGCGCCCGGGCCTCGTCCCAAACGGGCGTCCCGGGGTAGGGCAGGAGGATGTAGCAGTCGGTGATCGCCAGGGGCAGGGCCTTCAGGAACCGCCACGTCTCCCGGACCCGGGCCTCGGTCTCGTCGGGCGTCCCGATGATGAACGAGCCGGAGACGAACAGGCCGTGCCGGTGGAGCGTCTCGACCGCCGCCCGGTTCTGCTCGACCGTCACGCCGTCCTTCAGCTGCGCCAGCGTCTCCGGGCAGCCCGACTCCAGGCCCATGTTCACGCTCGCCACGTGCATGCCCTTCAGAAGCTCGGCGAGCTCGTTTGTGACGAGGTTCGCCCGGGCGTTGCAGGTGAACCGGACGCGGCCGAGGAGCTTGCGTTCCTCCAGCAGCGCCGCGATGGCCTTCAGCCGCCCGAGGTCCGCGCAGAAAAGGTCGTCGTAGAACGAGATCAGCGCGACGCCGTGCTCGTCCACCAGCCGCGCGATCTCTTCCACCACGTACTCGGCCGAGAAGAACCGGACCTTGCCGGGCCAGTACCGCGTCGAGGCGCAGAACGTGCATCGGTACGGGCAGCCGCGCGACGTGAACAGGTGGGCGTGCCGGTGGACCGGGCCGAGGGTCCGGTCCGGGAAGGGCAGGGCGTCCAGCGGGTCGATGTGCTCGACCGGCTCGGTGGCGCGGACCGTCTCGCCGTCGCGGAACGCCACGCCGCGGAGGCCTTCGAGCCGCGCGGCCGGGAAGCCGCCCGTCTCCTCCCAGAGGTCCAGCAGGCGCAGCACCGTCCGCTCGCCCTCGCCGAGGACCGCGACGTCCATCTCCGGATAGAGCGACTCCGGCAGCATCGAGACGTGGATGCCGCCCACCATCACCGGCAGGCCGCGCGCCTGGGCGGCCCGGGCGATGGCGCGGGCGCGGCCGAAGTAGGGGCTGGTGGAGCTGATGGCCACCAGGTCCGGCTCCAGGGCGTCCATCGCCCGCTCGACGTGCCGGTCCGCGTGGTGGATGCGGTAGGCCCCGGGGCGCTCGCGATGAATCATGGCCGCCAGGTACTGGACGCCGAGGGCGGGCTGGCGCAGGTCGACCTCGCACTCCGGGTTCAGGGCCGTGGCCAGCAGAAGCGTCTTCATCCGACCCCCCTCGCGTGCCGGCCGCCGGTGTGCCGCGCGGCGTCCGCGACGAACCCGCGCACCGCCTCGATGAACCGCTGCCGCTCGCGGCTCGGCCGGGGCGCCGGGGGCGGGTGCGCGACCCGGTCCCGCACGACGCCCTCCAGGTCGGCGATGTCATGGACCACCGTCACGCCGTCGGTCTCGGCCAGCGCCGCCGCCAGCTGGAGCTGGTGGTCGTCGCTGTCGAGCTCGCCGGCGTCGCGGCGGCGCGGCACGACGACCAGGGGCGTGCCGAAGCGCAGCGCGTTCAGCACGGTCCCCGCCCCGCAGTGCCCCACGACCAGTGAGGCCTCCCGGAACCGGTCCATCGCCTCGCCGAACCCCAGGAACCGCACGTGCCGCGCGTGGGCCGGCTCGTAGGCCATCGTCCCACGCTGGATGAGCACGTCCTCGTCGAGGGCGGCGGCAATGCGGTCCATCTCGCGCACGAGGCGCGTGAATTCGATGCCCCGGTCCGCCGTGCCCACGGTCACGAAAATCATAGGAGCCTCCCGTGGTACTCGGCCCGTCCGCCGAAGCGGTCCAGCAGCCCCGGCCACTGGACGAAGGTACGCCCCGCCAGGTGCCGGCAGAGGCGCCCCGTCAGCGACGGCGTGTCGATGCGCGACACCGATTCAATATAGAGCGTCGGCCGCCGGAAAAGCAAACGCGCTACCAGAAGCGCCGGAATGGCCACCTCCGCCCCCGTGCTGATCAGACAGTCCGGACGCTCCCGCCGCATCAGCCGCACCAGGTGCCCCACCCCCAACGCCAGGCTCACCAGAATGCCGAACGGCTGCTGGTACCCCCAGACGCAGGGCAGCCGGTGGACCCGGGCGAACTCTGGCAGCGCCAGGTCCCGCACCGCCGGGAACCCCGTCACGAACAGGACCGCCTCGTGGTCGGGGCCGAGGGCGGCGGCGATGGCGGCCGCCTGCGTCAGGTGCCCCCCGGCCGACGAGACCAGCGCCACGCGGGCCATCACGCCCCCTCCACCGGCCGCCCAAGCCCGACGGCCCGCCCCGCACGCCGCACCAGCTTCGCCGCGGCGCCGGCGGCCATGCGCCCGGCCGTCCGCATCAGGTCCATCCGGTACGGGTGCCACAGAATGTTCGAGAGGATCTTCCGGTACCCCAACGCGACGAACTTCCGGTAGATGCGCACCAGCCGTGCCGCCGACAGGTGCTCCGACAGGTTGACCAGCCGCGCCGGGTCCGGCCGCGCCCCGTACGTCAGGCGGCTCCAGTCCATGTCGGTCGAGACGAGCCCGCGCGCCAAGGCGTAGTCCCAGACGGGCGTGCCGGGGTAGGGGATCAGGATGTTGGCCTCGGTGATCGCCAGCGGCGCCGCCTTCAGGAACCGGTAGGTCTCCATCATCTGGGCCTCGGTCTCCTCCGGCGCGCCGATGATGAATGAGCCGGAGACGAAGTGGCCGTGCCGGTGCAGCGTCTCGATGGCCGCCCGGTTCTGCTCCACCGTCACCCGGTCCTTCAGATACGCCAGGGTCTCCTCGCAGCCGCTCTCCAGGCCCATGTTGACGCTGACGACGTTCATCGCCTTGAGGACCTCGGCGAGCTCGTCCGTGACGATGTTCGCCCGGGCGTTGCACGTGAAGCGGAGCCGCTCCGCCAGGCCCCGCTCGCGCAGCAGCCCGGCGATCGCCTGCAGCCGCTTCAGGTTCGCGCAGAAGAGGTCGTCGTAGAAGCTGACCAGCGCCACCTCGGGATGGTCCGTCACCAGTCGCGCGATCTCCTCCACCACGTACTCGGCCGAGAAGAACCGGACCTTGCCGTGCCAGTAGCGCGTCGAGGCGCAGAACGCGCAGTGGTACGGGCACCCCCGCGACGTGAACAGGTGGGCGTGCCGGTGGACCGGGGCCAGCGTTCGGTCCGGCGGCACGAGCGCGTCCAGCGGGTCCACCGGCGCGGGCGGGGGCGTCCGCACGACCGGGCCCCCGCCGTCGCGGAACGCCACACCCGGGATGCCTTCGAGGCGCGCGGCCGGAAAGCCGCCCGTTGCCTCCCAGAGGTCCAGCAGGCGCAGCACCGTCCGCTCGCCCTCGCCGAGGACCGCGACGTCCATCTCCGGATAGAGCGACTCCGGCAGCATCGAGACGTGGATGCCGCCCACCATCACCGGCAGGCCGCGCGCCTTGGCGGCCCGGGCGGCGTCGCGGGCGCGGCCGAAGTAGGGGCTGGTGGAACTGACGGCCACCAGGTCCGGCTCCAGGGCGTCCATGGCCCGCTCGACGTGCTGGTCGGCGTGGTGGATGCGGTAGGCCCCGGGCCGCTCACGGTGAATCATGGCCGCCAGGTACTGGACGCCGAGGGCGGGCTGGCGCAGGTCGAGCTCGCGCTCGGGGTCGAGGGCCGTGATGAACAGGAGCGTTTTCACGCGCCGAACGCCTCCGTGTCGGGCCGTCGGGTCACCGGTGCTTCTGCAGCCATCGGGCCAGGGCGGCGCCGAGGCGGCTCCCGGCCGCCCGCTGCGTCAGCCGCCACAGCCGCGCGTGCAGCGGGCTGAGCTCGTCCCGGTATATCCGAAGGGGGCGGGGCTTGCCTCCCCATTTCTCTTTGAAGCGGATCAGCCCCGCGTCGGTCGGCCGCGACGTCATGAAGTCGAACGTCCGGGCGCCGGCCTCGGCGCTGCGGCGGATGGCCTCGTAGAAAAGCGCATCGTTCGGCCGCAACGCGAACGCCTCCGGGTCCGAGGCCCCGAAGAAGTAGTGGACGACGTCGCCGCTCCGGACCAGCACCAGCCCCGCCACCAGCCGCCCCTCGTGCCGCGCCCCCAGCACCTCGGCCGGGCCGCCCGGCGCGGCCAGTTGCGCGTGCAGGGCCCGGAGGAACCGGCGCGTCCACGTCGTGGGCTCGCCGTGGCGCTTCATCGTCTCGGCGTAGAGGTCGTACAGGGCGTCCATCTCGGCGGCGTCCGCCACCGGCGCGACCGCGACGCCGGCCTTGTGGGCCTTGCGGACGTTGCGCATGACCGCCGACGGGTACGGCCGCCCCGCCGAGAAGTCCAGCCCGCCGAGGTCGAGCAGGTGGTGGACGGCCTCGGTCACCTCATAGCCCGGCGGAGCGTCGAAGGCGTCGAAGGCCGTCCGCACGATGCGGACCTCGTGGACGCGGCGTCGGCGGAGGGCCTCGCGGAGGGCGGCCACCAGGGCGCCGAAGGCCGCCGGGTCGCCGACGAGGCCGCCGTACGGCAGGTTCGCGTAGAAGAGGCGCACGGGCCCGAACCTCAGGTGCACCCCCGCCAGCGCCGCCGCCCACCGGCCGTCCCGCTCCAGCGCATAGTACGCCGCCTTTGCCCCCAGCCCCTCCTCCAGCACGCGGTTCCAGGCGGGCGAGCAGAAGAACGGGACGGACCGCCCCTCCAGGCACGCGTCCAGCCGCGGGTCGGATAGGGTCAGTTCTGCCAGGGGCATCGGGGTCGCCGGGGCGGGCGTCCTCACGCGTCCACGTAAATCTTCAGGTCGAACCGGTAGACGTGCGTGACGCCGCCGTACTGTCGGTGATCGGGGGGTTGCGGCAGGACCTCGGACCGCAGACCCCGCTCCTCCAGGGCGCGGCGCATGGCCTTCACGTCCACCCAGTGCCAGTGCGACGTGTCCTGCGAGTACTTCAGCTTCCGCGCGAGTTCCGCCGGCCGGAGCAGCAGGGCCAGCAGCCGCTTCAGGTTGTGCAGGTGCAGCCGGTACCGGTGCTGTTTGCTCGGCAGGTCCCCGAGCAGGAGGATCCCCGGCCGCTTCACCAGGGCCAGGAACCGGTCCAGCGTGTCGCGCCAGGCCTCGACGTAGTGCCAGACGCCGTAGCAGAGGACCTTCGTGAAGGTCCCGTCGGCGAA
This sequence comes from uncultured Anaerolineales bacterium, assembly GCA_964397995.1. Taxonomy (GTDB): domain Bacteria; phylum Planctomycetota; class Phycisphaerae; order FEN-1346; family FEN-1346; genus CAYNLG01. The sequence continues at coordinate 21,988 of CAYNLG010000018.1, forward strand.
CGGCACCGCCTCGGCGCACGCCGCCGCCAGCGGTGCCTCCGGAAAGTGCTGCCGCGCCAGCACCAGCTGGCTCGGTGCGAAGTCCACGCCCGCCACCTCCGCCCCCGAGAGGTCCCGCAGCAGCGACAGCAGCAGCCCGCTGCCGCATCCCACGTCCAGCAGCCGGTCCTCGGGCCCGAGCTCGAGTTTGGCGGCCACGTCGGCGGCAATCAGGCGGGTCTGCGCCAGGTCCGGGCCGCGCTCCACGCTCAGCAACAGGTCCTGGTGGTCCCGGGCCCATCGGTCCCATTTGCGCTGTGCCGCCTGGTCCATGGGGGCTCCGAGGGGGGTCACGCGCCAGGCCGCGACCCCGGGGACCGTCCCCGGCCGCGCGGCCCGGCGGAAGAACGCGCGGGCGCCGGCGCCTGGCGGCGCCGGGCGCTGCGCTCGTCGCAAGCGGTCATTCTAGTTGCCCCCCGGGAGGTGTCAACGTCATTCCCCGCGGCCCCCGGCCGGCCGCCCCGCGACCGCCGCGCTAGCGCCCCTCGGCCCGGACCATCCGCCCGTACAGGCACGACCGCACCCCGGCGGCGAACGGGCAGGCGTTCATCACCCGCTCGTACAGGACCGCGCCCAGCCAGGCCGGCGCGCAGCCGAGGAAGTACCAGGACGTCGTCTCGTAGGCGCGGACCTCCACACCGGCCAGCCCCGCTTGCCGCCCCGCCCGGCGCAGCGCGCCGGCCGTGTTCGCCCGCAGGTACACCGGGTAGGCTTCGCCCTCCGGGTCGCGGGCCCCGAAGAGCCCCTGGAGGCGGGCCCGCACGGCCCCACCGACCCGTTCGTACAGCCACACCCCCGGGTGGCAGGCGTTGACCGTCAGGAAGTACAGCGCGCCCCCCGGCCGCAGCACGCGGGCGATCTCCCGCAAGTGCCCCACCGGGTCGGCCACGTGCTCCAGCACGAACGTGCTCAGGGCCGCGTCGACGCTCGCGTCCGGCAGGGGCAGGGCGTCGCCCTCCAGGACGTGGGCCTCGTCCAGGTCCGGGTTCGCCAGCACCGCCGGGTCGATGTCCACGCCGATGACCCGCGACGGCCGCGCCAGAAGCCCCACCAAGTACCGCGAGCAGGCCGGCCCCGCCCCGACGTCGAGCAGGACGCCGCCCTTGGCCACCCCCTCGGCGGCCCAGCCCCCGTACAGGTCCATGACGGGGTTGGCGTCGGCGTCGCCGTAGAGGGCGTCGCGCCAGGCGACCGGCACGGGCAGGGCACGGAGCGGGTTCCACATGGCGGGTCCTTGATGGGGCGCGGCTCAGGCGGGCACTATAGGCTGCCCGGACCCCGGCCGCAACCAACCGCGGGGCCCGGGCCCTCGCTGGCGCCGCAGGCTTGACGCCCGGGGCCCGATGCCGTACCGTCTGGCCCATGCGGCTGCTTCTGGGCGTGGTCAACTTTCTCCGGGTCATGTACTGGCGCCTCGTGCTGCTGGTGCGCGGCGGCCGCATCGGCCGGCGCTGCCGCATCCAGCCCGGCGTCTGTCTCGCCTGCCGCCCTGGCCACCCCATCCTCCTCGGCGACGGGGTCCAGCTGATGCGCGGCGTGGTGCTCTCGACGTCGCGCTCCGGGCGCATCGAACTCGGCGACCACGTCTACGTCGGCGAATACGGCGTCGTCACCAGCAACGCCGCCATCACCGTCGGCCCGGACACCATCATCGCCCCCCACGTCGACCTGGTCGACTTCAACCACCGGGTGGACGACCCGGACCGCAACGTCATCGACCAGCCGCTCGACGCGCGGCCCATCGCCATCGGCCGCGACGTCTGGCTCGGCGCGAGCGTCCGCGTCCTCGCCGGCGTCACCCTCGGCGACCGCGCCGTTGTCGGCGCCGGCGCCGTCGTCACCCGCGACGTGCCCGAGCGGGGCATCGCCGTCGGCGTTCCGGCCCGGGTCGTCGGGACGCGCGGCCCGGCGGAAGGCGCCCAGGCGTGAAGCCCACGCGCCGCAGCGCGATCGGCCTGGCCGTCGGCGCCGCCCTCCTCGGGCTGCTCGTCTGGCGGGCCGGCCCCGCCGAAATTCTCGATGCCCTCGCCCGCGCCGGGGCGCGGCCCGGGCACCTGGCGGGCGCCGTCGCCCTCTTCCTCGCCACCACGGTCGGCTTCGTCGTCAAGTGGCACGTCCTGGCCCGCGCCGCCGGGGCGCCCCTCGCCCCGCGCGGGTCGCTCCACCTCTTCAGCACGCTCTATCTGGTGGGCCTCTTCACCCCCGCCCGGGCCGGCGAGGCCCTCGTCCCGCTCCTGATGAAGAGCGGCGGCCGCATCATGGGCGTCACCGTCGTCAACCGCCTCCTGGAGAGCCTCTGGACCCTGTGTGCCGGTATCCTCGCGGCCGCGTGGCTCCTGCGCGGCGAGGGCGACCACGTCCGCCTCTGGCCGCTCGCCCCGGCCCTGGCCGTCTTCTTCGGCCTGGCCGTCGCCCTCAGCCGCCGCGGCGTCGTCGAGGGCGCGGTGGGCCTGGTGCGCGGCCTGTTGCGTCGGCTCCGCCGGTTCCGCGCGGTCGCCTGGCTCGAGGCCCGCGTCGCCGACCGCGAGGACGACGTCGAGCACTTCCTCGAGGCCAACCAGCGGCTCCTGCGCCCCGGGCCCGTCCTCGGCTTCTCCGTGCTGATGCTCGCGATCTGGCTGATGATGGTGGCGGCCAACTTCCTGCTGGTCCAGGCCACCGTCCCGCCGGGCACCCGCGAGGTCACGTTCGCCGTCGTGTTCGGCGTGATGATCGTGGGCGCCCTGGCGATGTTCGTCTCGCCGATCCCCGGCGGCCTCGGCCTCAGCGAGGTCTCCGCCGTCGGCGTGTTCCACGTGCTCGGGTATCCGGCCGAGGGCGCGAGCCTGGCCGACGCCGCCGAGACGTACGCGGCCTTCCTGCTGGTGTCGCGGCTGCTGCTCTACGCCTCGACGCTGCTGCTCTACGCCGCCGGCCGCCTCTGGGGCCGGCCGGTCGCGCCACCCGAGGCGCCCGGTCCGCCGACCGCCGACGCATCCGGCGCTTGAGTTGCCCGCCGCCAGGGGCTAGAATCCCGGCCGCACCATCCGGCGGCCACGCGCCGCCCAAGGGAGGGGTTTCGCCCGTGAGCAAGCCGTCCGGCCGGTCCGACGCGCCCGCGCTCCCGCCTGACCTGAGGGCGCTGGTCATCGTCCCGGCCTACAACGAAGCCGACACCATCGCCCGGGTCATCCGGGACCTCGGGCGCCATGCCCCGTGGGCCGACGTCCTCGTGGTCGACGACGGCTCGGCCGACGAGACCACCCGCGTCGCCCGCGAGGCCGGGGCCATGGTCCTGCGGCTCCCGGTCAACCTCGGCATCGGCGGCGCCGTCCAGACCGGGTACCGCTACGCCTGGCTCCACGGCTACGACGTGGCGTTCCAGTTCGACGGCGACGGCCAGCACCGGGCCCGGTGGCTCGCCCACCTGGCCGCCCCCATCGCCGCCGGCGAGGCCGACCTGGTCGTCGGCTCCCGCTTCCTGGAGCCGCGCGGCATGACGGCCACCGGCATGCGGTGGGTGGGCATCAAGATTCTGGCGGCGGCGGTGTCGCTGGTCGTCCGCCAGACGATGACCGACCCGACCTCCGGCTGCCGCGCCGCCGGGCGGCGGGCCATCGGCCTGTTTGCCCACGTCTATCCGCAGGACTACCCGGAACCGGAGTCGATCGTCCTGGTGCGCCGCCAGGGCTTCAAGCTGGCCGAGCGGCCGGTGACGATGCGCCGCCGCCGCGCCGGCACCTCGTCGATCAACCTGACCCTCGGGGCCCACTACATGGCCCGGGTCCTCCTGGGCGTGGTCATGAGCGCCCTGAAGCCGCGCGTCCGGTGGGGGGCCGCCTGATGGCCATCAGCCCGGTCCAGCGCCTGGTGCTGTTCGCGACCGGGCTCGTCCTGCTGGGCGTGACGCTCGGCCTCATCCGCCGCCGCCGACTCCGTGAGGAGTACGCCGTCCTCTGGGTCCTGACGGGCCTCTTGTTCGTCGTCGTCGCCGCCACGCCCCACGTCCTCTTCCGGCTGGCCGCCTGGCTGGGGCTCGATTACGCGATCCTGCTCACGTTCGTGGCGTTCGTGTTCCTGGCGGCCATCGTGCTGCACTACTCGTCGGTGATCTCGCGCCAGTCGGACCGGGAGAAGCGGCTGTGCCAGGAGCTGGCGCTGCTGCGGGAAGAGGTGGAGCGGCTGAAAGCCGCGGCCGGCGCAGGCGACGCCCCGGCGCCGGACCGTGCCGAGGCGGAGCCGCCCGCGCGGCCGGCCGAAGGCGGCGCCTCGTGACCGCCTCCGCCCAGCCCGGCGCCGGCGCCCCGCCGGCCGTGACGGCCCTCGTCCTGAACTGGAAGGGCGAGGGCGTCGTCGGCGACTGCCTGGCCTCGCTCCAGGCCCAGGACTACCCGGCCCTGGAAGTGCTCGTCGTCGATAACGCCTCGCCCGACGGCTCGGTCGCCATGATCCGCCGCGACTTCCCCGGCGTCCGCCTCCACGTCAACGCCGAGAACCTCGGGTTCGGCGGCGGGAACAACGTCGGCATCAACCTGGCCCGCACGCCGTATGTGCTGATGTGCAACAACGACACGCGCCTCGAGCCCGACGCCGTCCGCCGCCTCGTCGAGGCCATGGAGGCCGACCCGGCCGCCGGCTCCGCCACGCCCTGTATCGTCTTGGCCGCCACCGGCCGCGTCGACGCCACCGGCATCGAGGTCTGCCCGGACGGGCTGGCGCTCGGGCGCGGGCGGGCCCAGCCGCCGGAGGCCCTGCGGGAGCCGGCCGAGGTCTTCTACGCCAGCGACTGCCTCTGCCTGTATCGCCGCGCGATGCTCGACGATCTCCGCCTGCCGGACGGCGAGATCTACGACGAGGACTTCTTCGCCTACGCCGACGAGACCGACATGGGCTGGCGGGCCCAGCGGCGCGGCTGGAAAAGCCTCTACGTCCCGGAGGCGACGGTTCATCACCACCACGCCGCCAGCTCCGGCAGCGTCTCGCCGTTTCTGGCGCGTCTGGTCGAGCGGAACCGCATCTGGGTTGCCGTGAAGAACTTCCCGACCTGGCTGATCCTCTACGGCGTGGCGTGGTCCGCCTGCCGCATCGGCTGGCAGGTGCTCGGGGCGGTGACGGGGCGCGGCCGGGCGGGAGCGATGGCGGGCGAGCGGTCGAAGGCCGAGATGGCCGCCATCCTCCTCCAGGCCTGGAAAGAGGCCGCCCTCGGCCTGCCGCGCATGCTCCGCAAGCGCAACGTCATCCTGCGGAGCGGGCGGCTGACGTTCGGCGACTTCCGGCGCCTCTTCCGCCGCTTCGGCATCGGCGCCCGCGAAGTCGCCCTGCGCGACTGAGGCCCCGCCGCGCCCGCCGCACCGGGTGTCCCGATGGCCGGACCAGCCGCGCCCGTCCCCCGCGGAAGCCGCGGCACCGGGCGCCCCCCCGGTCGGGCCTGTTGCGTCCGTCTCCCTCCGCGGGCCGCCTCCCACGCAACCCGACATTAGTTAGACTTGGCCGCGCCCGCCCGTTACGGCTCGGCCGCCCCGCGGCGCTCGTAGATCGTCAGGTCGCCGATCTCGGTTGCCGGCGCGAACGCCCCTGTGGCCACCAGCGCCTCGGCGATGGCCGGGGTCCAGGGCGGCTCGTGCGGCACCACGACGAACCGGGCCGACCCCGCCGCCACCGCCGCGGCATACCGCGAGGCCCCGTGGCCCGGGAGGATGTGCGCCGGAACGGGCGGCGCGATGTCCAGGCGCGCGAGCACGTGGAAGATGCGTTCGTCGACGCCGGCGATGGTGTCGCGGCCGGGTGTGCCGTGCTTCCGGAGCCACGCCGCCGCCTCCGGGTACGCCTCCCACTTGCCCTTCTCGTAGACGGGCCAGAAGTCCGGGTGCCGGAGCCAGACGATCTCGCGGGCGACCTTCGGCAGACTGATGGCCGCGCACACCGCCGCCGCCACGACTATCCCCGTTCGCCGCGCACGGTCCGGGTCCGGCCGCGCGAGCCGCGCTCCGAGCGCCCCCGCGCCGACGAGCAGGGCGAGCACAAGATAGGGCATCACGGGCAGCAGGTACCGCCGCGACACGGCCCCGCCGCCCAGGAGGACCAGCATGGCGATGCAGCCGACGGTCGAGAGGACGATCACCCACTCCCGCCGCCGTGCCAGGGCCACGAGCCCCCACCCGACGAGCAGCGCCGGCCCGACGCTGATCCAGAAGACGGGTTCCTGGCCGGTCATCGCGCCGAGCACCGCGCCCGGCAGGTTCCAGAGGCCGCGCGGCAGGTCGCGCCAGTAGTCGACGTAGAAGACGCGCGCGCCGAACTGGGTCAGCTGGAAGACGTAATCGCCCACGCCGGGGTCGGCCTGGGGCCGGATGACGAAGAGCCAGACGGCGCCGGCCGCGGCCGCCACGCCCGCGACGAGGGCCGCCACGACCAGGCTCCGCCGCGACGGCGCCCCGCGCCGCGCGAGGAGCAGCCCCGCCACGGCGGTCACGACGAACAGGCCCCCGACGACCCGCGTCAGGCACGCCAGCAGCAGGAGTGCCGCGCCGGGGGCGGCCCAGCAGAGCGACTCGCGGCCCGCCCGGTGGAACGCGTACACGCCTCCCGCCACCAGGAGCGTGAAGAGGACGTCCGTGTGGACCCGGGCCGCGCTCGTGTAGAGGTAGGCGGAGAGCCCCGCGGCGGCCAGCACGGCCGTCGCCGTCGGCCACCCCTCGACCCGCCGTACCGTCCGCGACGCCACCCCCACCGCCCCCACCGCGGCCGCGCTCAGAAGGCCGTTCAGCAGCCACAGGTTCTGGCCGGTGAGGAGGCGACACCCGGCCACGAGCAGGGGCAGCCCCGGGGGGATGGTCCACCACTGGCGGCCGCTGAACGCCATGCCGCGCCCCTCGGCCAGCGACCGGCCCAGCCCCAGGTACAGGCTCGCGTCCGCCGAGACGGCCCAGTGGTTCGTCACGCCGGCGGCGTACAGGACGACGAGGACAGCCAGGACCGCCCACCAGGCGCGGCGGGGGGGCGCGTCCGAGGGCGGCGTCGCGGGCTCGGTCATGGTCGCCATCGTAGCGGGCGCAGCCGGGCCGTTCAAGCGCCACACGTCCGACGGCCGACCTTGTGCCGCCCGGGCGCCGGGGTCCGGGGGCCCGGCCCGTGAATCGCATTTCCCTGGGCAGCGTCCAAGGCAGCGGATACGCTGGCGGCTCCGGCCCGCCGCCCTCACCCGGCCGGCGCCGCCTCCGTGGGGAGAACCGTGATGCGACACGCCCGAACGCGTCTGGTGGCTCTCGCGACACTGGCCCTCGCGGCCGCACTGGTTGCCGGCTGCGGCGCCGAGAAGGCCGTCAAGCGCGGCCGGTCGGCCCTCCAGTCCGGGCAGGGCGGCGAGGCCGTCCGTCAGTTCGAGCAGGCCCTCCGCGAGGAGCCCGACCTTCGCGAGGACCCCGACTTCATGGCCGCCCTCACCCGGGCCCGGTACCTCTCGGCCTACCAGGAAGGCCGCCGGGCCGCCGACCGCGGCGACTGGGCCGCCGCCGTCCGCCGCCTGGAGCAGGCCCTGGAGGTCGACCCGGCCGCGCGGGAGGCCCGCGACGCCTTGGCCGCCACCCGTGGCCGCGCCGCCGAGGCCCTCCATGGCGAGGCCCTGGCGCTGGCCGACACGGGCCGACTCGACGCCGCCGGCGAGCGGCTGGCCGAGGCCGCGACGTACGAGCCGGAGGCGGCCGAGGTCCGGGTCGCGCGGGCCTCGCTCGCGAACCCGGCCGGGGCGACCGGCCCGGCCGGCGAGGCCTACCGTGCGGGCCTGGCCGCCGCCGAGGCGGACCGCTGGGGCGCCGCGGCGGAGCGGTACCGGGCGGCCGTGACGGCGGACGCGAACTTCCTGCCCGCCCGGGCCGAACTCCACCGCGCCGAGGCCGCCATCGGCCGCGCCGGCGAACGCCATCGCGCCGGATTGCGGCACCTGGAGGCCCGGGCCCTGGACGCGGCCATCGCCGCCCTGGAGGCCGCCCTCGACGTCTGGCCGACCTATCCCGAGGCCTTGGCCGCCCTGGAGCGGGCGCGGGCCGAGCGGGCGCAGGTGGACGCCCTGGTGGCGGAGGCCCGCGCGGCCGTGGAGGCCGGGCGGTATCCCGCGGCCGTCTCGGCCGCCGAGCGTGCGGCGGCGCTCTATCCGGCGTACGGTCCGGCGGCGGGCCTGGCGGACGAGGTCGCCCGCCGCGCCGCCGCGGCCCACGTGGCGCGCGGCACCGAGGCGCTGGAGGCGGGGCGGGTGGACGAGGCTGAGGCGGCGTACCGGGAGGCCCTCGCCTCCGCCCCCGGCCACCGTCCCGCCCGCGACGGCCTCGGCCGTGCCGACGCCGCCCGGGCCCGCGCCGCCGAGGACGCCGGCCGCCACGGCGAGGCCTTCCTCCACTGGATGAACGCGACGCGGGACACGCCGGCGGCCTGGGCCGCCGAGGGCGCCGCCCGTGCCCGGGCCCGCGCCCTGGCGGGCCACGGCTTCACGGTCGGCCTCCAGGTGACCGACGCCCTCGGGGCCCGGACGCCCCAGGCGGCCCGGCTCGAGACGGCCGTCGCGCGGGGTCTGGCGGCGGCGAAGCCCGGGTTCCTGACCTTGGAGGTCGGGCGGGGCGGGCCGGAGGCCATCGCCGTCGAGCTGGCCGCCCTCGACGTCCGACGCGAGCGCGTCCGCACCGAGAACCGGACCCACGGCTACGTCGTCGGCCGCGAGGTCGCCAACCCCGAGCGGCCCGCCCTGGAGCGGGAACTGGCCCGCGAACGGGTGCAGCTCGCCCGCATGCTTCGGCTGCACCGGCAGGTCTGCGGCCGGTGCGGCGGCCACGGCCGCGTCGCCTGCACCGCCTGCCGCGGCTCCACCTGGGTCGCGTGCACGGCGTGCGGCGGGAGCGGGCGCATCGGCGGGGCCGCGTGCCACCTCTGCGGCGGGCGGGGCCAGCTCAAGTGTCCGCACTGCGGGCGCGGGGGGTATCCGCCCGGCTGGGTCGAGTGCCCCGTCTGCCACGGCCGCGGCCGCGCCGGCGACGTCAGCGACTGGGACCTCCGCCGCCAGCAGGACCGCGTGGAGGACCTCCAGCGCCGCCTCGACCGCACCCCCGGGACCGTCATCGAGGAGACCCGCGAGCAGTGGCCGTACACGCGGGAGGTCCACCAGGTGACCGCCCTGGCGTCGGCGCGGCTGCGTGGCGGGGGCGGGGGGCCGGAGACGCTCGAGGCCGGCGCCCGGGCCACCGACGAGACGATCCGGAACGCGAACCCGGAGGTCGGCCTGCCGCCCGACCCGCTGGAGTTGCCGGACGAGGAGACGCTCGTCCGCGACGTGACCCGGGGGCTGGCCGAGAAGGCCGTCCGGGCGGTGCTCGCGCGGGCGCTGGGCGGGCGCGCGGCCGCGCTGGAGGCCGAGGCCGACCGCTTGGCCGCCCGGGGCGACGCCGCCGCGGCCCGCGAGGCCCGGGTGGGCGCGGCCTTGGTGCTGGAGCCGGTGGAGGCGGGGGCGGCCGCGGAGCGGCTGGAACGCCTCCGCGAGGGGCTGGCGCCGGCGCGGTAGCTGCGGCGCCCCTCGCGCCGCGCGCCCCTCGCGCCGTCGGCCGTTGACGCAGGCCCGAACACGGGTCGGCCGGTTCGCCGTGGGCCGTGGTTGCCCCGTCCTCTGAGATTTCAGATTTGAAATCTGATATCTCTGAGGACGGGGCCGGCGTGCTCGAAGGCCAAGGCCGGACCGCGTGACGTAGCAATGCCGCGACGGGCCTGAGTGGGGCACGGCCGGCGACCTGGAAACCGAACGCGTGTGCGGCGTGCCGCGTCCAAACGCCGGGTGGCTCGCTCTTGGCAAGCGGCCGCCCGGTGACTACAATAGGACCCGCTTTGATCGGCTGACCCGCCCCCCGTGGAGGAGAACCGAATGCATCGCAGGAACCTGACGGCGCTGGTGCTGGTCCTGGTGACCGGCGCCCTGATGGCGTGGGTCCTCCAGGCCGCTTCCGATCAGGAGGCCGAGGACGCCGCCCTCTTCGAGCAGTACGACCGCTTCATCGAGGTCGTCCGCCTCGTCCAGAAGCAGTACGTCCGCGAGGTCGATACCGAGGAGCTCTTCCAGGAGGCCATCGACGGCATGCTGAGCGGCCTCGACCCGTTCTCCACCTACGTCGACGAGGAGCACATCGACGAGTTTACGAAGCAGACGCGCGGCAAGTTCGGGGGCATCGGCATCCAGATCGGCATGCGTCAGGGGATGCTGACCGTCATCAGTCCCCTCGAAGGCACCCCGGCGTTCCGCCAGGGCGTCATGGCCGGCGACGTCATCTTGGCCATCGACGGCAAGCGCACCGACGACATTACCCTGACCGACGCCGTCAAGATCCTGACCGGCGACCCCGGCACGGACGTGACCATCAAGGTCCGGCACCTGACGGGCGACATCGCGGACATCACCATCACCCGGGCCATCATCGAGATTCGCACCGTCAAGGGCTTCCGCCGCGACGACGAGGGCCACTGGGACTGGATGATCGACCCCGAGAAGCACATCGCCTACATCCGCGTCACCGGCTTCGTCGACAACACCGTCGAGGAACTCACGAAGGCCCTCGACGAGGCCCGCGCGGGCGGCATGAAGGCGCTGATCATGGACCTGCGCCTGAACCCGGGCGGCCAGCTCAAGAGCGCCATCGAGATGGTGGACCTCTTCGTCAAGGAGGGCATCATCGTCCAGACCAAGGGCCGCACCACCCCCTACTGGGAGGCCACCGCCACCGCCGGCGGCACCCTCCCGTTCTTCCCGATGGCGGTGCTGATCAGCCCGTTCTCCGCCAGCGCCTCGGAGATCGTCTCGGGCGCGCTGAAGGACCACAACCGGGCCATCCTTGTCGGCGAGCGCTCCTTCGGCAAGGGAAGCGTCCAGAACGTCATCCCCCTCGAAGGCGACCGCGCGGCCCTCAAGCTCACCACCAGCAAGTACTACCTCCCCTCCGGCCGCAACATCCACCGCGAGGAGGACATGGAAGAGGACGATGAGTGGGGCGTCGTGCCCGACGTCGTCGTCCCGCTCGACCCCCAGGGCTACGTCGCCATCGCCCGCAGCCGCCAGCAGGCCGACGTCATCCAGACCAACGGCAACGGAGACGGCAACGGGCAGGGCGGGGCGGCCCCCGACGGCACCGGCGACACCCCGCCGGACGACGAGACCCCCGGCCAGAACGGGGCCGGCGACGCGCCGGACGCCCCGGAGGGCGGTGCGGCCGCGCCGCCCAAGGAGGACGGCGGCGACCCGCCGGCCGACCCCTTCGACATCCTCCCCGACGACGAGGGCGTCGGCGACGCCGACCCGGAGGCCATCGACCCGCAACTCCAGCGGGCCCTCGACCTGCTGCGCACCCTCGACGTCGTCGAGCAGTACCTGAAGCAGGCGGCGTAGCGGGAGGGGCATGAACGTCCTCGGCATCGAGACGTCCTGCGACGAAACCAGCGTGGCGGTCGTCGCCGATGGCCGCCGCGTCCGTTCCTGCGCCGTCGCCAGCCAGGTCGACGTTCACCGCAAGTACGGCGGCGTCGTGCCGGAGCTCGCCAGCCGCGCCCACCTTGACGCCCTCCTGCCGGTCCTCGACCAGGCCCTCGCGGACGCCGGCGTCGGCCTCGCGGACGTCGAGGCCGTGGCCGTCGTCAACCGGCCGGGCCTCATCGGCTCGCTCCTCCTGGGCCTGACGGCCGCCAAGACCCTCGCGTGGACCCACGACCTGCCGCTGGTGGGCGTCGACCACATCGAGGCCCACGCCTACGCCCCGTGCCTCGGCACCGAGGCGTGGCCGTTTCCGTGCGTGAGCCTGATCGTCTCGGGCGGGCACACGAGCCTGTACCGCTCGTCCGGGCCGCTGGACCACACCCTCCTCGGCGCCACCACCGACGACGCCGCCGGCGAGGCCTTCGACAAGGTCGCCGCCCTCCTCGGCCTCCCGTACCCGGGCGGGCCGAGCATCGACCGGGCGGCCGAGGGTGGCAGCCGCAAGGCCGTCCGGTTCACGCGGCCGTGGCTGGAGCCGGCGTCGCTCGACTTCAGTTTCAGCGGCCTCAAGACCGCCGTCCTCTACCACGTGCGCGGCCAGGGGGCCGGCGCCAAACGCCGCGAGACCGACCTCTCGGACCAGGAGATCGCCGACGTCGCCGCGGGGTTCCAGGAGTGCGTCGTCGACGTCCTGGTGGGCAAAACCTTCCGGGCGGCCGAGCGCGAGGAGGTCGACGCCGTCGTCGTGGGCGGCGGGGTGGCGGCCAACCGGCGCCTGCGCCAGCGCCTGGAGGCCGGGGCGGCGGAGCGCGGCCTGGACCTGCTGCTGCCCCCCCTGCGGTACTGCACCGACAACGCCGCCATGGTCGCCGGCCTCGCCTGGCACTACCTCCAGGCCGGCCGCACCGACGACCTCGCCCTCGAGGCCCGGGCCTGACCCGGGCCCCGTCGTGCCAAGGCGCGGCTTGCACGCCGCCCGGGCCGCCGGTATCCTCGCCATACGCGCCCGCCGCCCGCGGGCGCCCCGGAGACCCCGACGTGGACCCGACCCGGCTCAACCAGCTCCTCCAGGCCGTGCGGCGCGGCGAGGTGTCGCCCGAGGACGCCGCCGACCGCCTCCGCCACCTCCCCTTCGAGGACCTCGGCTTCGCCAAGCTCGACCACCACCGGGCCCTGCGGTGCGGCTTCCCGGAGGTTATCTTCTGCCAGGGCAAGACCCCGGAGCAGGTTGTCCGGATTGCCGAGCGCATGCGCCCGCACGGCCAGACCATTCTCGCGACGCGGGCCGAGGCGGCCGTCGCGGAGGCGGTGCAAGGGGCCTTTGACGGCGCCGTCTACCATGCCGCCGCCCGGGCCCTTGTCCTGCCCGGCGACCAGGCCCCCGCCGCGCTGCCGGGCCTGGTGGCCGTCATCTCGGCCGGCACCAGCGACCAGCCGGTGGCCGAGGAGGCCCGCGTCACGGCCCTGGTCTGCGGATGCGCCGTCGAGACCTGGTACGACGTCGGCGTCGCGGGCATCCACCGGCTGCTCGTCCACGCCGAGGCCATCGCGGCCGCGTCGGTCGTCATCGTCGTCGCCGGCATGGAAGGGGCCCTGGCGAGCGTCGTCGGCGGCCTGGTTGACGTCCCCGTCATCGCCGTCCCGACCAGCATCGGCTACGGCGCGAGCTTCGGCGGCGTCGCGCCGCTCCTGACGATGCTCAACTCGTGCGCCACCGGCGTCGGCGTCGTCAACATCGACAACGGCTTCGGCGCGGGGTGCCTGGCGGCTCTGATCCTGCGCGCGGCCGCACGCCTCGTCCCGCCTCGCGAACCGGAGGCCGCGCCATGATGGACGTCACCGAGGTCCCCCCGCCGCCCGCGCGGTCCGAGGACGCCCACAAGGGCTCCGCCGGCCTCGTCCTCGTGGTCGCCGGCCGCCGCGGCATGGCGGGCGCGGCCGCGCTCGTCGGCAACGCGGCGCTGCGCGGTGGGGCGGGCCTGGTGCGCGTCGCCACCCCCGACGACTGCCTCGACACCGTGGCCGCCCTCGCCCCGTGCTGCACCACCGCCCCGCTGCCCGTCCCCCTCGGCGCCTGGGGCGGCGCGGGCCAGGCCCGCGTCGTGTGCGGCCTTGCCGAGGGTTGGGACGCCCTTGCCATGGGCCCCGGCCTGGGCCAGGCCGGCAGCGTCTCATATCTGGTGCGCGGCGTGCTCGCGGGGGTGGAGGCGCCGATCGTCCTCGACGCCGACGGGCTGAACGTGATTGCCGACGACCCGGCGGCCGCCCTGGGCGCCGCCAAGGCCCCCGTCGTCATCACCCCGCATCCCGGCGAGGCCGCACGCCTCCTCGGGTGCTCCCCCAAGGACGTCCAGGCCGACCGCCCCGCCGCCGCGACCCGCCTGGCGGCCCTGGCCGACGTGGCGGTCCTGAAGGGCGCCGGCACGGTCGTCACCGACGGCCGCCGCCTCTACACGAACCGCACCGGCTCGCCGGCCATGGCCACCGCCGGGGCCGGGGACGTCCTGACGGGCCTGCTGGCGGCGCTCCTGGCCGCCGGGATGGACCCGTTCGACGCGGCCGTGCTGGGCGTCTGGGCCCATGGCCGCGCGGGCGAACTGGCCGCCGAGACCCACGGGGTGCTCGGGACGACGGCGCTCGACATTCTCGGTTGCCTCCCCCGCGCTCTCGCGGTATAATCCCGCGACTTTTGCCGGGTCCAAACCCTGTTGGAGGCGGTGTATGGCTAAGAAGAAGGCAAAGAAAGCGGCCAAGACGAAGGCGGCGCCGAAGAAGAAGGCCGCCCGCAAGGCGCCCGCCAAGAAGAAGGCCGCCGCGAAGAAGCCCTCGAAAAAGGTCGTCAAGAAGGCCCCGGCCAAGGCGGCCGGGGGCCTCTCCAAGGCCGACCAGCGCGATATGCTCAAGCGCATGATGCAGATCCGCGCCTTCGAGGACAAGGTCTTCGAGCTCCTCGCCCGCGACATCCTCAAGGGCGCCAGCCACGTCTACGCCGGCCAGGAGGCCGTGGCGGTGGGGGCGTGCGCGGCCATCCGGGACACCGACTACATCACGAGCACGCACCGCGGCCACGGCCACTCCGTCGCCCTCGGCTGCGACCTGAAGCTCATGATGGCCGAGCTGTGCGGCAAGGCGACGGGCTACTGCCGGGGGCGCGGCGGGTCGATGCACATCGCCGACGTCCAGAACCGCAACCTGGGCGCCACCGGCATCGTCGGCGGCAACCTGCCGGTGGCCACCGGCGCGGGCCTGGCCGCCAGGATGAAGGGCGAGGACTCCGTCGTCCTCTGCTTCTTCGGCGACGGCGCCGCCAACGAGGGCACCTTCCACGAGTCCCTCAACATGGCCGGCCGCTGGAAACTCCCCGTCATCTACATCTGCGAGAACAACCTCTACGGCATGAGCGTTGCCTTCGAAAAGGCCTGCGCGGTCGACGACATCGCCGGCCGGGCGCGCGGCTACTCGATGCCGGGCAAGGTCGTCGACGGCCAGCGGGTTCTGGAGGTCCGCGAGGCCGTCCTCGACGCCGCCGCCTTCGCCCGCAAGGGCAACGGCCCCACCCTCATCGAGGCCAAGACCTACCGCTACCGCGGCCACTCGCGGAGCGACCCGCGCAAGTACCGCACCAAGGAAGAGGAGCAGTCCTGGTGGGACCGGTGCCCCATCAAGCTCTTCAGCGAGCAGCTCGAGGCCGAGGGCACCCTGACCCGCAAGGAGATCGACACCCTCCAGGCGGAGGTCGACGGCGAGATCGCCGCCGCCGAGCACTTCGCCGTCGAAGAGAGCCCGTACCCGGACCGGTCCGAGCTCTACGACGACGTCTTCGCCGGGTGGAAAGAGGGCGAGCGCCGCCTGGAGCGCATCTGACGGGCCCCCGGCCGCGCCCCCCAAGCCGACGAGAAAGGGACGGAGCAACCTTATGCCGCAACTGACCTATCGTGAAGCCGTCCGCGATGCCCTCCGCGAGGAAATGCTCCGCGACGAGCGCGTCTTCCTCATGGGCGAGGACATCGGCATCTACGGCGGCGCCTACCAGGCCACCAAGGGGCTCTGGGAAGAGTTCGGCGACGAGCGCGTCCGCGACACCGCCATCAGCGAGGCCGCCATCGCCGGCGCCGCCACCGGCGCCGCCATGGCCGGCATGCGCCCCGTCGCCGAAATCATGTACGTCGACTTCATGACCATCGCCATGGACCAGTTCGTCAACCAGGCCGCCAAGAACCGCTACATGTTCGGCGGCAAGACGACCGTGCCGATGGTCCTGCGGACCGAGGGCGGGGCCGGCCGCTGTATCGCCGCCCACCACAGCCAGAGCCTGGAGTCCTGGTTCGTCCACGCCCCCGGGGTGCTCGTCGTCATGCCCGCGACGCCCTACGACGCCAAGGGCCTCCTGAAGACCTCGATCCGCGACGACAACCCGGTCCTGTTCATCGAGCACAAGATGCTCTACGGCGAGAAGGGCGAGGTGCCGGAGGAAGAGTACCTGATCCCCCTCGGCGAGGCCGCCCGCCGCCGCGAGGGCGACGACGTCACCCTCGTCAGCTACTCCCGCATGGCGCTGCGGGCCGAAGAGGCCGGCGACCTGCTCGCCGACGAGGGCATCCACGCCGAGGTCCTCGACCTGCGGTGCCTGAAGCCCCTGGACATCGACGCGGTGCTCGAGTCGGTCCGCAAGACCGGCCACCTCGTTGTCGCCAGCGAAGCCTACGCCAACGCCAACTGCGTCTGCGAGATCATCGCCCGCGTCCAGCAGTTCGCGTTCGATTACCTGGACGCGCCGATTGAGCGCGTGTGCGCGGCCAACGTGCCGGTGCCGATGAGTCCGGTGCTGGAGGACGAGGCCATTCCGACGGCGGAGAACATCGCCGCCGCCGCCCGCAAGACCCTCGGAAAAGCCTGAGCCCCCCACCGCCATGATCCAGAAAGTCACGCTTCCCAAGCTCGGCCAGACCGTCGAGTCCGCCACCATCGAGACGTGGGTCAAGCAGGAGGGCGACCCCGTCGCCAAGGGCGACGTCCTCTGCGAGATCACCACCGACAAGGCGACCCTCGAGGTCGAGAGCTTCCATAAGGGCACGCTCCTGAAGATCGTCGCCGCCCCCGGTGCCGAGCTCCAGGTCGGCGAGGTGATCGCCGTCGTGGGCGACCCGGGCGACCCGATTCCCGACGACCTCGTGGCCGCGTCCGCCGCCGCCCAGGTCGCCCCGGCCGAGCCCGAGGCCGCCGGCGCCACCGCCGAGCCCGCCGCCGTTGCCGCCGCCGAACGCCCGGCCGCGCCTCCCGCGGCCGCCGCCGGTGACGTCCACATCGTGACCCTCCCGAAGCTCGGCCAGACGGTCGAGTCGGCCGTGATCGAGACGTGGCACAAGGCCGAGGGCGACCCGGTCGCCAAGGGCGACGTCCTCTGCGAGATCACCACCGACAAGGCCACCCTGGAGGTCGAGAGTTACCACGCGGGCACGCTCCTGAAGATCGTCGTCGAGGCCGGCGCCGAACTCTCCGTCGGCGAACCCATCGCCGTCGTCGGCGAGCCCGGGACGCCCATTCCCGCGGACCTGACCGGCTCGGGGGTTCCGGCGGCCAAGGCCCCCGCGACCGCGCCCGCCGCCACGAAGGCCGAATCGCCCAAGACCGCCCCGGCCGCCCCCGCGCGGTCCGGCGGCCGCGTCTTCGCCAGCCCCCGCGCCCGCATGCGGGCCCGCGACCTGGGCGTCGAGCTGGCGTCCGTCGGCGGTACCGGCCCCGGTGGCCGCGTCGTCGAGGCCGACGTCCTGGCCGCCGCCGCCGGCGCCGCGGGCGCCGCGGCCCCCAAGGCCACGCCCCTCGCCCGCCGCATCGCCGCCGCCCAGGGCACCTCGCTCGCGGGCGTCACCGGCACCGGCCCCGGCGGGAAGGTGACCCGCGAGGACGTCCTTCAGGCCGCCGGCAAGGCCCCGGCCGCCGTGGCCGCCCCGGCCCCCGGCAAGCCCGGCGAGGTCGTGCCCTTGAGCCCGATGCGCCGCATCGTCGCCGAGCGGATGCTCCACTCCAAGCGGACCATCCCCTGCTACTACCTCGAGATGGAGATCGACGTTACGGAGCTCGTGTGCCTGCGCCAGAAGCTGAACGCCCAGGCCGACGGCTTCAAGTACTCCTTCACGGACTTCTTCCTGAAGGCGTGCGGCAAAGCGCTGGCCCAGTTCCCCGCTGTCAACAGCCGCTGGGTCGAGGGCGGCATCGAACGCCGCGCCGAGGCGAGCGTCGGGTTTGCCGTCGCCATCGACGAGGGCCTCATGGTCCCCGTCGTCCGCCACGCCGACCGCAAGTCGCTCCGCGAGATCAACCGCGAGACCGCCGACCTGACCGTCCGCGCCCGCACCAAGAAGCTCCTGCCCGAGGAGTACCAGGGCGGCTGCATGACGATCACGAACCTCGGCATGTTCGGCATCCGCAGCTTCATCCCGGTCGTCAACCCCGGCGAGAGCACCATCATGGGGCAGGGCCTGATCGAAGACCGGGTCCTCTTTCGCCAGGGCGGCATCCAGGTCCGCAAGATGATGACCGTGACCCTGGCGGTCGACCACCGGACGGTCGACGGCGCGGTGGGCGCCCAGTTCCTCGAAGCCATCCGCGACGCCATCGAAGCCCCGCGCGGCCTGATCGGCTGAGCGCCGGCCGTCGCCGCGTCCTCACGCGCCCCCGTCCGACCGGCCGCACCCCGGGCACGCCACCCCGAGCCGGCGCGCGGCCGCGTGGCGGACCGTGTGCTCCTTTCGCAGGGCGCGACGGCCGCGCCACAGCCGCCCCTTCAGCGTGCCTTCGCTCACTTTCAGCACGCCGCATATCTGGGCATGGCTCAGGCCGTCGGCGTAGTACAGGGGGAGGGCGTCGCGCCCGGCGTCGCGGGCAGAGGAGCCCCGCCGGTGTGCCGGCGCACCGGTGGCCGTCGGGCTTCATGGAAGGTCGAGGCCGCCCTCAGCCGCCGATCGCCAGGTACAGCGCGTAGGCGGTGCCGACCAGCGCGGCCGTACCGACCAGGACCGCAAAGGCCGCCAGGCGCCCCTGGCGTCTGTAGGCCCGGAGCAGCGTCGTCTGGTAGAGCCCGAGGACCTGGCGGTGGTTGGCCTCCAGGTGCTCCATGCACAGCGTCTGCCGGCGGGCCGTCTCCTGGACGCTCTGGAACGCCGCTCGCAGCCCGGTGACGCCGTCGAGCAGGGCTTCGGTGAGGTGGGTCTGCTCGGTCAGGATACGGTTGGTCTCATGGGCAAGCGTTTGTTGCCGCTTGAGGAAGTCCGGCAGCGCTTCGGCCGCGTCCGCCGTCCGGCGCGCGTCCGCGTTCTGGTCGGCGACGCCCTCGGCGATCCGCTCCAGGGCCTTTGCGCCGCTCTTCGTGGCCGCCACCGAGTCGGCGATCCGCGCCGGCAGCGCCTCCAGCCGCGCGAGCCACTCGGGTTCGGCGGGCGCCGCCGCGGGCGCAGGCGCCGCATCCGCGGGCGCCGCCGGCTTGGCCTCCCGGCGGGGTGGGGCGGACGCCTCACGCGACGTCCCCGGCCGCGCGAGCGTCGTCAGCGCCTCCACGGCCGCCCGGTCCGCCTCGCGGGGCACCCCCGGCGCCTCGACGGGCGCCTCGAGGTCCACCGCGGCGGGCGCCCCGGCCGTCGCCACGGCCAGCTCCATCCCGGCCGTCGGGCTCCACGACCCGCCGGACGCCCGTTTCGGCCCGAACCACGCCTTCACGCGGTCAATCATCGCATATCGACTCATACGTCACCTGCCCGGGACTGCGGGACGCAAGGCGGCCGCAACCGGACCCGGCGCGGACCCTCGGACCCTCGCTCGCTCGGACGTGTTATCGGACCTTCGGCGGCGGGGCCTTGAGCCAAAGCGGGGCAGGGGGGGGGAAATCGTGCGCGGCGGAAACGGCCCTGAAGCGCGGGCCGCGCTCAACCGGGGGCGCCCGGCGCGAAACGTGCGTCCGCGGCACCGCGTCCGCACGGCCACCGGCGTGCCGCGCCGGCCGCCGGCGCCTACACTTCCATAATCTCGTCCGTCTTGGCCGCCAGCGTCTCGTCGACCTTCGCCTCGTGCGTGTGCACGAGTTCGGTCGCCTCGTCGCGGGCGTCGCGGGCCTCGTCCTCGCTGCAGCTCTTCGCCTTTTCCTCGGCGTCGATCTGCTTGATCGCGTCGCGCCGGATGTTCCGCAGCGCCACCTTGTGCTCCTCGGCCGCGTCCTTCACCTGCCCGACGAGCTGCTTCCGCCGCTCCTCCGAAAGGGGGGGCACGCTGAGGCGGATCATCTTGCCCTCGACGCTCGGCGTAATGCCCAGGTCCGAGGCCTGCAGCCCCTTCGCGATGTCGCCGACCGACCCCGGGTCGAACGGCTTGATCACGATCATCAGTGGGTCCGGCACGCCGATCGTTGCCAGCTGCCGGACCTCCGTCGGCGTTCCGTAATAGTCGACCTTGATATGCTCGACCAGGCCGGCCGACGCGCGGCCGGTCCGCACCGTCCGGAACTGCTCGCGCAGCTTCTCGACGGTCTTCTGCATCCGGTCTTCGGTCTCGAGGAGGATGTCGTCGATCGCCACCTTACGGCCCTCCGATGGTCGTTCCCACGGCCTCGCCCGCCACGACGCGGGCCACGTTGCCCGCCACCTTCAGGTTATAGACCACGATCGGGATGCCCGACTTCTTGCACAGGTCGATCGCCGACAGGTCCATGATCTTCAGGTCCTGCTGCACCACCTCGTCGTACCGGATCCGGTCGAACCGCTTCGCCTCCGGGTGCGTCTTCGGGTCCGCCGTGTACACCCCGTCCACCTTCGTCGCCTTCAGCAGCGCGTCCACCTGCAGCTCGTTGGCGCGCAGGGCCGCGCACGTGTCGGTCGTAAAGAAGGGGTTCCCCGTGCCGCCCGCCAGGATGACGATGCGGCCTTTCTCGAGGTGGCGGACGGCGCGGCGGCGGATGAAGGGCTCGCACACGTCGTGCATCTCGATGGCCGAGAGCACCCGCGTGTCCACCTTCGCCTCTTCCAGCGCCGCCTGCAGCGCCAGGGCGTTGATCACGGTGGCCACCATGCCCATGTAATCGGCGGTGGCGCGCGGCACGCCGGCCCGCTCCGAGAAGGTGCCGCCCCGAAGGAAGTTCCCCCCGCCCACCACCACGGCCACCTGGCACCCGCGGTCGACCACCGCCCGGACCTCGCCCGCGATGGTCCGCACTTCCTCGGGGTCGATCCCGAACTGGCCGGGCTTACAGAACCCTTCGCCGCTGATCTTCAGGAGGACGCGCTGGTAGGCGCAGTCGGCCATCCCGGCCTCACTCCTCGGCGGTCTCGCCCACCACGAACCGGGCGAACCGCTGGATCACAATGTTCTCACCCGTCTTCGTAATCGTGTCGTTCAGGAGCTCCTGCACCGTCCGGTCCGGGTCCTTCACGAACGGCTGCTCCAACAGGACGTTCTCGGCGTACCACTTGCCCAGCTTGCCCTCGACGATCTTCTCGATCACGTTCGCCGGCTTCCCGCTCTCCGCCGCCGCCTCCGACGCGATCCGCTTCTCCCGCTCCACCTCCGCCTCGGGCATCTCCTCGCGCCGCACCGCCAGCGGCGCCGCCGCGCAGATATGCAGGCACACGTCCTGAAGAAACTGCTGGAACACCTCGTTCTTCGCGACGAAGTCCGTCTCGCAGTTCACCTCCACCAGTACGCCCACCTTGCCGTTGTGGTGGACGTAGGCGTGGATGCGGCCCTCGGCGGTGCTCCGCGCGGCCTTTTTCTCGGCGGTCGCCAGCCCCTTCTTCCGCAGAATCTCGATGGCGGTCTCCACGTCCCCGCCCGATTCCTGCAGCGCCTTCTTGCAGTCCATCATGCCCTGGCCGGTCTTCTGCCGGAGCTTCATCACCTCGGCGGCACTGATCGCCATCGCATCCACTCCTTGCGGGGTTCGAGTCTCGGTCAAACGGCCCGGCCATCGCCGACCGGGCCGTCTGGTGGCACATCCGTTTTCTGGGCCGCCCCTCGGCGACCGCGTCAGCCGCCCGACGCCTCCGGAGGCGCCCCGCCTTCCTGCGTCTCCGGGCTTGGCGCGGGGCCGGCGCCCGTGGCGGGCTCCGTCTTCGGCTCGGCCCCCTCGGTCACGTCGGCCGGTGCGGGGCTCGCCTCGCCCTCGCCGCCCTCCGGGGCCTTCTGGGTGTCGGGGTGTGGTTTCGGGAGGGGCATCTGCGGCCCGCTGGGAGGCCGGCGCGGCGGGCGCTGGCCGCGGCCACCGTCGCCGTCGCCGCCGCCTCGCTGGGCCTGCGGACGGCTCGGGCCGCGCGTCAGCGCCTGGCCCTCGCCTTCCTTGGCCGCCCGCGCCGCCCGGTTGGCCTTGCCCTCGACCACCGCGTCGGCCAGCGCGTGCAGCACCAGCTCCACGGCCCGCATCGCGTCGTCGTTGCCGGGAATGACCACCGTCAACTCGTCCGGGTCGGCCTCCGTGTCCGCCAGGGCCACCACGGGGATATCCAGCTTCCGGGCCTCGCGGACGGCGTTCTTCTCGCGGACCGGGTCGACGATGACCAGCGCCCCGGGAATCCGCTCCATCGTCCGGATGCCCTCGAGGTTCCGCTTGATCTTGCGGTGCTCGCGCTGGAGGCTCGCGACCATCTTCTTCGAGAAGCGGTTGATCTCGCCGCTGATCTGCATCTGTTCCAGCTCATCCAGACGCGCCAGGCGCGAGCGGATGGTCCGGAAGTTCGTCAGTGTCCCCCCGAGCCACCGGTGGGCGACGTACGGCATGCCGCACCGCTTCGCCTCGTCCTCAATGGCCCCGCGGGCCTGCCGCTTCGTGCCGACAAAGACGACGTCCTTGCCCTCGGCCACCAGCCGCGTCAGGAACTTCTGCGCCCGGACGATGCCGCGCACCGTTTCCTTGACGTCGATGATGTGGATAAAGTTCCGTTTGCCGAAGATGAACGGGGCCATCTTCGGGTTCCACCGGCTGGCCGGGTGGCCAAAATGGATGCCGGCGTCGATCAGGTCTTGTAGCTGCACCGTCGCCAAACGCGGTCTCCTCGTCGCCTGCGCACAGACAGAGCGCCCCTTGCCGATTCAAAGAGACGAACTGTACCCCTGCGCCGGGGACGTGTCAAGGACGTTTTCGACGTTTCGGGCCCCCGCCCCCCGGCTACCGCCCCGCCCGTTCCCCGTTCAGCCGCACCAGCGCCGCCAGGATCGCCCGGTCTGTCTCGGCCCGCACGCCGGCCAGGGGAGGATCCGGCGCGCGCGGCTACCCGGCCCCCGTCTCGGCCCACACGCACGGCCGCCCAGTCCGGATCCCAGCCCCCGGCCGGGTCCGTGGTCGCCTACGCCGCCAGCACCGCCCTGGCGCCTCGTGCGCATGGGCGAGCCACGTCGGCCGCTCATTGTAAAGGGCCGTCAGCGTCCGGCGCTTCAGGCGCGGGTCCCGCGCCGCCTGGGCCTGGATGAGCGAGGCCCGCACCCGCGGCCGCGCCGCACCGCGGCAAGCGCCGCCCCAATCGCCGCCAGGCCGAGGCCCCCCGGCTCCGGCGCCGCCGCCCCCGCCGGCACCGCGTCAAACCACCGGCTCGCCAGCACGAAGTAGTCCGCCGTATCGACCACCCCGTCGCCCGTGAAGTCCCCCTCCGCCCACGTGCACCCGGCGTCGAACCAGTGCGCCGCCAGCGCGAAGTAATCCCCCGTGTCCACGACCCGCGACAGGTCCGCGTCCCCCGGCAGCGCGACCACCACGTCCACGCCGTCCGGCGCGTACACGATGGCGAGCGCCCGGTCCGGCGCGGCCAGGACGCCATCCACGGCGTCGAACGTCCCGCTCCGCGCGTCGCAGGTCAGGATGCGGATCGCCGTGCCGTAGTCGGGCGCGGCCGCGCCGTCTTCGAGCGACAGCCGAAGCGTCCCGCCGAGCGCCGCCGTGAGCCCCGCCTCGCACGTCATCCCGGAGTCCCACCCGTCGCCGTCGAAGACCAGCTCGAGCAGCCCGTCGCCCATCGTGAAACCGTGCGTCACCTGGATGGGCATCGGGCCAAGGCGGCGTCCGTAGTCGCGCACCACCAGCCGCTTCCCGCCCGACAGGTCCAGCCCTTCGATCGTCCCGTCCGGCCGGATCAGGTTCTCGGTGACGATGCCGTCGCCATACGGCAGCGCGCCCCGGAACGCGCCGCGCATGTCCGCCCCCGAAAGGTCCATCCCGGGCGCCTCGACCCAATCCCAGAGGCAGTCCCAGAGGAGGCATCCCCGGCAATCGGCGTCCGCCCACAGGCCCTCCTCCACCCACACGTACGTCATATTCGCGCGGCGAAGGTCGGCGCCCGTCATGTCCAGAAAGGCCATCCGCGCGTCAAAGAGCGTCGCGTCGCGGAAATCGGACCCGGCGAGGTTACCCATGTCCAGATACGCCTGCGTCAGGTCCTGGCCGGAGAAGTCGCCCCCCTCCAGCGACGCGTTATGCAGGTAAAGCCCCGAGAGGTCCCTCCCCTGGTAACTGGCCGTCGAGTAGAGTTGCTCCGGCGACGGGCAGCCGTCGTGGAACTGTGCGTCCCGGATCGTCGCGCCCGCGAAGTCCGCGCCCGCCACCTCGCACCCCCGCAACAGCGCCCCGCTCAGGTCCTGCCCCGAGAAATCCCACCCCGCCAGGTCGTACGCGCGCAGCTCGAGGCCCGTCAGGTCTCCCGCCTGGTAACTGCCGGTGGTGTAGAGTTGGCCCTTCGTGAACCCGACGTCTGCCGGGTCGCCGAACAGGGCTCCCCGAATGTCGGCCCCCGTAAAGTCTGCCCCCGCGACCGACCCCCAGAAGCCCACTCCGCTGAGGTCGGCGCCGGCGAAGGTGGCTCCCGCCAGACCGTTCCAGGTCATCCCGGCGTCGGTCAGGTCGGCTCCGCTGAAGTCGGCCCCCGCCAGATCCGCATAGCGAAACTCGGCCCCGACGCACGAGCTGCCCGCGAACCGCGCCCCGACGAGGTCCTGGTTCTGGAAGTCCCACCCGTCCATCGCGTTCTCGCTCAGGTCGATCGCCCCGAGGTCCTGGGCCTGGTAACTGGCGGTCGACTCAAACTGGGCCCGTGTGAACCCGTTGTTTGTGGTGTTGGCAAGCGAGGCATCTTTGATCGTCGCGCCGGTCAGGACCGCGCCATTCAGCCGTGCGGCGCCGAGATCCGCGCCCGCCAGGTTCGCGCCCGTCAGGTCGGCCTCGTCCGCGTTCGCGTTCCGCAACACCGCCTCGTCCAGGTCGGCGCCCGCCATGGGGCACCGGTCGAGCAGGGCCGCCGTCATGTCCTGGCCGACCAGGTCCCACCCCGCCAGATCGTTCCACCGCAGGTCGATGCCGGCCAACGTCTTGGCGGCGTAGCTGGCCGTCGAGGCGATCTGGGCCTCCGTGACGCCCGTGTTGCCGAAGGAGGCCCCGACGATGTCGGCGCCGGTGAAGTCCGTCCCCGTGACGTTCGCCTCAATGAAACTGGCGCCGTGCAGGTCCTGGCCCGCGAAGTCCCAGCCCGAGACGTCCAAACGGTCCAGCGACACGCCGCCCAACGCGTTGGCCGCGTGACTCCATGTCGCGTACAGCTGCGCGGCCGTGAGGGTCGACCCCCCGAAGTCGCCCCCCGCGACCACGGCGCCGGCAAGGTCTGTGCCGCTGAGCGTGCAGCCGTGCAGGCTTCCGCCCGAGAGGTCCTGACCGGCCAGGTCCCAGCCGGAGAGGTTGAGAGACGCAAACGAGACGCCCGCCAGGTTGCCCTCCGCGTAGCTGGCCGTCGCATACAGCTGGGCCGCGCTCAGACCGGACCGCCCGAAGGTCGCCCCCGCGATGCGCGCCCCGGCAAAGTCGGTGCCCGCCAGCGTTGCATCTCGAAATGACGAGCCCGAAAGGTTCTGTCCCGCGAAGTCCCAACCCGACAGGCCAAACTTGGCGAGACCGACGCCCGACAGGTCGCCCGCCTGGTAGCTGGCGGTGCTGTAGAGCTGGTCCGCCGTCAGGTCTGAATCCACGAAGTCCGCGTACTGCACGTCGGCGTTCGTGAAATCGGCGCCCGCAAGCGCCGCGTCGCGGAAGTTGGCGCTGTAACACGTCGCGCCGCGCAGGTCGGCCCCGACCAGGCTTGCATGCCTGCAATCCGCTTCCGTCAGGTCGGCGCCGCGGAGGTCCGCGCCGTCGAAATTGCTGTGGTTCAGACTGGCTCCTTGAAGGCACGCGTTCTGAAACGTGGCATAACTGAACGCACAGAAGATCGCCAAAGCGCCCGTCAGATCCGCGCCGCCCAGGTCTGTGCCGATGAGACTGCACTCCGAACTGAGATACGCGTCCGTCAGGTCCTGACCGCTGAGGTCCCAGCCGTCCAGGTCAACGCCCGACAGGCTGATGCCCGCCAGGTTCGCGCCCTGGTAGCTTTCGGTCGAGTAGAGCTGCGCGGCCGTGAAGTCGCCGGAGGCGGCACCGCTGACGATCGTGGCGCCCTCGATGCGCGCGCCACTGAAGTCCGTCCCGGCCAGGTTGCACCTGTAAAGATAGGCGCCGGCGAGGCGTTGCCCTGAGAAGTCCCAGCCGGAGAGGTCGTCGTTGCCGAACCGGATCCCTTCCAGGGTGCCGGCCTGGTAGCTGGCGGTTGACTGAAGCTGGGCCTCTGTCAGGCCGCTGCCCGAGAACATGACGCCGCGCACGTCGGCGCCCGTCAAGTCCGCCCCGGTCAGTGTGGCGCTGCTGAAGCTCGCGCCCGGGAGGCTCTGCCCGGAGAAGTCCCATCCGGAAAGATCATTGCCTCCGAGGTTGAGTCCCGCGAGGTCCTTCGCCTTGTAGCATGCGGTGGAGTATAACTGGGCGGCTGTGAAGCCGCCGGCCGTCACGTTGTACAGGCACGCGTGGCGCAGGTCGGCATCCGTCAGCGTCGCGCCATGAAAGCTGCTTCCGTCGAAGAGCACCCCCTTGAGGTTGGCCCCCGTCATATCCGCATTGTCGAGCGTACAATACTTAACGGCTGTCTGCCTATGGCGCGCGCCCTCCATGTCGGCGCCGATGAGATACGCCTTCGTGAGGTCGAGGTGGTTCAGAATCGCGTACGGCTCGGCGTTCACGCCGCCGCCGTCAGGACACAGCGTCCACGACGGCTCCTTCCCCAACTCAGGGTAGGGCTCAGAGTACCATTCCCACTGGTAAATATCCGCTGCCGATGGAACGGGAAACGCCAAGAGCCATGCGGCCGCCGCCCAGCCCAGCACCTGCCGCATCGCACCCCTCCGCCTCGTGGTCCTCGCCGGGGGTGCTCGCCATGGTGCGCCCCGGCGCATAGATACACTCTATCCCATAGCATGGCCAAAGGCAAATCAAACCGGGGGAGGCCACATGAAAACCGCGCGCCGGGCCAGCCATCTTGCCCATCTTGCCCATCTCCCCCAAGCCCCGCGACGACACCCGTAGTCGAAAATCTGCAGCGAATGGTTCGGCATGCGTCGGGCGCCACCGGCAACACGGGCTCCATCGGCGGCCGCGGATCGCGCGCGGCCGCGCGCGGGACCCCGGCGCGCAGGAAAAAAAAGACAAAAACCGGCAAAAAAAGGACAAAAGCGGGCAAAAAGAGGCCACAGAACGGCAAAACGGAGGCCAGAAAAAGCCATTCAGCGCCCGGAAAAAGCCAGAAAAGGCCAAAAGAAGGCTGATTTCCGGCCGTTTGGGCGATATTATAAGATACAAACCGACACTATAGGATGCGCGTTCGGACCCCCCGCTCGCTTCCCTCGCGGGGGTCACCCGGCGCCTCGGCGTGCGGTCATCGATCGCGTCACTTCGTCAGGGCGTTACGTGTTATGCGTCACCAAGGAGCGCCCGAATCGCCGCTTCCGTCGGCCGCGCGATGAGGCCCTTTTCCGTGACGATCCCCGCCACCAGCGCCGCCGGCGTCACGTCGAACGCCGGGCTGTACACCTTCGCCCCCGGCGGGGCGGTGCGGCGGCCGAACCCGTCGGTCACCTCCTCGGCCGCCCGCTCCTCGATCGGAATCGCGTCGCCCGAGGGAAGAGAAAGGTCGAACGTGCTCGACGGGGCCGCGACGTAAAACGGGACCTTACAATGACTTGCGAGCACCGCCACCGTGAACGTGCCGATCTTGTTCGCAACGTCCCCATTGGCCGCGATGCGGTCGGCCCCCACCAGCACCAGGTCCACCTTGCCCTCGCGCATCACGACGCCGGCGGTGTTGTCGGCGATGAGCGTACAGTCGATGCCCGCCTGCTGGAGCTCCCACATCGTGAGCCGCGCGCCCTGGAGGAGCGGCCGCGTCTCGTCGGCATACACCCTGAAGTGCCGCCCGGCCTCGTGGGCCCTATATAAAGGGGCCAGGGCGGTGCCGTACTCGGCCGTCGCCAGGCTCCCCGCGTTGCAGTGCGTGAGCACCCCGCACCCCTCGGTGATAAGGTGTTGCCCGGCGTCGCCGATCGCGCGGCACATGGCGGCGTCTTCGTCACGAATCGCCTTTGCTTCGGCCAGTAGAGCCTCTTTGAGGGCCTTTCCGCCTTGGCTCGCGTGCTCGGCGGCCACCCGTTTCATCCGGTCCAGGGCCCAGAAGAGGTTGACGGCCGTCGGCCGGCTTGTCGCAAGATAGGAAGCGGTTTCTTCGACCGCGTCGAGCACCGCCTGCGCGTCGTCCGGGGCGTCCTGGATGCCGGTGACGACGCCCATGGCCGCGGCCACGCCGATGGCCGGGGCGCCGCGGACCCGGAGGCTGCGAATCGCCTCCCAGACCGCTTCCACGCCCTCCAGGGCGATGATTTCGAAGGTTTCAGGAAGGAGCGTCTGGTCGATGATCAGGCACCGGCCCTCCAGGCCGCCCTCCCACCGCACGGTCGGTTCAAGCATGGGCGTCCCGCACTTTCCGGTCCGCGTCGGCCACCCTGGCCGCCTGGTCCCGCTTGTACCGGACGACCCGCTCGCGCAGGTCGGCGTCGCCGGCGGCCAGGACCTGGGCGGCCAGGACGGCCGCGTTGACGGCCCCGGCCTTGCCGATGGCGACGGTCGCGACCGGCACGCCGCGCGGCATCTGAACGGTCGATAGGAGGCTGTCCAGGCCCCCTAAAGAACTGGTCTTGATGGGAACACCGATGACGACGAGCGGGGTCATGCTGGCCATCACCCCGGCCAGGTGGGCCGCGCCCCCGGCGGCCGCGATGATGACCTCCAGGCCGCGCGCCTCGGCCGTCGTGGCGTACTCGTGGGCCACGTCCGGGGTCCGGTGGGCCGAGATGACCCGGACCTCGTAGGGCAACTCGAAGCCCCGGAGGATCTCCAGGCAGGCTTCCATGGTCTCCAGGTCGGAATCGCTGCCCATGACGACGCCGACGCGCGGGGAATCGGCCATAGCGGGTCCTCCAGCGGGGTTCGCGGGGAGTATAGGCCGCCCCTCTTTGGGCGTCAAGCGGCCTTTCATGCGCCGCCGCGAGACACCCCTGTATGGGCCGGAATTGCCTGAAAACCGGCCAAAGATTTGACTCTGGGGCCTGATGATGTATTCTTTCAACACTGTTGCACCCGGGCAGCAGCACTGTCTCCTTGGGGCGGCGAACCTGTGGCCGAATCGCAACATCCGCGCGACGCCCGCGTCCCCGTGGGCGACGTCGTGACCCGGTTCCACCTCCTGGCCGACCAGGCGGCTCGCCTGAGCGCCCAGCAGGACGTCCGCGGCTTCCAGGAAGAGGTCCTGGCGCTGGCGCTGCAGGCCTTTGAATGTGCCTCCGGGACGGTGTTCCTGTGGAACGAGGCCGGCGACGTCACACGCCTCGGGCCGGCCATCGGCCGGGCCGTCGGGTTGCCGCTGCTGGACCTCGTCCAGGCCCCGGCGGTGCGGAAACGGGTCCTTGAGGGCCAGAAACCGCTCGTTTCGGCCGATCCGGTCGAAGACGTCGGCGACGCCCTCGGCGGCTGGGGGCCGGCCGCGGTCGTTCCCCTCCCGGGGGCGACGCGGACCCTCGGCGTGCTCGTTCTGGGCGACCGGCGCGGCGACCGGCCCTTCAGCGAGGTCGAGGCGGCCATGATGGGGGCCCTCGGGAGCGTGGCCGGGGCCGTCTTCGAGACGCGCGTCGGCTTCACCGAGTTCCGCGAGTCCATGAGCCGACGCATGACCGAGGCCATGGCCGAACTCAGCCGCGCCTCGGCCGAGCTCGAGCGCCTCAAGACCTTCAACGAGGAACTCTTCGAGTCCCTGCCGGTCGGTCTGGTCTGTTTTGACCGCGAATTCGCCGTTACGTTCCGGAATTCGGCCGCGGACCGGCTCTGGCCGGAGGGGCGGACGGTCAGGGAAGCCGTCCGCCGGACCGACCTCGCCCGGATCGATCCCGACTGGGAAACGGCCCTCCGCGACGTCCTGAACATGCAGCGGCCGTGGCGCGCCGAGCACGTGACCGTCACCGCGCCGGGCGCCGACCCCGGCCGCGTCCACCTGACCTGCGGCCCGCTCCGGGGCGGCCGGGGCGTCTCGGGCGGCGTTCTGG
>CAYNLG010000018.1:51974-55648 GCA_964397995.1 uncultured Anaerolineales bacterium
GCGGTTGGCCGTTTCCGAGCGGTTGGCGGGCCTCGGGCGCCTGGCGGCCATGGTCGCCCACGAGATCAACAACCCCCTGGACGGCATCCAGCGGCTGGTCAACCTGGCCCGGCGGGTCGCCCCGGAAGGGGACCCGGAACCGGTCGAACGGTACCTGAACCAGGCCGCCGGGGGCCTTCAGCGGCTGGGGGCCATCGTCCGGGAACTGCTGGCCTTCTCTCGCAGCGCCAGCGGCCATACCGAGGCGATGCCGATCCGCGACCTGCTCGCGGAAGCCGTCCACGCGGCCTGTGAACAGGCTCGGGAGGGTGGTGTGGCCATCGACCTGACCTGCGCCGCCGACCTGCCGCCGCTTCGGAGCACGTCGCTGTTCCACGTGGTGCTGAACCTCGTGAAGAACGCCGTGGAGGCGATGCCGGAGGGCGGGCGGATCGACGTCGCCGCCCGGTGCCGCCCGGACGTGCTCGTCATCGAGGTGGCCGACGACGGCCCGGGCATCCCTGAGGAGCTGCTTCCGAAGCTGTTTGAGCCGTTTTTCACGCGAAAAGCCGTCGGCAAGGGCACGGGCCTGGGCCTGGTCGTCTGCCGCGACCTGGTCGAACGGCAGGGCGGAACGCTGACGGCCTCTAACCGGTCGCGGGGCGGGGCCGTCTTCACGGTCGAGATTCCACTGGCGCCGGGCGCGTGCCGCCCGGCGGCCGAGGGGTAGGGCAAGGGGGAGAGAGGAGCCGTACGCCGTGGCGAAAGCACGCATCCTGCTCGTGGACGACGACGAGCTGATTCTGACGAGCCTGTCGGAACTGCTGGCCCTGGAGGGCTACGACGTCGAGACGGCGGCCCGCTTTGCCGAGGCGTCGGCCAAGCTCGGCGCGAGCCCGTTCGAGGTGGTGATCACGGACGTCTCGATGCCCGAGGTGAGCGGTTTCGAGGTCCTGAAACTGGTCCGCAACCGGTATCCGGACACGTCGGTGGTCATGATTACGGCCTACGGGACCATCGAGGACGCCGTCGGGGCCATCAAACAGGGGGCGTTCGATTACCTGACGAAGCCCGTCATCGACGATGAGATCGTTCTGGTGGTCGAGCGGGCGCTGGAGCAGCAGTCGCTGACGGCCGAGAACCGGTCCCTGCGGAAGCAGCTCGGCGAGCGGTACAGCCTCGCCAACATCATCGGCCGCGATTACCGCATGATCAAGGTCTTCGACCTGATCGAGGCCGTGGCCGACACGCCGACGACCGTCCTCGTCACGGGCGAGAGCGGCACGGGCAAGAGCCTCGTGGCCCGGGCGGTCCACCAGCTCTCGAACCGGCGCCAGAGCCCGTTCGTCGAGATCGCCTGCGGGGCCCTGCCGGAAACGCTCCTGGAGAGCGAGCTTTTCGGCCATGTGAAGGGCTCCTTTACCGGCGCCGTCGGCGACAAGGCCGGCAAGTTCAAGCAGGCCGACGGTGGAACGATCTTCCTGGACGAGATCTCGACCGCCACCCCCGCCCTCCAGGTGAAGCTCCTCCGCGTCCTGCAGACCTTCGAATTCGAGCCCGTGGGTGGCGACTCGACCGAAAAGGTCAACGTCCGGTGCCTGCTGGCGACGAACCAGGACCTGCGGAACCAGGTGCGGCGGGGCGAGTTTCGCGAGGACCTGTACTACCGCGTTAACGTCGTGACCATCGACCTGCCGCCCCTGCGCGAGCGGATCGGCGACATCCCGCTCCTGGCCGAGCACTTCCTGCAGCGGCACTGCGACCGCACCGGCCGCACCCTCGTCGGCTTCCACGACGAGGCCATGCGGTACCTCCAGGCGTACCCGTGGCCGGGCAACGTGCGGCAACTGGAGAACGTGATCGAGCGGGCGGTGATCCTCTCGAAGAACCACATGGTGACGCCGGACGACCTGCCGGAGGACGTGCTCCAGCCCGAGGCGTCGGCGGCGGGGGCGGACGGCGGGCTGCTGCCGCTCAAGCAAGCCCTGGAGAAGCCCGAACGGGATATCCTGGTGCGGGCTCTGAAGCTCTGCCACGGGAACCGGCAGGCAACGGCCGAGGCCCTCGGCATCAACCGCACGACGCTCTACAAGAAGATGAAGAAGTACGGGATCGAGGACGAGGCCTGAGCCGTCGTCGCGAGCCCCATCGCGCGAAAAAGCGGCGCGGCAGAGACCATTCCCTGCCGCGCCAATCCGATCGGGTGCCGCGTCGTGGGTTGCGGGTCGGCATGGACGGTCCATGCTCCCAGAACGGGGTCGCCTCCCGCCTCCCCGGCACCCGCGGCTTGTCAAAGGGGTCCTATGACGTGTCCCGTCATTATACCGCGCTGCGGCCCGCGGGGCGCATCAATCCAGTCTGAATCGGGGGTCGGGCGAAGCCTGAGGAGGGGCCGGGCCGCCGGCCCGGACGGTGTATCCGCCGTCGGGGTCTTCCTCGACGTGGAACACGGGTTCGGTCATGGCACGCCGCCCGCCCGTGATTCTGCGGCACCGTCTGCGCAGAAGCAAGCGCGGCGAGCCGGGAGGCTCGCCGCGCGTCGGTGCTTCCTATGGTTGAGGCCGGGTCGGCGGCCTAGTACATCCCGCCGCCCGCCGGGGCGGCTTCCTTCTTCTCCGGGATCTCCGAGACCAGGGCGTCGGTCGTCAGGAGCAGGCCGGCGATGGAGGCCGCGTTCTGGAGGGCGGTCCGCTCGACCTTCGTCGGGACGATCACCCCGTCGGCCACCAGGTCGCCGAACTTGCCCGTCAGGGCGTTGAAGCCGAAGGTCGCCTCGTCGGTTTCCTCGACCTTCTGGGCGACAATCGAGCCGTCCATGCCGGCGTTGGCGGCGATCTGCTTCAGGGGCGCTTCGACCGCGCGCCGGACGATGTCGGCGCCGACCTTCCGGTCGCCCTTGATCTTCAGCTTGGCGATGGCCTTGCGGGCACGGAGCATCGCCACCCCGCCGCCCGGCAGGATGCCTTCCTCGACGGCGGCGCGGCAGGCGTGGAGGGCGTCCTCGACGCGGGCCTTCTTTTCCTTGACGGCGCTTTCGGTCGCCCCGCCGACGTTGATCTGCGCCACGCCGCCGGAGAGTTTCGCCAGGCGTTCCTCCAACTTTTCGCGGTCGTAATCGCTGGTGGTGGTCTCGATTTCCTTGCGGAGGGCTTCGAGGCGTCCCTTGATGGCGCTGGTTTCGCCCGCGCCCTCGATGACCGTCGTGGTGTCCTTGTCAATGGTGACCTTCTTCGCCTGGCCGAGCATGGAGATGTCCACGTTCTCCAGCTTGGTGCCCAGGTCCTCGAAGATGGCCTGGCCGCCCGTCAGGATGGCGATGTCTTCCATCATGGCCTTGCGGCGGTCGCCGAAGCCGGGGGCCTTCACCGCGCAGCACTGGAACGTGCCGCGCAGCTTGTTCACCACCAGCGTCGCCAGCGCCTCGCCCTCGATGTCCTCGGCGATGACGAGCAGCGGGCGGCCGCTCTGGGCCACCTTCTCCAGCAGCGGCAGCATGTCCTTGATGCTCGAGATCTTCTTCTCGTGCACCAGGACGTAGGGCTTCTCCAGCTCGCAGGTCATCGACTCGAAGTCCGTGACGAAGTGCGGCGAGAGATAGCCCTTGTCGAACTGCATGCCCTCGACCAGGTCGACGGTCGTGTCGAGGCTCTTGCCCTCCTCGACGGTGATGACGCCGTCCTTGCCGACCTTGTCCA
>CAYNLG010000019.1:0-52683 GCA_964397995.1 uncultured Anaerolineales bacterium
ACGGGAAAAGTGCCGGGACCCAGTCGTCGCCTGTGTCCATGGTCGCCCGCCGGTCGATCTCCCAGAGTTGTCGGCGAAGCTGAAGGCTGCCGTCACGGATGATCGCGCCCTTCGGCCGATCCAGATCGGCGGGCACCGCGCCGGGCGCCGGTCCAGGCAGGTCCACCTGGAAGTGCATCCGGTCGCGGCGGCCCTTGATAAAGGCCCGAAGCTCGGCTTGCCGGTCTGTGCGTGCGCGGTCCATACGTGTCCTACTCGATGACCAGCATCTGATGCCCGTCCACGACCGGCACTGTAGCGGTGACGCGGCCGTCTGCCGCGTCGTACGCGACATCCCGATCCTGTGGCGCTAAGTACACCCGCTTCGGCTTGCGGCCGAACGCGACGTCGACCTCAACGTCGGACAGCGGAAGGCGATCCTCGATCAGGTCCATCCCGTCGGCCCGTCGCTCGGGCACGTAGTGCATCAGGTGGACGACCCGTCGCCCGTTCTGCTCGAGCAGCGTTGCGCGGCCGGTGGTCGGCAGGCTCGTGACCAGGTTTCGCGTCTCCAGCAGACGGTCGAGCAGCGCCGCGAGCACGTCTCGGTACACGGGGTACGCCGTCTTGCCGTACGCGGTGAACAGGGGCGCCTGGGCATAGGCCACGGCGTCGCTCGCGACGACGGCCGGCCGCCGCGTTCGCTTGGCCATCGCGACCTCCTCGTGGCCGGAGAAGGTGCGGTACGTGCGGCTGAAATACGGGTCGCCCAGACGCGCGAGCACCTCGGCCCCCTTGGCCGCGCGGACCTCCGGGCCGGGCAGGTACAGCGCGTGTTCCATCTCAGGTGCCACGCCGGCCAGTTCCTTGCCGAGAAGCAGGTACGGCTGCGTGAACCGCGCGGGCTCCGCATACGAGACCGGCCAGGCGTCCAGGGCAAATGCGGCCTTCTCTGGGGCCAGGCCCGACCATGCCGTCGCGAGCACCTTCCCGCCTTTGGCGAGGTAGGCCTTGACCTTTCTCGCGAGCGCCGTGTCCAGCCGTACCGTATCCGGCAGGACGAGCACCTCGTAGTTCGCGAACCGGGCCTCGATGTCGATCACATCGAAAAGGAACCCGGCCTCGGCGAGGGCCCGTGCCGCGCCGGCCACCGGCGCGGGCATACGGCGAACGTGCTCGTCCTCTGGTACTGCCAAGACGCCCACCTGGACAACGGGCGTCGCATCTTCGCACCACGGTGCCCGGGCCATCACCTGGCCGAAGACGGCGCCGATTCGGTCGTAGACGGTCGGCTGGATGCGGCCGCGCGGCGGAAGGTGGTCGCCGATGTTGGCCTTGCCCCCCAGCATCAGGGCATGGAAGCACTCCTGCTCCAGGGCCGCCTGCGGTTTCAGGCCGCCGACGTCGCCCCAGTGGTGGTGGAAACGGGCGGTCATGCCGACCATCGTCTTGCCGAACGTGCGGGCGAAGCGGCCCATGACGGGGAAGTGGGTGTAGCCCCAGCCCCCCGTCGGCAGGCTCTCGACGTCGATGTGCGTGTCGTAAGGCACGAGGTCCCGGGCCGCCAAGCTGAAGCACGAGTTGAAAAAGACACCAAGGTCGCGCCGGATGCCTTTGCCCGCTTGGGCCAGGTGGGCACACGCCTCGCGGATGATGCCGTGTTGCCAGCGGGCCGCCGCCGCCGCATCCGCCGGGTCGATGCCGTCTTCGTGCATGCGGTCCAGGCACACCGGGCAGTAGCATGCCGGCGACGGGGCCTGCATGATGTCGAAGAAGAGCCCGTCAACGGGGTAGGATGCCACCACTTCCTCCGCCTGGGCCAGCACCGCGTCCAGGTAATCCGTTCGGGCGAGGCACAGGAGATGCCATCCCGCCTTCATCGGCGGCCGCAGGTGACCCTCTCGCGTTACCGCCTCCAGGCTCGGATCCTCCTGCCAGGCGGCCTCGTCGTAGCCCACGCTGATGTAGGCCGGGGCACGAATGCCGCGGGCGTGCAAGGCCGCCAACTGCGCCCCCATCAGGTCGAACGAGAGGCTGGGATGCGGCCGCCCGACCTTCGTCGGGTAATAGCTCATCCCGTGGTGGCACTTGGCGAAGATCGTCACCTGGCCCACATGGGCTTCGGCGAAGGTGTCGGCCAAGCGGTCGGCGTCGAAGTCGGCGCCGACGTCCGGTATCAGCGGCGAGGTGTGGAAGTCCAGGTGAATCTGCGTCATCGGCAGGTCGAGGGGCCGTCGGGCCATCGTGGGTCTCCGGAAAGGTGCGGGGCCGCGACGCCTGTGGCCGCGGCCCGCGTGATCGATACGGCGCGTGCGTCGGTGCGAGGGCGCCTACCGCCGCTTCGCCCGGTCCAGCTTGGCCGCCGTCTCGCCACCGGCCAGGAGGAACGCCAGCGGGACAGGCCGGTCGGTGCCCTCGATGAACGCCGGCCGCGCCTGCCACGGCGCCACGCTGAGTACCCCGGACAGGTCCATCCAATGCTGCAGCCGCGCCGGCTTCAGGTTCCACGTCATGTGGAAGTGGTTCGCGGGGGCGTACTGCTTGTACTCCGCCATGGCGGCGTAGGTGGGGACGACCCAAGTGTGCGGCCAGGTGGGCGTCGAAGTGTTGGCGACGGCCTGGGCCAGTTCCTCCGGCATGTCGACGGTGCGGGCCTCGTCCCAGACCATGCTGAAGGCCCCGGCCGGCTCGCTGTAAGCGAGGCGGGCCGCGATGCCCTCGATACCGCCCGGCGTCACGAACGTGACGCTGTTGCCGCCGCCGGGGAAGTAGAAGAGGTCGGCCTGGGGCATGCTGATACGCTCAAGGCATGCCTCCGGCTCGTCGCCGGGGGCGCCGGCCCAGTTGAAGCTGGCTGAGCCGGAGTTGTCGCCGTCAACGAAGCCGTGCTGGGCCCAGAGGTCCTTCTTCGTGTGTTTGATACCGAGCTCGCCGGCCAGCCGCTGGATCTCCCACGGCTCCCAGACCTTGCGGAAATCCATGAAGAGCGGCGGGTTGCCGCCCGAGAGCCACGTCATGAAGAGCATGGTCAGGAGGCCCTGGACGTCCGCTTCTGTGGCGAAGGGCAGGGGCGGCTTCGAGCCGCGATGGTCGAAGGTCGAGTTGAAGAGCGATTCGGCCGCGTCGGCGATCGCCAGCGGCGTGCCCCTCGGGTCGGAGCCCCACTCCAGCTGGTTCATGAACCCGCCGCCGACCGCGTTCAGTTCGGACATCAGGTCCTTCATGACGAGGTACAGGGCCAGGCCCTGCTCGAACTTGGCCTCGTCCTCTTCCGAGGGAAGCTCGATGCGGTCGCCGAGGTGCTTGGTCAGCCAGTTCTTGAGGCGCGTGAGCTCACCCTGCTCGTAGGCGCCCTTGGTGACCATGTCGGCCAGGAGCTTCATGTCGAGCCGGGTGATCTCGAGGCCGAACGTGCGGCGAGTGGGCATGATGTGGGCGAGGGCCGTTTCCATGCCCATGGAGTCGTGGCCGAAGATGACCACGCGCCGGCCCTTCAGCCCCGCATGGGTCAGGGCCGCGTAGCACCAGTCGAGGAGTGCCGCGGCGGTGCCCTCGGTCATCTCGGGCTTCTGGCCGGTATCCGGCCACGTGCCGACGTTCAGGGCCGCCAGCCGCCCGCTCTGGGCCAGCGCGCCGTTGACGGCGTGCGCGAAGACGACGCCCGGCTTCGGCCCGGAGTTGCCGCACGTGATGTTCACGGGCAGGTCCGGCGGGAAATGGCTCAGGAGGCTGATCAGCGTCAGCTGCGGGAAGGCCCATGTGTCCGGGGCGCAGATGATCGCCTGGACGCCGGCGGCCTTGAACTGGCGGGCGACCTGGTCGGCCTGGGCCTCGCCGTCGATCAGGACGGGTGTCCAGACCACGTCGACGGCCTTGCCGTCGGGCATCGTGACGCCGCCCGCCACGGTGTCGGCCACCATCTTGACGATGTTCTGGCTTCGGGTGCGCGACGCTTCGTCGATCCTTGGGTCACACGTCGCGCAGACGCCGAAGGTGACCGTCTCGCGCCTGCTCTCGATGGTGTCGGTGAGCTTCTTCGCCTTGGCCACGGGGCTTCCTCCTCGCCGGCAGAGCTGGTCAATGGGTGCATACAAACGCGCCTCTCCCGGCCGTGACACAGGCAGCCCCAAAAGGCTTGGCCGGTGGCGTTAGCTTCCCCCGCGCCGTGGGTGAAGTCAAGGCGAATCCGGCGGCTTGACCGGCCGTGGCGCACGCCGAACGACGCCGGCGGCTCCCACTGAAGAAGTCGGGAGTTACCTATATGGCGGCGCTTGCCCGGGCGACCGTCTCGGCCTCGTCGGCGCCCGCGAGCCCCGTCGGGTGCGCTTCCAGGAAGCCCGCATGGTGAGCCCGGCCGGTCGCCCGCAACCGCTCGCAGTAGCCCACCAGCTTCCCGCGGGTGTGAAACGGGCCGCCTTCACGCATGACCAGCCACAGCGGGTCGACCGGCGACTCGCTCGTGGTCATCATCTCGGCCGTCCAGTCCTCCAGGAGCGCCTGGCCGCGGTCGGCTGGCGCCGGGTCCGCCTCGGCCAGATTATTGAGCTCGTGCGGGTCTTCGCGGACGTTGAAGAGCATCCGGGCGGGCAGATTCTTCAGGCCCGTGTGGTAGGTGCGGATGAAGCAGTAGTCGTCCCAGCGCACGGCCCGCATCTGGGACCATGCGTTCTGGCTCATGACGACGTACGGACGACCGGCGTTCTCGCCCTGCCGCATCGCCGGGGCGAAGCTCCGCCCGTCCCAGCCCGCCGGCACGGTGCCGCCGGCCAACTCAATGAGCGTGGCCGCGATGTCGGTCTGGTAGTGGAGGCCTGGATCGACGCGACCGCCTGGCAGGCCGGGCC
Source organism: uncultured Anaerolineales bacterium (assembly GCA_964397995.1). Taxonomy (GTDB): domain Bacteria; phylum Planctomycetota; class Phycisphaerae; order FEN-1346; family FEN-1346; genus CAYNLG01. Next base: position 4,824 of record CAYNLG010000019.1, read on the forward strand.
AGCGGACGATCATCGGGACGCGGCTGGTGATGTGGTCCGCGACGGCGTGGTCGCCGATGACGCCGAGCTCGCCCAGGTTCTCGCCGTGGTCGCTCGTGACGACGATGACCGTCTCGTCGAGGACGCCCTTGTCGGCCAGAGCGTTGAGGATGCGGCCGAGCCACATATCGGCGTAGCGGATGCCCGTGTCGTAGCCGTCGACCCACTGTTTGTACTCGTCCATCGAGCGGATCTGCGCAGGCTGGCGACGGTGTTCGCTCTCGCGGCCGAAGTTGCCGGCGGGCTCCTGCGGTGTGCCGGGGCCGAAACTGTCCCACTGGGCTTGGCGGAGTTCCTCCGTGTACCAGTCCTCCATCGGGGCGTCGGCGAAGGGGTCGCCGAACGCGTCCGGCGTGCGGTATGTCGTGTGCGGGTCCCAGACGTTAACGTGGAGGACCCAGTCGTCGCGTTCGGCGTTCCGCTCGATCCACTCCAGGGCCTGCGGGACGACCTCGTCGGCGATCTCGCCGCCCCGCTTCCCCGTGTTGGTGAACTCGCGCCAGCCCTCGCAGAACCACCATGCACTGTGGCGCTCCGCGTAGGGGCTGAAGCTGACGGGGTACAGACCGCCCTGGTCCCGCAGGTTCCAGACAAGACCGCCGCGCTGGCCCATCGTGGAAAAACTGCGCCGGAACCCGACCGGCCGGATGTCGGCCGCCGTGCCGCCGTGGCCGACGATGCCCGTGTGGATGCCGAAGCGGCCGGTGAACATGCTGGCCCGGCTCGGAAGGCACGGGGCGTCCGAGATGTAGCAGTGCTCGAAGCGGACGCCTTCGGCCGCCACTTGGTCGATGACGGGCGAGGTGTTGCGCAGGTACCCGTAGCAGCCGAGATGGTCGGCCCGGGTGGTGTCGATATCGTAGTACAGGACCCGCATTGGAAGCTCCTTTTCGCCGACAAACGAACGCGAAGCATAGTGCGCCGGGCGGAACGAATCAAGTACGGTCCACCGCTTCTCGCCTCTGAGGAGCGGAAAGCCCAGGACGCCCTTGACTTCTGCCTCGCCCCCGCCAACACTATATTCGATGGACCGAATACAATCAAGCGCGCCGCTAACCTGAGAACACCATGCGAGACAGAGATATTGTTGCCGCGGCAACGTGGTTGAGGGCGGCGGCCCATCCGACCCGCCTGAAGATTCTCGCCGAGCTGCGCAAGGGCACCAAGTGCGTCAATGACATCAGCGACCTGCTCGACCGGCCCCAGCCGAACGTGTCGCAGCACTTGGCCGCCTTGAGGGAACACGGGCTGGTCGGATTCTATCAGCGCGGTGTCTCACGCTGCTACTACCTGATGGACTCGGCACGCATCGGCGATCTCCTCGAGGTGGCCACGCGGTCAACACCCCAGAGCGAAGCGCGGCGTACTCCGCTGGAGGTGGCTTGATGAGAGCCGCCCAAGCCGGGGTGATTCCTTTCGACCGGGACGCGGACCGTTACGACGGCTGGTTCGACACGCTGCCCGGGAGGTCCCTCTTCGAGTCAGAACTCCGTTGCGTCCGCCGGCTGGTGGGCGATCTGCCACGTCCCTGGCTCGAGGTCGGTGTGGGCACGGGGCGCTTCGCACGGGCCCTGAACGTCGACGTGGGCATCGATCCGTCCAGTCGGGCGCTCCAGTGGGCCGTTCGTCGCGGTCTTCGTGTGGTGTGTGCGGCCGGCGAGGCCCTGCCGTTGGGTGACCGGGTGTTCGGCGCGGTGCTTCTCGTGGTGACGCTCTGCTTCGTGGCCGACCCGGTGAGCGTCCTCAGGGAGGCCCGTCGCGTTCTGCAAACGGGAGGCGGCGTGGTCCTCGGCATCGTCCCCGCGAACAGCCCGTGGGGGCGCCACTATCGGTCCATGGCCGCTGCCGGGCACCTGTTCTACGGACCGGCCCGGTTCTACAGCGCGGAGATGGTACGCGACGCGGCCACGGTGGCCGGGTTGGTGGTGACCGACGGTGTCTCGACGCTCGTGCGGAAGCCTGGCCAGACGGCCCCGCCCATTGAGAACCCGGTGGACGGCCTTCCGGCAGAAGCCGGGTTCGCCGTGTTACGCCTGAGGCGGCCGAGGGATCACCAGGACGAGGAAGGCGTGTGATCGCGGTCTGCCAAGTCGCAGATAGGCCGACCAAGCCATTGGCTCCGGGTCGGCGCTGAAGGCGAAAGGAGATGGCCATGCCGTGGGTGGACCAGGCAAGGTGCGTGTCGTGTGGTGTGTGCGTGGAGACCTGCCCGGTGGGGGCCATCGCTCTGGATGCGGCGGAGAAGGCCGCCATCGACGAGTCCGGGTGTATCCGGTGCGGAGCCTGTCATGGTGCATGTCCCCAGGAGGCCGTGCGGCACGATTCCGAGCGAATCCCCCTGGAGGTTGAACAGAACGTCCAGTGGGTGACGCGGCTGCTGCGGCACTACGAGAGTGCGGGAGATCGCCGCGCGTCTCTGGAGCGGATGAACCGCTACTTCTGTAGGCAGCGCAAGGTGGCAGACGCCACGATCGGGCGAATCGAAGCCATCCGGTAAGGAGAACCCGATGCCCCTGTTCGAGTACCAGTGCCGCGAATGTGGTCACGTCATGGACGTGCTGGTCAAGAGCACGAGCGCATCGCGTCCGACCTGCAGGCAGTGCGGCAGTCGCCGCACCGAAAAGCGGCTTTGCACCTTCGGGATCGGTCGCGGGAACGCCGGGGCTGGCGCATCATGTCCTTCCGGCACGTGCCCCCTTTCCTGAGAACGGTTCCTTGACTGACGGAAAACTCTATGCCACTGCCGAAGGCGTCCTCCTGGCCGCGGGTGTCGGCCCCGGCCAGCGTGGACTCGACTTCGGCTGTCGTGCGGGCACCTATGCCATTCCCATGGCCCGCCTCGTCGGTCCGGCGGGCTGGGTGACGGCGTGTGACAGGGACGAGGACGCACTGGGCCGACTGCGGGAACGGGCTGCTCGTGCAGGCGTCGGCAACCTGACGACCCACGCGGTATCACGGGCAGAGGATCTGCCGCTGGAGACAGGTACTGTGAACGTGGTGCTGCTCTATGACGTGCTTCACGACTACTACTTCTCCGCAGCAGAACGGGCTGGCCTCCTGAAATGGGTGGCCCGCTTGGTGCGGCCGGGCGGCGTGATGTCGGTCTTCCCGAACCACATGAGCCCTCAAACCGTCGACGCTGAGATCGTAGCCGGGGCTCTGCACCTCGGGTTCAGGGCGGCCACGTCCTATGAAGGGCCTCTTGTTCACGATGAGGCCGTCAGCGAGGGCCACATCCTCAACTTCAGGAAGTGCGAGGCTTAGGCCGGGCTTTTCTACGTGTGCCCGCCTTGGCGACGTGGTAGGATGGTGTTGGCCGAAGGCTGGGACGCGCGGGCTTCTCTGGAACCCCAAGCCTCAACCGCAAGTCCAACACGATGCGGCAGCGCGCAGAGCCGACCGCCCCGGAAGGCCCGTGTGGGGGGACGTACCATGGAAGTTCGCAGGTTTTGCATCGCTCTGCCTCTCGGCCCGGTGGTTGAGGCGGTGCTGGCCTCTGTCCTCATGGTCGGCTTGGCGTGGGCGGGGGCTGCGGCACCGCCGCCATCGCACCCGGGCGCCCCGGCCGTCCACACCGGCAATGTCGGGGCGGTACGGAACATCAAGGGCAGCGGCTTCGACTACGTGCCGGTTCTGGACCCCATCGCTGTCGAGTTGGCCGACTGCGTCTGCCCGGATGCCGACGCGGCTCACCGGGCCCAGTTCCTCATGACCGAGGTGCTGGAGACTGAGCCCGTCTGGCTCTTCCCCTGTGGGCCGGTGAAGGTCGGGACGTCCGTGCGGGCTCGCGTGTGGACGCGGAAGGGGTGGCTTTCAGAGGTCCTCATGGGGGCGAACTTGGCGGCGCGGCGCAAAGATCGGGCAGCGGTCGTCTTCGAGCCGGCGCCGCGCCCTGAGGCCAAGGGCTTGCCGCCGCCCCTTCCCGGCGGAGCTGCTTTTGCGTCGACCCTCAAAGTCCTTGGCGATGGGGCTTCGTTGGAGGCAACACACGAAGGGAAGGCCCGAGCGATCCGGCTCTGGGACGTGAAACCGGAGCCGGGCGCAAAGGCGGAGCAGGCGGCGAAGAGGGCTCTGGGGGATGAGCGCGTCTGGCTCTTTCCGTGCAGCCGCCGCAAGGTGACGCCGCCTGCGCCTCTGCCGGTGCGGGTCTGGACGCGAGAGGGCTGGCTCTCGGACGTCCTGGAGAAGGCCGGCTGCGCCACGCGGTATGCCGATCCGGAGAAGGCTGAGGTGGCGAGCGCGGCGGGGCATGAGCCCGGGTCCGGCGAGCCGTCGTCCCGGCCTGGGGCGCCGCCCGCGACGCCGCGCCCGCGCCCCCCGTCGCAGCCGGACCGCAAGAAGATCGTCTGGCACGAGGTCCCGATCTCGGTCGGGTCCAGCGACGCCCACAGCGTCGAGACCGCCCCGTTTGAGTTGCCTGTCGGCCTGTGGCGGCTGACGTGGGACCTGAAGCGCGTCATGAAACGGTGCAGCATCGTGATTAACGTCAACTGGATCGACCCCGAACTCTCCGAGGTGACCCGGTCCGGCAAACCCGCGCAGACCTTCGGCACGGATCGCGGCCAAGGTTTTGTGCGCTACAAGCCCGGCAAGTACTTTCTGCGGATCACCGGGGCGAACAAACTGAACGTGAAGGTCGAGTATCCGGAGATGGTGCCCGAGTAGAGGAGGCTGCCGCGCCACCCGCGCCCGCAAATCCAGAAAACTGGTGGCCCGAGTGTCCGATGCCGGCCCGAGGGTCCTGTCCGGGCTCCTGAAAGACAGGGCCAGAGCAAGAGAAGCCGCGCCTCGGACGCGGAATCCGAGGCCCGGCCGTGTTCGTGTCGGTCAGCGGGGCCTACTTCGACGTGATCCGGTCCGTGGCCGCGTCGTAGGTCACCTCCATCGGACCCACTTTCAGCTTCGATCCGAGGCCCGTGCCGCTTATCTCGGCCGCCGGTGCCTTCGCGCCCGGGCCGACCAGCATCACGACCCAGATGTCCGCATCCGAGCCCTGGGTCTCGACACGCAACGGGTCGCCCGCCTGGACCTTCGCGTCGGCGGGGTGCAGAACCCAGCCCTTCAGATATCCATCGCGTCCCTGCATCAGGAACATCGGGCGCCCGGCCTCCGTGCCGGCCGAGACTTTGACGTCGTCGTCGCCTTCCTCGTTACCCACGTTGGCTTGCCACGTGTAAGTGTGGTTGCCTGAGGCCTTGAGACGGTCGAGCGTCGAGAGGATGGCGGCATTGGGGCTCATGCGTGCCAGGAAGTGCCGCTGGGCGTCATCCAGCCCCAGTTCCTTGTACAGTGCCCCGCCGCCGGCGATTGCGTAGCCGCGCTCCGTGTCCGTCTCGAAGTGGATGAGCTTGCCGGTATCGCTGGTGGCCTTCTTGTAGTTGTACTGCCCGTCCACGAGGAGGGAGGAGTAGAGTTCCTGGTCGCGGTTCTTGCCGGGCCCCCCGACGAAACGGGAATTCATCGCCAAGGCGTTCAGGGCGAAGACTTCCGGCTGGTCCCACGCGTGCCCGTGATGGTGGGCGTCTGCCATGAACGAGGCCAGAACGTCGTCAGCATCCTTCCAGCGGTTGCGATAGAAGGTGTATCCCCGCTTGTCCGCCACACCCACGGGGAAGGTCCCCGTCGGGTCCTTGTCCTGGACGTCGGTGGGGTAGTAGATGAGGGCCCAGTTCGTCCCCGCGCGGTGGTGATCGTAGCGCTCGGCAGGGGTGCCGGGGCCGAGGCGGCCCATGTGCCGGTCGTACCACCACACGAAGTACGGGAGCTGGTCCTTGGGGGCGTGGTTCAGGAGCAGGCTGGCCCAGCCCTCATCGAAGTTCGACGTGTGGGCGACGCCTGTCATGACGAACTTGCGGCTGTGCTCCTGGAACGAGTGAGCGTACATCGCGAGTTTCCACCACGCGCGGGTCTCGGCGACCTTCATCAGCTCGTCGTCGCCGATCGAGGCGCAGGCGTACACCGCCGGCAGCAGGAATCCGCCGGGGTACTCGGTGTAGCCGACGCCTTCCTGGCTGACGCCGAGGTCGCCGAAGCCGTTTCGCATGTGGAGTTCGAGTTGACGCTTGAGGTACGTGTACCGGTCGGACCGGGCCTGTTCCTCGCCGGCCGCCAGGAGCAGCACCAGCTCGCCGCCGCGCGTCACCGCCACCCAGTTCGAGCCGCGCACGTCGCCGAGGTTGGCGTGGCCGAACTTGGGCCACTTGTCCAGCGCATCCTTGGCCTTGTCCAGAACGAACGCCCGCTGTTCGGCCGACCAGAGCGGGCAGCACCAGTCGTACGGAATACCCAGCCCCAGCGACATCATGCCGCGCGCCAGACCCGAGCCCCGCGTCGCGTCGCAGGGCTGGCTCTTGTCGGTGTAGACCTCCTGGATGATCTGGAAGGCCCGGTCGGCATACGCGTTGGCCTCGGCGGGCGTGGCCGCCAGGACGGCCATCATGGCGGCCTCGCGGGCCGCGTAGCTCCGTGCGTACTTCTCGCTGCTGTACACGTCGTAGCTTCTGGTGTCGACGCGGGCCTTCAGCGCGCCGTACGCCTCGGCGTGGTGGGAGCCCGGTTTCTTGATGGCGGCCTTGATGGCGGCCACCTTCTCCGGGGTGATGAAGAGGCGCGGATGGGTCACCTCGGCGGCGGCCGGAAGAACTAAAGCGCTCAGCACCGCGGCCACCAGGGCAATCAGGGCAATGCGGGTCATCGTCGGTGTCCTTTCTCGTTCAGGTCGGTACAAGGCCGTCGGATACGGGGCAACGCTCTACGTTAGAGCTAACCGCCGCGCGCGTCCAGTGTTCTGGCTGTTTGCCGCGCGGCCCGACGACACCACCACGTGAGGCCCGGTGCAGGCGAAGGCTGAAGCCGGTTGACTTCGCACAGGGCTTTCGCTACAACCCTGCGGCTCTGGGGAAGCGTGTCCCCAGCCTCATCGCTTGTTTTCTGTGGGAGGACGGACTATGGACGTGAAGGCCATTGAAGCCCGTGTCGCCGAGACGCCTGTACCGGCGGTCAAGAAGGTCGCCTTGGCCTATTCGGGCGGTCTGGATTCCAGCCTCGCCATCGAACTGCTGCGGCGCCGCTACGGCGTGGATGACATCGTCGCCGTCACCTGTGACGTCGGCCAAGGCAAGGAAGAGATCCAGGTCGGCAACGCCAAGGCCAAGAAGCTCGGCATCAAGCCGATCATGATCGACCTCAAGAAGGAATTCACCGAGGACTGGATGGCCAAGGCCATTCAGGCCAACTCCGACTACGAGGGCTACCCCGTTTCGACGTCGATGACGCGCCAGCTCGTAGCCCGTGAGGTCGCCCTCAAGGGGCGGGAACTCGGGTGCGACGCTCTCATGGAGGGCTCCACCGGCAAGGGCAATGACCAGTACCGCATGCACAATGTCTTCAAAATGTTCGCGCCGGAGATGGAGGTGCTCGTCCCGGTCCGCGACTTCGACCTGACGCGCGGCCAGGAGAAGGCCCTCTGCGAGGCTTGGGGTGTCCCGGTCGACGAGCAGATCGAGGGCGGTGACGACAAGACCATGTGGTGCCGCAGCATCGCGTCCGGGGCCATCGGTCTGGACCAGGAGTTGCCGGACGACATCTGGATGTGGCTCGTCCCGCCGCAGAAAGCCCCGGACAAGGTGACCGAGGTCACCCTCCGGTTCACCGCAGGCGTGCCGACCCATCTGGACGGCCGCAAGATGGCCCTCGGGACGCTGGTGCCGAAGCTGAACGAGATCGCCGGCGCGAACGGCATCGGCCGCATCGATATGTTCGAAGACGGCATCATGGACCTGAAGAGCCGCGAAATCTACGAGGCCCCGGCCGCCCATGTCATCCTCAAGGCCCACCGCGACCTGGAACAGTTCTGTTTGACGAAGGACGAACTCGAGTTCAAGGCGATAGTCGACGCGAAGTGGGCGCGGCTCGTCTACCATGGCCGGTGGTACGACCCGCTGAAGCGGGAGCTGGACGCGTTCATCGCCGCCAGCCAGCGCTTCGTGAGCGGGACCTACCGGCTCGGCCTCTACAAGGGCAACATCGAGATCCTCTCCCGCAAGAGCGACACGTCGCTCTTCTCACCCGAGATCCGGTCCATCAAGTCGTCGGGCTTCTCGCAGAAGATGTGCAAGGACGCAGCCACGATCCGCGGCCTGCCTTTCCAGATCCTCGCGAAGCGTGGCGGGATCGAGGGCTGACCGGCCCGTGCCCCACCCGAATCCAACGTCAGAGGCGCGGCCCGGGGATGTGCATCCCCGGGCCGCTTGCTATACTGAAGGCCCGAACGGTGTATTCCGCGGAGGACGTTGCCATGGCCAAGCTCTGGGACAAGGGCTACGCGATTGACGCCGAGATCGAGGCCTTCACTGTCGGCGAGGACCACCTCCTCGACCGGGACTTGGTGCGCGTCGATGTCCTCGGGTCGGCGGCGCATGCGACCATGCTGGCCGAAGTCGGCCTGCTGACGCAAGACGAACTGGAAGGCCTGAAAGGCGGCCTGCGCGACGTGCTTAAGGCCTTTGAGGCCGGCACCTTCACGATCACGCGTGACCAGGAGGACGTTCACACCGCCGTCGAGGCGTTCCTGACCGAGAAGCTCGGTGACCTGGGCAAGAAGCTCCACACCGGGCGCAGCCGCAATGACCAGGTCCTTCTTGACCTGCGCCTCCACGGAAAGCTGCGGCTTCAGGTCCTGGCGACGCGGCTCGTGGCGCTGGTGCGTGCGGTCGCGGCCTTCGCCAAGGCTCACGAGTTCGTGCCCATGCCCGGGCGGACGCACATGCAGGTGGCCATGCCCTCGAGCCTCGGCCTCTGGGCGGGGGCTATCGCCGAGGCCGTGCTCGACGACCTCGACCTCGTGCGTGCGGCCCACCGCCTGGCGGACCAGTCGCCTCTGGGCAGCGGCGCGGCCTATGGCTCGGCCCTGCCACTCGACCGGGCGCGGACGGCCGAACTCCTTGGCTTCGACCGGGTCCAGAACAACGTCCTCTACTGTGCGAACTCGCGCGGCAAGGCGGAGCTCGCGGCCCTCCAGGCGTGCATCCACGTGATGCTGGACCTCGCGCGGGCGGCCCAGGACCTGATGATCGGGTCCATGCCTGAGTTCGGGTACTTCCTGATCCCCAAGGAGCTCTGCACGGGGTCGTCGATGATGCCCAACAAGCGGAACCCGTGCGGGTGCGAGCTCGTTCGGGCCAAGGCCGCCGCCGTCCTCGGCCACGAGACGGCTCTGGCCGCCATCCTGCGGGGTCTGCCGAGCGGCTACAACCGCGACTTCCAGGAGACCAAGGGCCCGTTCTTCCGTGGCCTGGAGGCTACCCTCGGTTCGGCGAGCGTCATGCGGCTCACCTTCGAGAAGCTGGAGATTGACGAGGCCGCCCTGCGGCGCGGGTTCCTGCCCGAGATCTTCGCGACCGATCGGGCGCTGGAACTGGTCGGCGAGGGGCAGCCCTTCCGCGACGCGTACCGCCACGTGGGCACGCACATGGAGGAACTCGAGGCCCGGGATCCCGTGCAGAACCTGAAGGCGAAGACCCTTCAGGGCGCCGCCGGCAACTTGGGGCTGGATACGTTGGGCGAGCGTGCCGATGCGGCCGAGGCCTGGGTCACGAGCGTCCGCGAGCCGTTCGAGGCGGCACTCGGCGTGCTGCTCTAGTCCGCCGGCTTCGCGAATCGGATCGCGCGGCCACGCCGGGCCGCGCTGATGTCCCCGGGAAGGTCGACCGGGCCCGCGCGCGACCCCGCGAGCAGAGCGGTCACGACCTCGGCGGTCCGGGCGGCGCTCATGTGCTTCAGGCCCCCGCCGAGGGCCTCGACCGCCCGCCGCACCAGCGCCCCTTGAAGCCACGGCCGCAGGGCTGCCCACTCCTCGGCGTCGAACACCAAGTCCCCCTCGGGCGTCCGGCGAGCGACGTGCTTCCAGGCCTCGTCGGCGGCGTCGGCCAGCACGTCGGCCGCCTCGCCCGCCTGGGCGGCCAGACGCACCAGCGCGGCGTCGGCTTGCGGATTCACGGCGTCGCGCACGAGCGGCAGCACCTCGTGCCGCAGCCGGTTCCGCGTGTGCGCCGCGCTGGCGTTGGTGACGTCCTTGCGCCACGTCTCGCCGCGCGCCCGCAGGAAAGCCAGCACGTCGGCCCGTGTGACCTCGATCAGGGGCCGAATGAGCTCCACGCCGTCGGCGAGCGGTGCGCGCGGCCCCAGCGCGGCAAGGCCCGCGATCCCCGTGCCGCGCAGCATGTGAAAGAGCACCGTCTCGGCCCGATCGTCGGCGTGGTGGCCGACGGCGACGCGGGAAGCGCCGAGGTGCCGCGCGACGTCTGTGAGGAACCGCCGGCGGGCGGCACGCCCGGCCTCTTCGAGGCCCACGCCGTCGCGAGCGGCCTCGGCGGCCACGTCGGCGCGGCCCGTCTCGACCGGCCGGTCGAGGCGCTCCGCCAAGGCCTCGACGAACGCCCGGTCTGCTTCCGAAGCCTTGCCGCGCAGGCCGTGGTCGAGGTGCGCGACCACCAGGTCCGTCCGTCCGTCTCCCTCTCGGGCCAACGCGTCCAGAGCCAGGAGGAGGGCCACGCTGTCCGGCCCGCCGCTGGTGGCCACGACGAGGGGCCCGGTGCACTCCGGAAGGAGAAGGCCGTGCCGGGCGATGGTGCGGCCGACGGCCCGCACGAACGTGTTGGGGTCCGGTGGGGGCATCGCTGCCAGTATAGGGGGGCCCGACGGCTCGCGAAAGCCGTTGACGGCCCTACGCCGCGCGGGTACCGTAGTGCCGGTTCGGCGCCTCCGGGCGCCGTCATCCCGAGGGGGTGACCATGGCTCAATTGCCGCCCGACCCGATGCTGCGTTCCGCGCCCTCGCTCCCGTCGCACCCTATCGGTGCCATCGAGGCCCTCGGTCTCGGGTGGCACCTGCTGATGGCCGACTTCTGGTCGCTCTGGCTGCTGGGGCTGCTCCTGATGGTGGTCCTCATGGGGGCCGGAATGCTGGGGCCGGGGGCGATCGTCGTCTCGCCCCCGTTGCTGGCGGGCCTGTATCTCGCGGTCGCGCGCCGGATGGATGGCTTCGGCGTCGAGGTCGGCGAGCTCTTCACCGGGTTCAAGGAGCGGTTCGGGCCGTCCATCGTCGCCCTGCTGATTCCTATGCTGGGAGGCGTCGCCGTCTGCGCACTGAGCTATGGGCTGATCCTTGTCCTGGCATTCGGCGGGGTGGCGGCCGGGGCTGCCACGGGCGAGGATGAACTTGTCGGCGTCGGACTTGTCGCCGGAATCGCCTTGGGCACGGCCGCCTTTATGGTCCTCTATGTCTGTGCGCTTATCGGGTTCGCCTTCTTTACGTTCGTCGTGGCGGCCGTGTGGGACCGGCCGGACTCCGGGTGGGAGGCCGTCAGGACGTCGGCCCGTCTCGTTCGCGACCACTTCTGGTCGGTCGTCGGCTTCCACGTCCTGTCCTGGTTGATCGGCGGGTTCGCCGGCGGGCTGATCAGCCTTGTGACCTGCGGCGTTGGCTGGTTCTTCGCGGGCCCGGCATTGTATGTCTGGCACACCGCCGCCGTCCTTTACCTGTATCGCTCGTGGACGGGTCGGCCGGATGCTGTGACCGCCGGCGCATCGCCCCGGCCGACACCGATCGTGACGGCGCCGGGGCGACCCGCGCGCCGCAACCCGCGACCTCAGGCTTAACGTCAGGGAAAGGAGCAGCCAATGCGCGACACGCCACAGGAGCTTATGGATGTCGGTCCGGGCGCAGGACGTCTGGGTGTCTTTGATGCCCTCGGCCTTGGATGGCAACTGCTCAAGGCGGACTTCTGGAAGCTGTGGCTGGCGGCGTTTGTCGTAACGATCATCCAATCCGGGGTCAGCATGTTCGGCGCCATACCGTACTTGGGCGCCTGCGTGTCCCTGGCGGCGGGCCTCTTCCTCTACCCGCAACTCATGGCGGGGTTGTTCTTCGTGGTTCGGCAACGGATAGACGGCGTGCCCGTGGATGTCGGGAACGCCTTCGAGGGGTTCCGCTCACGCTACTGGCAGTCGCTCGTCGCCACGCTTCCGGCGATGATCGTCGGTTTCGTGTTCGGCCTGTTGATCGGCGGTACGGCGCTTGTGGGAGCGATGATGGCTGAGGGTGAAGCGGATCCCGAGGCTGTCATGCCCCTCATCGTGGTGGTTGTGCTCGTCGCCGCCGTCGTGGTAGCGGTGATCTGCTTGTTCTTCATGTTCGCTCTTGTTGCGGTCTGGGACTGTCCGGCCTCGGGCTGGGAGGCCGTACGGGTCAGCATCCGCCTCGTGAGAGAGAACTTCCTTTCGGCGCTTGGCTTCTCCATCCTGATGGGGCTATTGGGGCTCGCCGCCTTCATCGTGGGGATCGTGGCGCTCTGCGTCGGGACCCTCTTCACCTTCCCCTTGGTCATGGTCTGGTCCTTCGCCAGCCTGACATACCTGTACCGGTCTTGGTCCGGCCGGCCGTTGATGGGCGAGCCGCTCGTCCCCGGTCTGGCCGAGTTGCCATCCTCGGAATCGGCAACGCCGGGGACGCCGTCTCCCGACCGCGGTGGCTGAGCCCGACCTCAAACCGACCCCGCCGTCGGCCAACCGCCGGGCCCATGCCCTGACGGCGGGCCTTCTCGGGGTCGGCCTCGTCGCCTTGACTGTCATGGCCTTCTTGCCTGACGACCCGGAGCCCGAGCCGCCGGGGGCTCCGCGGACGGTCTGCGGCCTCAGGCGTTTGACCGGTGTGCCGTGCCCGGGGTGCGGCATGACGCGGGGCATGGTGGCCCTGGTCCGGGGCGAGGGGCGACGGGCCGTCGTCTTCCACCCGTTGAGCCCGATTCTGGCGGCCGCGCTCCTGGCCTTCCTCGGGCGTTCCGCGTACATGGCCATCACGGGCCGCAGCGCGTGGGCGTGGTTGCCGCGCGCCGTGCCGTGGCTCCTCGGCGGGTCGGTGGCGGCGTTGGTCGGCCTGTGGGTGTGGCGGCTCTGGAGCATGGCCGCCGACGGGTCGCTGGGCGTCCTGTGGCGCGCGTCGCCGCTGGGGCGGCTGTTCGGCGGCGGGCTCTGAAGGCGGCTATGTCCGAAGTGCCTCCATCGACACCACGGCCGCCGGCAGGACGACGAAGACGGGGATCCAGGCGGCCAGCAGGGGGTCGACGTGGCCCGCGCCTCCGAAGGCCGTCGAGGCGAACGTGACGGCGAAGACCGCCACCTGCAGCGCCAGCGCGATGCCGATGCTCGCGAAGTAGTTCGTGTCCTCCCGCCCCGCCACGAACGGCAATCCCAGGAGCAGGGCCAGCACCATGAGGATGGGCGAGGTCGCGTGCTGGTGCATCGCCACGTGCAGGGCCCGGCTGCTGCCACGCTTGGGGTCGGCGGTCAGTGCCCGCAGCTCATTGAAGGACAGGTATTTATAGAAGTCGTGTTCGCGTTGGCGCCGAATGAGTTCTGGCCCGACGTTCGTCGCGTAGGACGCGACCGGCAGGCCCCGGTCGGGTGGGGGGGGGCGGTCGAGCATTGCCGTCGTGGCCACCGGTAAGAACTTGCGGCCGCCCACCAGTTCCCATTCACCGCGGTCTCCGTGCCACAGAGCCCGTTCGGCCTCGATGACACCCGTTGGCCGATTGCGCGAGTCGCGCAGGAAGATGCGGACACGGGCCCGGAACGCGGGTTCACCCGTGGGGCCGGGAGGCGCCGGCACGGCCCGCATCTCCCCCGCCTTTGGGACAAACCGCGGTGCATAAATAATGTTGTTGTGCGCATCACGAACGAAGTCGACGTCGTACTGATCGGCTTCGCCAAGGTCGTCCGGGTCGCGTGCCAGCTGGGTGGCAATGCGGGGGATGATGTGCTCCTGGTTGATGATCGAGAACCCCACTGCAGCTAGGGCCACGACAACCATGGGCCACATGATACGGTAGAGGCTGATACCCGCAGCCTTCATGCCGACCAACTCGTGCCCCCGGTGGAACCGGACGAACGTCGCCGCTGCCGCGATCAGGAGCGATGGCCCCGCCAGCATCCGGAAAAAGTCGAAGGACTGGTAGCCGTAGTACGTCGCCACGTTCCCGACGACCTGCCAGAACGACAGTGCCTCGTCCGTCGTTTCCGCCTCCATGAACTCGCCCACGTTCACGAAGAGGTGCAGCACGATGGCGATACCCAACAGAGCCCCCAGGACAATCAGCAAGGAGGCCAGGTAGGTCGTCACGATGTACCGGTCGAGGAGCTTCATCGGGCCACCGCCTTGCGCGGTCGGCGCGCCGGATGGCTCCAGAAGAAGACCAGATAGACCGACGTTGCCAACGCCAGCGCGACCATGGCCAGGTTCGGCGCCCAGACGAGATAGAGCACCGCCGCCGGTACCTCGCGGTGGCTTGCCACGACGTCCACGCCCGTCTGGGTGAGAATCGTCGAGAGCAGCCACGGGGCCAGCGCGACGCCGAACGCCGTGAGCAGGTGCCCGCTGTGGAAGAGCACCCCGAGCCCCGCCCCCAGCACCACCAACCCCAGGCACCCGAGCCCGGCGGCCAGACGCCCGTGCAGCTCCGCCATCGCCTTGGCACGGACCCTGGCCTTCTCGATCTCGACGACGTGCGGGGTGATGGTCTCGGGCTTGCTTCGCCGCAGCTTCAGCAACGTCTTCGAGAACCGTTCCGGCACGTGCTGGGCGGCCATCAGGTCCCACACTGGCAGGTCGCTGATTCGCATCGGCACGCTGCGAGGCAACTGGAGCGGGACGGTGTGGTCGCCGCGCACCAGCACGCGGCCTGCTTCGTCGACGACCAGGGCGTCGTAGAGGGTCATCGTCAGAAGGTGGGCCTCGCGGTCAAACTCGACCTTGCCCGCGCGGGCCGACACATAAACCTGCCCCGTCTCGGTCGGGTGGACCAGGGCGGGGCCCAGCAGCGTTGATCCGTCAAGGCCGTCGACGGAGAGCTGGAAGGTCTTGTTCGGGTCGCGAATATCGCCCGTCGAGGCCAGTTCCGTGAAAAAGAGGCGCTCGATATCGGCCAGGGCCAACTGCTTGGCTGCCCGGCTGCTTGCCGGCAGGGGCCAGGCCGCCAGGGCCAGGCTGACCGCGGTGACCGCCAGGGCCAGGACGATGCTCGGCCAGAGCAGGCTGGAGACAGCGATGCCGCTCGCGCGGCAGGCAAGCACCTCGTTGGCGGCCGTCAACCGCCCGTATACCAGCGTCGCCGCCAGCACGCCCGCCAAGGCCAAGGCGATGTACATCGCGAAGGGCACCGACAGGGCCATGTACAGGGCCGACGTGATCGGCCCCAAGCCTTGGTCCTGGAGGGCCTTGAGGACCATGCCAAGACAGACGACGGCCGTGGCGGCCGCCAAGCCGAGGCCGAAGGCCTTGAGCATCTCGACCAGGATGTAGCGGTGGATGATGCGCATGTGCCCTGCCGTCCGTCCCGGGCCGTTCGGCCCCGGCGGACCACGTTCCTCCCGCCCATTCGTCTGCGGGGTCAGTCTAGCCCTGCCCGTGAAGGCGGACAAGGGGGAAGCGGGGCGCCCCGGGACGACTGTGGCCGCGACCGGAGCTCCATCGTACAATGGCCGCATGCTCCGCTCCCTGCTGGCCTCCGCCAGACAGCTCGTTCTGCCGCTGCACTGCGTCGCGTGCGAGGCGCCCGCGCCGGCCGAGGGCCGGTACCCGTTGTGTGCGGCATGTGCCGCCAGACTTGCCGATCTGATGGCGGCCGGCGCGTGCCCGCGGTGCGGCCGCGGGGCCGGACCGCACACCTTCGACATGGACGGGTGCAGCTTGTGCCGGGACAAGCGCTTGCCGCACGACGGCGCCGTCCGGGTGGGTCCGTATGCCGACCCGCTGAAGCGGCTGATTCTCGCCTACAAGTACGGCCGCCGCGCGGAGCTGGGTCCGACGCTTGGAATGTTGCTGGCCCAGCGTGTGGCGTTGGCGGTCTGGGCGGATCAAGTTGACCTGGTGGTGCCGGTTCCGCTGCACTGGACGCGCCGCGCGGGTCGCGGGTTCAACCAGGCGGCGCTACTGGCACGCGAAGCGGGTCGGGCGGTGGGCGTGCCGGCGGCACGGTCGGGTCTGCTCCGCGTCCGCCCGACGCCGCACCAGACGCGTCTCCCGCCCAGCCGGCGTCGCGCCAACGTCCGCGGCGCGTTCGCGGTGCGCAGCGGCAAGGGCGTTCTGGAGGGCCGTCAGATCCTGCTGGTCGATGACGTGATGACGAGCGGCGCGACGGTGGGGGAGTGCGCCCGCACGCTTCGCAAGGCGGGGGCCGCCGCGGTTTACGTCGCGGTCGTCGCGGTGGCGGGACTGGACGAAGTCGGGCCGTGGTGAACCGGCCGCGGGGACCTTTTTCGTGGAACGGCCCGCGGAGGATGCCCTATAATGCCCGCGACGCCCGACCCTGACCCGGGGGCTGCCG
This sequence comes from uncultured Anaerolineales bacterium, assembly GCA_964397995.1. Classification (GTDB taxonomy): domain Bacteria; phylum Planctomycetota; class Phycisphaerae; order FEN-1346; family FEN-1346; genus CAYNLG01. The sequence continues at coordinate 21,241 of CAYNLG010000019.1, forward strand.
CGCATGACCCTCATTCCTTTCGGACGCCGCATCAGGGAACTCGGCCGCCTCGGGTCCGTCATCAGCGTCCTCACGAAGCATGGGTTCGGGTGGGTGGTCGTCAGTCTGCACCTGGACCGGTTCGTGCCGTTCCGGAAGCGGCTTCTGAGGCGGCCGACCCCGGCCGAGGCGCGGGGGCTTTCGACGGCGCAGCGGTTTGCCGACGTGCTGGAAGAGCTCGGCCCCACGTACGTCAAGCTGGGCCAGGTGCTTGCCAGCCGCCAGGACCTCTTGCCGCCCGCCTACGTGCACGAGTTCCGCAGGCTTCAGGACCGCGTGCACCCGTTCCCGTCCGACCAGGCCCGCGAGGTGATTGCGCGCGAACTGGGTGCCACGGTCGAGGAGCGGTTCGACGAGTTTGAGGCCGAACCGTTTGCTGCCGGCAGCATCGCCCAAGCCTACCGGGCCCGGACGAAGGACGGGAAGGCCGTGGTGGTGAAGGTGCGCCGACCGGGCATCCGGGAGATGCTCGAGGCCGACGTCGACATCCTGAAGCGGCTGGCCCTGTTGGCCGAGCGGTACGTGCCGGAGTACCGGGTCTTCCGTCCCGTGCTCCTGGTGGAAGAGTTCGAACAGACCACGCGACGCGAGGTCGATTTCATCGCCGAGGCGAGCAGCACGGAACGGTTCCGCGAGGCCTTCCAAGACACCGACGATGTCGTCGTCCCGCGGGTGCTGTGGCAGCTCACGGGCCCCGGCGTTCTGACGCTCGAGCGGATCGAAGGCATTCCCATCCACGATGACGAGGCCCTCGACCGTGAGCAGGTCGACCGCAAGGCCTTGGCCGAGACGCTGACGACGAGCTTCATGCGGCAGTACTTCGAGTTGGGCATGTTCCACGCCGACCCGCATCACGGGAACCTGCTTGTGTTGCCGCCTTCCACGCTCGCCATCGTCGACTACGGCCAGGTCGGCCGCATGGGCGACGCCATGCGCTCGAAGCTCAGCACGGCCCTCATTGCCGGGCTCAACCGCGAGTTCGACATCGTCCTGGACATCCTGGACGATCTGGACGCCTTGCCGGATCGCCCGGATGCGGAGCGGTTCAAGGCCGACCTCACCGTCCTGGTGGACAAGTACGCGGGAATCCCGCTCAAGCGGCTGGACCTGCGGCAGTTGTTTGAGGAGTTGACGGGCACCGCGCGGCGACACCACATCATCCTGCCTCGGTCCTTCATCTTGCTCGGAAAGAGCCTCGTGACCATGGGGGGCGTGGCGCTGGAGCTCGATCCCGAGACCAGCATGGTCGAGGTGGTGCGGCCGAAGTTGCGGTGGCTGGCGGCCGAGAAGTTCTCGCCCGAGCACGTGGCTCGCGCCGGGGTGAAGAGCGCGTACCACCTTGCGTCGCTGGTCGAGACAGGGCCCCGGCAACTCCGCGAACTGGCCCGCAAGGTTAACCGTGGCCGGCTCCAGATCCTCTTCCGCCATGAGAACCTCGAGCACCTGATCCAGGAGATGGACCGGGCGTCGAACCGCATCGCGTTCGCGATGATCATTGCCGCCGTCATTCTTGGCTCGGCCGTCATCACCGAGACCGACATCGGGCCGACAGTCCCCTATCTCAACGTCCCCTTCCTCGGCTTCGCGGGGTTCTTCGTGGCGGGCGTGCTCGGGGTATGGCTCGTGATCGCGATCCTTCGATCCGGCCGATTGTAACGGCGTACGCGACCGGCGCGCCGGGGGCGCGCCCTCCCTGGAGGACTCCCCATCGTTCGGACGCTCTGTGTCGGCGGCTCGCCCTCGTCGGGCACGACCCTCGTGGCGGACCTGCTCGATTCCGTACCGGGGCTGCTCTGCGGCCCCGAGCTCTACGTCTACTGTCTCGACCAGGCCTATGCCTGGGACGCCGAGTTCCGCGCGGCCGCGGGGGCGCGCCAGCCGTTCCGAACGCGGAGCCCATACCTGCCGGCCAGGCGGTTCGTGGCGCCTGAAGCGATGGCGCATGTCGGGCTCGACGACGCGAGCCTGGCCGCCATGGTTAACGCGTCCGACAGCCTCGCCGCGTTCATCGATCGCTTCGCGGAACACTTCGCGTCCTGGCGCGGCTGTGCGATAGAGGTCCTGGCCGAGAAGACGCCCATCAACGGTTGCTGCCTCAGCGAGTACTGCGACCGATTCCCAGGGGGCCTTTTCGTCCACGTGGTCCGCGACGGTCGGTCGGTTGTCGCGTCGCTGATGGCCCGAGGTCGCGCGCCCTATGAGGCGGCATACATCTGGATGGTCCAAACGGCCTTCGGCCAGGCGGCTCGGCACCACGCGAACGCCGTGGAGCTGCGCTTCGAAGACCTGGTGGCCGCGCCCTACCGGACGGTCGCCGACCTTGCCGCTCGCGTGGGCGTACGGACCGAGCCGGCCGAGATCGAGGCGGCATTGGGGGCCAATGCCTACCGCCGTTCGGTACCGCGCCTGGGCTCCTGGACCGTCCCGAGCCTGGACGCCGGCGTCCGGCTGCCCACGCCGTTCACCGACCGGCTGCCGGCCGAGACGGTTGCCTGGCTCGAAACGCTGGCCGTTCGGCCGGAGGCGTCGCCGGGTAGGCGGCCGCTGACCTTCGGCGGGTTGCTCCGCGACTACGGCTATGCGCTTGCGGGCCCGGCGCTATCGACCCAAGAAGCCGACAGCCTGCTTCAGGAACACTTCACCGCGTACCTGAAGGCGAAGCGGCTGTACGCCCTGCCGGACGTGCCACTGCTGGTGACCAGCTCGGACGGCGGAGGGGTCGGTTGACGCCGATTGCCGCTGGCCCGGCCCCGCCTTGCGCGGTAAGCTCTGCGGCGCAGCGCGCCGTGGGCGACTGATGCAAAGGGGACCTGCCATGCGACGGATGGGAGTGGCCGTCTTGGTCGGCGGTCTGGGTGCCGTGCTTGCCATCGGGTTCGTGACCATCGGGGGCCGGGCGCGCGCCGCCGACCTGACGTCCAGGAGCTTCCGGTTCGACGTCTTCGTCGGCAGCCGCAAGGTCGGCACGATGAGCCTGCACGTAACCGACGTCGCCGGAACGGTCATGCTGAAGCAGCACCTGGAGGCCCCCTACAAGCGGTACCAGGGCATCGTCGACTCGCGCATAGTGTACGCGCTGGACGACTGGCAGCCCGTGCGGGCGACGGCCGGGTCGAAGCTGGGCGACCTCAAGACCGCCGAGGGCGAGATCGCCTTCGCGCTGGACGCGTCGCCCCGCGTCGCCAAGGTCAAGGTCAAGGGCTACGCCGACGAGGACCAGAAGCCGCTCAAGGAACCGAAGACCCGGGAGGCGGAGGTCCCCGTTCCCGAGGGCACGGTCGTGACCTTCCCCGCGCTGCTCTATCTGGGGCCGCGCCTCCTGCCCCGCACCGGGAAGCTGGAGCCGGTTGTGCGGGCCCACGTGCCTTACGGCTTTGATCACAGCCACTTCGTGGACTTCAAGGGCGAGTGCATCCTGACCCGGACCGACCGGGACGAATCCGGCCACTACCGGATCAGCCTCCAGGAGCCGTTCGCGGGCGGCAACTACCAGACGCTCCAGAGCGCGACGTTCGACCGGGAGGGTCACGTGGTGGAGGCCCGCCTCGGGTCCAAGTTCGTGCTGAAGCCGGCGGACGGGTCGGCCGATAACGGGGAGTGAGGCCGGGATAGGCGTTGATTTCTCGCCGGCGCGGCCCGTATAATCTGCGGCCTTCGGCGAGCCACCTTAGCTCAACGGTAGAGCACGGCTTTCGTAAAGCCGGGGTTCCGGGTTCAAATCCCGGAGGTGGCTCCAGATTCTGCGCCCAAGGCGGCCGTGCCGGCGCGGGCGCGCAACCGGGAGTGCCCCCATGACTTCGCTTCTCGCCAAAATCCGTTCCGGGACCCGTCGCTTTGCCTTGGCCGCGTTCGTCCTGCTCGCGGTCGCGGGCTTGGCCTCCGCCCAGCCGCGCAATGTCATCCTCCTGATCGGCGACGGCATGGGCTTCGACCATGTCAAAGCCGCCTCGCTCTATGCCACCGGGGAGGAGGGGCGGCTCTTCATGGAACAACTCCCCGTCCGGGGATCCGTGACGACCCATGCCGCCAATGCCGAGCGCGTGCCCGACTCGGCTACCACAGGCAGTTCGCTGGCGACCGGCGAGAAGGTGAACGTCGGCGTCATCAGCGTCGGCCTGCCGGGCGACGGCAAGGACCTGCCGACGATCCTGGAACGCCTCGCCAAGGAGGGCAAGCGGACCGGCATTGTGACCACGGACTCGTTGGCCGGGGCGACCCCGGCGGCGTTCATGGCCCACGCCGATCACCGGCACCAGTACGAGGCGCTCTACGAAGACATCTTCGAGCGCACCCGGCCGGACATCCTCTTCGGGGGTACGTGGAAGATGCCCATGGCGGCCGCCGCCAAGGCCGGATACCACGTGGTACGGACCCGGAAGGAGCTCGATGCGGCGGCGGACGCCAAGGGCCTCCTGCTGGGGGCCTTCTCGCCCGCGTCGTTGCCCTATGAGTATGCCTACGCCACCCGTGCCGACCCGCGGTACGACACGGTGCCGCACCTCTCCGAGATGACCGAAGCGGCGCTACGGATTCTGAGTCGCGGGCCGAAGGGGTTCTTCCTGATGGTGGAGGGGGCACGCATCGACCACGCGTCGCACAAGAACCTGCTCCCGCACATCATCTGCGAGACGCTGGAGTTCGACAGCACCGTCCAGACGGTCCTTCGCTGGGCCGGCGGCCGCAACGATACGCTCGTCCTCGTGACGGCGGACCACGAGTGCGGCGGGTTGAAGGTGGTGGAGGGCCGCGGTCCGGGCGAATGGCCCGAGGTGACGTGGTCCAGCAAGGGCCACACGCGCGACCCGGTGCCGCTCTACGTCTGGGGCGTCGGTGCCGAGGACTTCCGCGGGCGGATTGACAATACGGACATCCCGAAACGCATCCTGGCGCTTCCCGCCGAGAGCGACGCGGTCGACCAGACGGCAATCGAGAAGCTCATCACGTCGTACTGAACCGCTTACAGATTCTCGCCGAAGAGGAACGCCCGCGCGAAACGGTCGGCGATCTCCTGGTTCGAGAAGACCAGTGGAAGCAGGAACGTGACGTTCACGTTCGGCATCTGAAGGTAGGGCGCCATCTCCTGCCGCCACGCCGTCTTGAACTTCAGCAGTTCGTCCTGGCAGGGCGACAGGCTGGACCCGGCGGCGTCGGCTTTCAGAGCCCTGAGGATGCAGGGGGCTGCCAGCGACGCGCTCCAGACGGCCGGGTAGATGCCTTCCCCGGTTGAGGCCGAGGCGAAGCCCCCGGCATCGCCTATGAGCAGCGTCCGCTTGCCGACGTGCTGTTCGAATTCCAGGGCCGCCCCGGCCGGCACCACGGCCGCAGCCGCGTTCAGCCGGCTTGGCGCCGCGGCAACCTCGCCGGGCAGCAGGCCGGCCTTCCCGAGAGCCTCTACCCACTCGGCGAAGAGATCGCGTAGCCCCTTCCCCCCCCGGCTGCGCACCCCGACGCCGACGCTCACGTGCTGGCGCCCCGGGAACGCCCACGCGTAGCCCGGCCGGCCGCCGAATCCGAGCGCGACATGGATCTGTTCGCTGCCGAGGTGCTTGCGCTTCCTGGCCGCGGTCAGAGAGACGTCCGCCGTCAGGCAGTGAACGAGCTGCTGGTCCGCCCATCGCTCGCGCAGGCCGGTCTGGGCGGCCACCGTGCTTCGCGCCCCGTCGGCGCCCACGAGCAGGCGACCGCTGAGCTTGCGCCGGCTGGTAAGCTGAACCGTGACGTCGCGCTCACCCGTTTGGACGGCGGCAGCGCTGCGCCCCGTGATGACGTCGGCCCCGGCCTTGGCCGCCCGCTCCACCAAGGCCGCGTCGAACCTGGCCCGGTCGACGATGTATCCGAGGTGCGCGCGGCTGGTGTGCACGGCTTGCCTGGCGATGTCCGGTGAATGGAAGACGAGACGCCGGAACGGCGTGGCCTTGACCTTGCGGCGGGCGGCATCCAGATGCTTGAACGCCGAGACCGCTCGGGCGTTTACCCAGCCGCCACACGGCTTGGGCCGCGGGAAGGCGGCCCCGTCCACGAGGGCCACCGAGGCACCGGCCTCGGCCAGGAACATCGCGAGCGAGGCCCCCGCGGGCCCCGCTCCCACCACAATCACGTCATGGGCCACGAGTTGCTCCGCTTTTGCGGCCGGCGCCGGGCCGTCACTCCTGGACCCGATGCATCTCTTCGAGGAGTTGGGCCTCCGCCTCCTCGTACTTCTGGAAGGTTTCCTTGAGGCGTTCCATGAGGCCGTCGATGAACTCCTGGTCGACCTCCAGCCCCTGCTCACGGGCGGCGACGGTGGCCTGGAGGGCGTCGGAGAAGCTGTCGAGGTCCGCGGCGGCGCTGGCAAAGGCCCTGGCCGTGTCGTAGAGATTGAGCGATTCGACTTCCTTCTTGTCGGGGCGGGCCAGCAGCCGCCATGGCGCCCGGCGGACCTCCTTCGCCAGGGCCTTCAGGTGCTCACTGGTGGCGCGGAAGTTCTGAAGCGTCGTATCGAGCCCCGGCTTGTTCATGACGACGACGTCACGGGTGTCGGCGGTAATTCCCTTGAGGTTGGCCATGGCCTCGCGGGCGTTGGCCATCGTCTGGTCGGCCTTCTCGAGGGCCGGTGGCAGTTGTTCGCCCACCTTCTTGATGAGCGCTTTGCCGTCGGCCAGGATCGCCCCGCCGTCGGTGTCGGCCTTCTTCGCGAAGCTGCCGGCGTGGGCCAACGCCTCCTTCAGAGGCTCACGGCTCTCTTTCAGGATACCGTTGATCTGGTCGGCCGTCTCGTTCGCCTTGTTCGCGAAGGTGCGCGCGTCAGCCAGCATCAACCGGATGTCCTGCCGGTTCTCGTCGAGGACCGCTTCCATTTTGCGGATGGCGCCGTCGGCCGTCGTGGCCAGGCCCTTGACCCTCGCGATCAACTCGGGAGCCTCGTTATCCAACTGCTCCGAGATGCTCCGCACGTGGGCGAGGATCTCCTGCAGATCCAGCCGCTGGGCCTCCCCGATGCCGAGTTCGGCGGCGGCCGCCGCGAACGGCGACTGCTGGTTGCCCTGAAGGAAGTCGCCATCGCCGATGACGCCGGCATCGACCGTGCCGGGGTCCGCGATGTTGATGACCGCCGACTGGCCGACCAGGCTCTGCTGGACCACGACGCGCGCGTTCCTGTAGAGGACGTAGGTGCCGGGCACGGTGGCCGTTACGTCGACGACGTAGCGGGTGCCCTGGCGGGCCTCGCCGTCGCCGCCCAACTGCCACGGCTCGGCCTTCAGTTCGATGCCGGTCACACGCCCCACGGGTTGGCCGACCAGGTTGACCGGGCTGCCGGGCTTTACGTTGGGCGCCGAGGCGAACTCGATATGCACGGTGCGGATGTCGCCGAACAGACCCTCCCGGCCGCCCACCATGACCAGGATGACCACCGCGGCCACCATGGCGGCCACCAGGAACAGGCCGGCCGCAACGCGGTTCCGGACGGCTTGATAGGGCATGGAAGGCTCCTTAGGTCGACGGCCCCGGCGTGAAGCCGAGGAGGTCGGAGAGATAATCGGTCTTGCAGACCCGCAGCGGGATCGGCCCGTCCGCGAGGCCCTCGACGAACTGAAGCACCCGTTCGTCGGTGGACGCCTGCAGTTCCGCCGGCGTGCCGACGGCGATGAACTCGCCGCAGTACAGCATGGCAATGCGATCGGCGATGCGGAACGCGCTCTTCATGTCGTGGGTGACCACGATGCTCGTGACGCCGAGCTTGGTCTTCAGGTCCAGGACCAACTGGTCGATGACGCTGGTCGCGATCGGGTCGAGGCCGGAGGTCGGCTCGTCGTAGAAGAGGATCTCCGGGTCCAGCGCGATGGCCCGGGCCAGGCCGACCCGCTTCTTCATGCCGCCCGATATCTGCGACGGCATCAGGTCGTCGAAGTCCCGCAGGCCCACAAGTTCCAGCTTCATCTTGACGACCATCTGGATGATCTTGTCGTCGAGGTCGGTGTGCTCGCGCAGGGGCAGAGCGACGTTTTCGCCGACGGTCATCGACGAGTACAGGGCGCCGCTCTGAAAGAGCACGCCGAACCGGCGGCGGATCGCATCCACGGTTACCGGGGGGGAGCAGCACATGTCCGTCCCCCACATGAAGACGTGCCCCTCGTCCGGGGTGTACAGGCCGATAATCGTGCGCAGCAACGTCGACTTGCCGCTCCCCGAGCCCCCGATGATGACCAGGGTCTCGCCGGGGGCGACCTTCAGACGGATGTCCCGGAGGACGTCGCGGCCGTCGAAGGTCTTCCGGACGTTGCGGAGTTCGAGGATCGGTCCCGGGGTCGTCATGACTCTACCAGATGAAGAAGAAGATCGCGGTGAACGCGCAGTTGGCGACGATGATCAGGAAGATGGAGCGGACGACACTCGCGGTGGTATGCACGCCGACGCTGGCGGCGTCGCCCCCGACGCTCAGGCCCTCGTAGCAGGCGACCAGCACGATGATGGCTCCGTAGATGCCCCCCTTGATCAGGCCGGTGGCCACATCCTTCACGAGCAGCGCCTCAAGAGCCGTGTGGTAGTATTGGTAGGGGTCGATGCCCAGGATGCCCGTCGAGACGACCAGACCCCCCAGTGTGCCCACGATGTTCGAGAGGACCGTCAGTGCCAGGGTCATGAGCATCACGGCCACGACGCGCGGCACGACCAGGAACCTGACCGGGTCGATGGCGCTGATCTCCAGGGCGCGGATTTCCTCGCCGACCGCCATCGTGCCGAGCTCCGCCGTGATGGCCGCCCCGGCGAAGCCCGTCAGCACCACGGCCGCCAGCAGCGGCCCGAGTTGCGGGAAGACGGCCTTGGCCACGACGGTGGCGAGCTGCCCCAACTGGCCGTAATCCGCGAGGACCGGAGCCAGCGTGAAGGCCAGCGTCATGCCGACGAAGAACTGCACGAGAACCACGATGGGGATGGCGCGTACCCCGAGGCGCACCATCTGGAAGAAGGTCTCGTCGACCTTGATGCGCGGGCGCCGCACCACGCCCAGCACGGTCTGGCGGGCGGTGTCGAGGGTCAGGTACCCGATGCCGCCCATATAGGCCAGCACCCCTTCCGCCTGGGCGCCGAGACGCTCGAAGGGGCGGAGGATGCGCGAAGCGCTCACGCCGTCAGGGCCTCCTCGACGTCGGGGGCGGTCGTAAAGACGTTAATCAGCCGGGAGATCTCGAAGACCCCCCGGACGCGGTCACTCATTCCGGCCAGCACCACCTTGCCGTCAAACGGCGCCGTGAGCTGTAGCGCCTCGACCAGCGTGGCCACGCCGCTCGAATCGATGTAGGGCGTGGCCGAGAGGTCGATGACCAGCCGCTCGGGCTTGGACGTCGCGGCCTCCCGCAGCGCCTGCCGCAGGGCCGGGGACGTGAAGACCGTCACGTCCCCGAGCGTCTTGAGCACGGTCCCGCCTTCGCATACACGGGTCTCGACCGCGAAATCGTCGTCGGGTAGCTCGCTCATGGTCCTCGCGTTTCCGGGGAAGGGGTCGCGTCACCTTCCGCTACGGGCTGTTCCTCGGCCCACCAGGCCCGCCATCGAGCCACGACGTCGGCCCGCTCCTGGTCCGTGGTGGCCCGGTGGAAGCCGAAGTCCTTGTCTGTCAGGCGCTGCAGGCCGGCCGCCGCACACCAGCGGACCCCGTCGTCTTCGGCCTCCAGAAGGTCGATCAGGTACGGCACGGCCGTCCGGTCGCCTTGGGTAGCCAGCGTGGCGATGGCAGCCGCTTGACGTCGCGGATGGTCCTCCTGAAGCCGCGTGAGAAGCGCCTCGCGGCTCGGGCTGCACCCGAACCCGGCTCCCCATGCGACGAGGAGGATCAGCCCACCTGTGATGTGCCGCACACGCATCCTTGCGCCGCCAGCGCGGACTCGTCCCGCGCCCCCAACCTGTCATGGCGGGATTATAGACCTCCGGCGTGCCGCTGCCAAGCAAAATGGCCCGTTTGCGTTGCCAGCCGGGAGGCGGTCTGATACCATCATATCCGGAGCCCGGTCTTGGGGGCCGGCAGGAGCACACGGATGCCTGTCTGGCGGAGCGTGAAACGGTCGTTCTGGCGCGGTCTGGCGGCCCTGCTGCCCGCCCTGCTGACCATCACCATCGCGGGGTTGGGCATCTCCTTCGTCTACAAGTACGCCGGTCAGTATGTGAACCAGGCCATCATCTACGTGGCCGCCCTGTCCCTCGGCTGTCCGGCCGGGGACGTTGAGGCTTGGTACAACGCCCACTGGTTCTACTGGGTGGGGGTGGTGGTGGCCATCGTCGGCGTTTGTGCCGCCGCCTACTTGCTCGGCACGTTCCTCGGCAACCGCATCGTGCGCATCGCCGAGGCGTGGCTGATGCGCATGCCTCTCCTTCGCCGCATCTACCCCGGGGCCAAGCAGGTCTCGGAGTTCCTCTTCTCCGAGCGGGCCGTCGAGTTCCGCCGGGTGGTTGCCATCGAGTACCCGCGTCGCGGCGTCTGGTCGATCGGCTTCGTCACCGGGCGCAGTTTCCGGGCCCTCTGCGAGACGGCCGGCCAGGAGTTCCTGACGGTGTTCATCCCGAGCTCGCCGACGCCCGTGACGGGGTACGTGGTGGCCGTGCCGCGGAGAGAGGTCGTCGACCTGCCGATCACGGTGGACGAGGCCCTGCAGTATACGATCTCCGGCGGCGTCATCCTGCCCCCGGCGGAGCGCCTGGAGTCGCTCGAGGTGGCCCTCATGGTAAGCCGCGGCCAACTCCAGGGCGCCGAGGACACGCCGGCCCCGACGGCGGCGCCGCGCCGCAGCGAAGAAACCCCGCCCGCGACCGAGGCGGCTGACCGGCCGTCGGCCGGCGAGAACGCCGGCGACCTGCCGCCCGAATCGTGACCTGCTGAGGAGGCAACCCGTGTACGTCGGACGCATCGTCGCCGTGGGCCGCACCCCGGATGGCCGCAACGCCGTCATGTACCGCGTCTCGAGCCGGTCGTTTCCGAACCGGCGCACCGTCGAGACGCCGCGGGGTTTGGCCGTCGTGCCCCGCGAGGGCCATGAAGCCGACCTCGCGAAGAATCCGTACATCGCCTACAACTGCCTGCGGCTGGCGGGGGACGTGGCGGTGGCGACGAACGGGTCGCACACGGACCCGGTGGCCGAGAAGGTGGCCGCCGGGATGCCGATCCGTGACGCTCTCGTCCAGGCACTGCTTGCCCTCGACTACGAGAAGGACGACTACAACACGCCGCGCATCGCCGTGGCCGTCCGCCGCGGGGCCGAGGTGGGATGGGCCGGCGTCGTCCGCTGTGACGGGCTGCACGTGCGGTCGTTCGCGCTGGCCGCCGGCCAGGCGGTGTATCTGGCCACGTACGAGGTGGACGACCCGCGCGAGGGCCAGGCCACCACGTTCGAGGCGGCGTCGGCTGCTGAAGCCGCCCGCTGGGTGGTCTCGGGGGGCGCGTTCTCCGAGCTCGAGAAGCCGGTCTGTGCGGCAGCCGCCGTCGCGGTCGACGCGGGATTCGAGACGGCCTGCTACACCGTCGAGGCACCCGTGTGAGACGTCGGTCGGGCTGACGTACCAGGAGGCAAAGGAGGCCGCCGTTGAGCCGCGCGCTCCGCGTCGAGACCCGTGTCGACTATGGCAACGCCTGCGACGTCGAGGTCTTCGAGGCCCCCGACCCGCCGGCCGTCCACTTTGCCGCCGACCCCCATGGCGGGCCGGAGTGCCTCTGGTTCTGCTTCCAGGTGGTCGCCGAGAAGCCGCTCGCGAGTGAGACTGTGCGCCTGGTCCTCAAGCACACCGAGACGATGCTGGGGGGGCGCCCGGTCGAGCACATGCAACCGGTGATGCGGACGCCGGAGACGGACTGGCGCCGTCTCGGGCCCGCCGAGTATGTGTGCCTGCCCGACGGTCGCTGCCGCGCCGCCTGGACCGTGCCGGCGCCCCGTGACTGGCTCCAGGTGGCGTTCTGCTACCCGTATGGGCGGCCGGAGGTCGCCTCCCTCGTGGCCGACAGCGGCAGTGCGTGGCGGGCCGATACCATCGGCGTCACCCAGGCCGCCCGGCCCATGGTGCGCCTTGCCAACGACCTCGGGACCCCCGGCGGCACGCGGCCGGGAATGTACTTCACGGCCCGGCAGCACTCCGGCGAGACGCCCGGCTCGTGGGTCCTGGACGGCGCCTTGCGCCGGTTGGCGGAACTCGGGGATGCGGCCCCGCTGGTCTGGGCGGTGCCGCTGGCGAACCTCGACGGCGTCGAGGGGGGCGACTACGGCAAGGACAACTTCCCTTGGGACCTCAACCGGGCGTGGGGCACACCGCCGATGCGGCACGAGACGCTTGTGCTGCAACAGGACATCCGGCGCTGGCGCGAGCGGTGCCGCCCCGTCCTCGGCCTGGACTTCCACGCCCCCGGCGGGTGCGAGACGGGCGGGGCCTACTTCTACGTCCCGGACCCCGACGACCAGCCCGAGGAACGCCGCCGCGCGGCCTGGTGGGTCGACCGCCTGGCCGACGCCGTCGGGCCGAGGTACATGGCCGAGGCCGCGGCCCGCGTCGCGAACTACCCCTCACGCTGGAACCACGCCTCCTTCCGGCGGTTCTTCGAGCCGATGGGCATCCCGGGCATCTGTCTCGAAACGCCCTACGCCCGGGCCGGCGAGACGGTCTTGACGCGGCGTTCCTACCGCGATATCGGCCGCCGCCTGGCCGACGGACTGGCGGGCGCCGCCGCTGAATGGCCTGAACCCCCCGAGCCGTAGGCGCCCCGGTCCGGCTGCCGCCAAACAGGGGGGAACTCTGACGGCGCCCGCCGGTTCAAGTCCACGGGCGGCCCCGCTGGGAGGCCGTCCCTTTTCGACTCAGCCTCAGGCCGGACAGGGCAGCTATGACGCACCGGATCCCCCACCGCGCGGCCGCCTTGGCGGCTCTCATTCTGAGCGCTGTCACCGCGCCCGCGCAGGCCATGACGTATCACGAAGTCCGTACGCTGAGCGAGCCGCTTGGCCATACGTGGCCCGCCGAGCGCGTCCACGTCGACCTGGAGGTCAGGCACGACAAGGTGGCGGCGTCCACCTTCGCGGCCACGCTGAACGAGGAGGCCCCGGTTCCCGTCCAAGTCGAAGTGCTGGAGGGCGAGCCGTCGGCCGTCCGCAAGGTCCGGGTCTGGGTGAAGGTGACGCTGGAGAAGCGCGAGGAGCTTCCCCTCCGTATCACCTACAACGACGAAGGCAGGGCCGCGAAACAGCCGGACGCCGGGCCGGTCGCCTCGGTGACGAAGGGCAAGGATGATCTGGTGCTCTCGACGGGCGTGGCCGAGGTACGTCTCGGCGGCGACGCGGCGCCACGTGGCCGCAAGGCGGTGCCCTTCGGCGACCTGCCGCCCCTTCTGGCCGCCCGCCCCACGGGCACACAGGGGTGGCCGGGCGAGGTGGCCTGGATGTGCGAGTCCCCCGTGCGCCGCCGCCGGGTCCAGGTCATGGCCGACGGTCCTGTCTGGGCCGAGGTCCGCATCCACTACGAGTTGGCCGACAAGGACCGTTCGTACGACGTGACAGTGCGCGGCACGGCGGGCGAACCGTGGGTCGACGTGATCGAGACGTATCGGTTGCCCAAGCCGTCGCGGGCGGTGTTGCGCGTGGCCGGCGACCTGGCGCCCGAACGCGTGCTCTGGATGCCCTGGTTTACCTGGAAGGATGGCCGCGTCCATCCGACGAACCAGGTGCTCACCCCACCATTGGCCGAGGCGGCCGGCGACCGGCCGTTCGCGACGCTCCGGCCCCGGTGGTCGCAGCGCCGCGATTCGAGTCCCGTGTGCCTGGCGGTGGGGGAGGGCGGCGAGGCCGCGCCCTGCCTCGGTGCGCTGATGACGGGCCCGGCGGACTGGGCGAACCCCTACGAGCAGATGCCGACGGCCAGGGCCGACGCCTCGCCCCGCGTGCTGGAGATCCAGTTCCCGCTGGGCGAAGGGGCTCGCCACTGGGCCGTCATCGCCGGATCGCTCGCCCGGCTCGACGACAAGGGCAAGCTCCAAACGCTCATGCGGCGCCTCGGCGACATCCCGCTCGACCGGGTCCTGAACGAGTGGGTCTTCGACTGGAAGCGGAACCCCAAGGACCCCGCGCCGCACATCCTGACGACCTGGCCGCGGCTCCAGGCCATTCGCGAGGCTTTCCAAGCCGGCCGCGATACGCCGGAGGTCCGGGCCCTCCGCGCCGTCCTCGACGGCAAGGCCAAGGGCGACGCGAAGCTCGCCGCCTTCCTCGCCGGCGAACGCGACGGTCCGGGCGGCGGCAACCCCGGCGCCGGCATCTACCTGCAGCGTGGCTACCAGGACGACTTCCTGAACCCCACGACGTATCCGCGGCGCCTGGCAGGGGGTGTGCGACGGGCCGACCTGGCCGCCGCCGGCCACCCCGCCGGGGATGCGGGCACGGCCCTTATCGGCTATGTCTTTTCGGACCTCAACTACTGGCCCGGGTACACGAACGGCTGGGGCGTCGGGAACCCGAACTTCCACACGGATATGTACAAGCTAGCCTTGTATGCCGCGGCCATGTTGCCCGACCACCCGCACGCGCGGCGGTGGATGGCCTTCGGCCAGGCGAACCTCCGCGACGACGTCCGGAAGATCGTCTTCCTTCCCGGCGGCGCCGGCGTCGAGTGCCCGGGTTACCACGCCTACGCCTTCGGACACATCGTCGAGATGATGCAGACGATCCAGAACTCGGGCCTGGAGGACCCGTTCACCTGGCCCGAAGTCAAGGCCACCACGGATTACCTCCGTCGCATGCACACGCCCGTCGATCCGCGCCTCGGCCGCCGCAGCCTCGCCTCCATCGGCGACACGCATCCGTGGCAGGGCGGGACCGGCCGCCTCTTCGGCATGGTGGCCGCGGGCATGGCCAAGACCGACCCGGCCTTCGCCCGGGCGTGCATGGCCATGTACCGCCACTACTACGGCGACGAGGGGACCGGCGACCTCGTCGACGACGTGCTTCTGGTGGATCGCTCTCTCGAGGCCGGCGACCTGGCCGACCTGGACTGGTCGAGTGCGGCCTTCCCGGGCTTCGGGGCGGTGCTGCGGAGCCGGTTCGGGACCGACCGCGAGACCTTCCTGACGATGAAATGCGGGCCGGCACGCGGCCACTACCAGGGCGACGAACTCAGTATCCACGTCTTCGGGGCCGGCCGGCCGCTTGCACTCGACTGGCACTGCGGCTACAAACCGCGGCCCGATCAGGAGCACATGCACAACCGGGTCAACCTGGGCGACAACGAGAACATGGATGCCGTCGGCAAGGTCCTCGCCTTCGCCTCCACCGACGCGGCCGATTGCGTTGCCGGCGAGGTCCGGTCCGACCGCCTCCGCAAGATGCCCCGCTACGCTCATGAGATCGTCTGGCAGGCGACGTACCCGCGGCGGGAGCTCGCGCGCCCCGCGACGTACCGGCGGCTGGTGATGCTCGTCAAGCACCCCAAGGATTCCGCCTTTCAGGACTACGTCGTCTTCCGCGACGAGCTCGACACCGACGAGCCCGCGACGTTCAACCTGTTCACGCTGTCGCGCGGCATCCGGCGCGAGGGCCGTCTCTTCCGCTTTGACGGCCAGCTCGACACGGATGCCGTCCTGTACCTGGCCGCCCCCGCGAAGGTCGACGTTGCGACCGACCGCTGGTCGTGGCCGAAACAGGACGACTCCAGCCGCATTCCCGAGGACTTCCGCGTCGGCGAAAACCGCTGGACGAGGGGCGAGTGGCAACCGTGGCTGCGGCTCTCGGCCGCCCCCGGCCAGGACTTCCTCACCGTCCTTTACCCGTTCCGCAAGGGCGAGCCCGTGCCGCGCTTCGAGACCCTCGCCGACGGGCGCGGCGTCAAGGTGACCCTGGGCAAGGAGTCCGAAGAGGTCTACCTCGCGACGGACGCCCCCGAGGCCGCGCGGGGCCAGGCCGTGGTGGTGCGCGGCAACGACCGCGCGGTCATTCTGACGCCGGGCACGCTCGAGCCGATGGGTGAGGCGAAGTAGCTGCTCCGGCTTCCCGTTGACAGCGCCGCCCGCCCCGGGCACCATGGCCGGTGGCGGCAGGCGTACCGGAGCCGCCGGGGCGGCGCGGCATGAACCTCTCCATCCGGACGCGGTTGCTGGTCGTGATGAATCTGCTCGTGGTCGGGGTGGGCCTGGCGGCCGGCTGGGCAGGCGTTGCCGTCAGCGGCCGCGCCATCGAGCGGCGCCTCGTCGACGAGCCCGCTGCGCGGGCCGCCGATCTGCTCGAGACCCTTCACCTGCCCGCCTCCGACGCCATGATGGAACGCCTGCGCGCGGTCCTCGGCGCCCATGTCCTGGCGGTGCCGGTCGGGGCCCCGCTCAAGTCCGCGAGCAGCCTGCCCGACTTCGAGGCCTTCGCTTTGACGCGCCGCGCCGCCAAAGACGACCTCGGTCGCAGCGTTGACCTGGAGGGCGAACGCTTCGCGGTCGGAACGGCCGTGGCCGCGCGACGCGACGGGCCGGCCGGGACGGAAGCGGCGGTGCGGCTCTATGTACTGGTGCCCCAGGTGGAGCTCCGGGCCGCCCAGGACGCCGGAGCGGCCATCATCGTCTGGGTCACGCTCGTGGCCATCGCGGCCGCGACGCTGCTGGCGTGGGGGGTGGCCCAGTCGATCGCGCGGCCGATCCGGGCGTTGGCGGCGCGGATGGGGGCCTTGGCCGCCCGGGTCGAAGCCGGCGCCCCCGTCGGCCCGGAGGCCGGAAGCACGCGGCCCGACGCCGGCCCTCCCGAAGTGCAGCGCCTGCAGCGGGCGTTTGACACCCTGCTGGCTCGGCTGGCGGAGGCCCGGACGCAGATGGCCCGCGCGGCCCGCGTGGCGACGCTGGGAGAACTGGCGGGCTCGGTCGCGCACGAGCTCCGAAACCCGCTGGCCGGCATCCGCATGAACGCCCAGACCCTGGCCGAGGCGCTTGCCCGCGAGGGCCGGGCTGACGAGGGGCTCGACCGCATCCTCCGCGAGACCGACCGCATGGACCTGTACCTCGGCGAACTCCTTGGCTTGGCCGCCGGCGAGGCCGTGACGCCTGATGACGCCCGGGCGGCGCCCCCGGCCGTTCGGCTGGAGCCGCTGGCCGAGTCCGTCCTCGGCCTTGTCCAGCCCCGTGCCCGCCACGCCGGTGTCACGCTCGTGCGGGCATGGGACGAGGGCGCGTCGGCCGTGCACATCGACGCGACGCGTCTCAGGCAGGTGGTGCTGAACCTGGTGCTCAACGCCCTGGACGCGACGCCGCGCGCAGGCCGGGTTACTCTTGCCACCGCGACAGCCGCTAACGGCACCGTCCGCTTCAGCGTCCACGACACCGGCCCCGGGGTGCGCGTGCCGGCGGGGGCGGACCTGTTCGACCCGTTCGTGACGACGCGGCCCGGGGGCGTGGGCCTGGGCCTCTACGTCTGCCGTCGGAACGTGGAAGGCGCCGGCGGCCGCATCGGGTACGATAGCACTCCCGGGGGGGCAACCTTCTGGTTCGAACTCCCCGCGGCCGACGTGAACGACGGCCTTGCGGCTGACGAGGTTGTGCCATGACGCGGCCCATGGATATCCTGGTCGTCGACGACGAAGAGGCGATCTGCTTCGCCTTCCGCCGCTACTTCGAGGGACGCCGGCATCGGGTGCGCGTGGCCTCGACCGGCGAGGCGGGGTTGGCGGCTTACCGCTCGGCGCCGGCCGACGTGGTCTTCCTCGACGTCCGCCTGCCGGACGCGAGCGGCCTCGACGTCCTGGAGACGCTGCGCCGCGACGACCCCGGCGTCCGCGTTGTCATCATCACCGCCCACGGGTCGCTCGAGACCGTGACCCGGGCCATCCGCGGCCGCGCGTTCGACTACCTCGTCAAGCCGATTGACCTGGAGAGGGCCGCCGCCCTCGTGGCGCAGATAGCCGAAGCCCAGGCGGCGCCCGCGGTGGGTACGCCTGAAGGAGGCGAGGGCGAAGGCCCGCTGCTCGTCGGACGGTCGCCGGCCATCCAGGAGGTTTACAAGCGCATCGCCCGCGCGGCCGCAAGGGACGCCGCCGTCCTCATCACCGGCGAAACCGGCACCGGCAAAGAACGCGTCGCCCGGGCCATCCATGCCCACAGCGCGCGGCGAGACCGGCCGTTCGTCGCCGTCAGCGGTGGCGCGTTGCCCGAGGCCCTGGCCGAGAGCGAACTCTTCGGCTATGCCCGCGGCGCCTTCACCGGGGCGGAGGCCGACAAGCCCGGGCACTTCCAGGCGGCCGACGGGGGCACCGTCTTCCTCGACGAGATCGGCGAGATGCCCCCGGCCGTCCAGGTCAAACTCCTGCGCTTCCTCGACGACCAGGTCGTCGTGCCCCTCGGGTCGGTGACGCCGGTCCGCGTGGACGTCCGGGTGGTGGCGGCCACGAACCGGGACCTTCGTCACGAGGTGGCAGAAGGCCGCTTTCGCAAAGACCTCTACTACCGCCTGGCGGTCGTGCAGATCGGGTTGCCGCCGCTCGCGGCCCGGCGCGAGGACATCCTGCCGCTCGCCCGGGCGTTCCTGGCCGACCTTGCTCCTGAAGGGGAGGCCGGGCCGCTGACGCCCGAGGCCCGACGGTTGCTCGAGGCGCACCGGTGGCCCGGCAACGTCCGCGAGTTGCGCAACGCCGTCGAGCATGCCGTTGTCGTCTCGGGTGGCGGGCCGATCCTTCCGTCGCACCTGCCGGAAGCCGTGCGGACCGGCCGGTCGGCCTTGGAACCGAGGGGTGACGCGCCTCGCGACCTGTTGGCGCGGTATGTCGATCGGTTGGCGGACGAGGACCCCGAGAGCTTCCGAGGGGCGCTGGCGGCTCTGGAGCGGGCGCTCATCGAGCGGGCCCTGAGCGATGCGGACGGCAACCAGTCGGCGGCCGCCGAGCGGCTCGGTATGCACCGCAACACGCTCCGGGCGAAGCTCCGGGAGTACGGATTTCTCGCCCAGGGTGCATGATTCGCGTGCACGCAGTGCCTTCTTTCTGTGCAGCCTGGCCGTGTTTGTGCGGTGCTACCCCCTTTGGTGCCCCCGCCAGACCGATTCCCGCTTCCGGCATGCGCTTTGCTTACAGGGCGCGGGGGAGTTCCTTGCCCAAGCGAGAGCCAGAAAGGGAGCCGCATGAACCGCATAGTGGTCTGGGTGTCGATGGGGTTGGTCCTGATGGGGATGCCAGGGGGCCTCCTGGCCGAGACGCCGACGCAGCCGTCCGAGTCCGATGAGATGGCGAGCGGCGACGCCGCTTCTGACGAAGGTGCCCCCGCCGAGCCGGCCGGTTCCGGCGAGGGCGAGTTCCCCGGGCCGCTTTCCTACCGTCTGCCCGACGTGGTCATCACGGCCTCGCGGTTGCCGGAGCCCGGGTTCGACTCGCCGCATACCGTCTACACCCTCGACGAGGACCTGCTCCGCGAACGGGGCTACCGGACAACGCCCGACGCCCTGCGGGCCGTCCCGGGAGTGATGGTTCAGAAGACCGGCCATGGCCAGGGCTCGCCGTACATGCGCGGCCTGACGGCCTTCCACAACCTGTTCCTGGTCGACGGCATCCGCCTGAATAACAGCGTCTTCCGGCCCGGGCCCAACCAGTACTGGAACACGGTCGACCCGCTGTCGGTCGAGCGGTATGAGATCGTCAAAGGCCCCGGCTCGGTCCTGTACGGGTCCGACGCCATCGGTGGCACGGTCAATGCCATCACCCGCGGGCCCCAGGGCTACGGCGAGGGCATCAACTATGGCGGCCGGCTCACCTACCGGCTCTCCAGTGCCGAGCGGTCCCAAGTCGGGCGCGTCGAGGCCTGGACCACGCTCGACCGCACCCTGGGCTTCTACGTCGGTGGCTCTGTGAAGAACTTCGGCGACCTCGAGGGCGGGCGCGACGTCAATACCCAGGACGAGACCGGCTACGACGAGTGGGACCTCGACCTGAAGCTCGAGTACTTCTTCAACCCCGACACGCGCCTGGTGGTCGGCCACCAGACCGTCCGCCAGAACGAGGCGCCACGTACCCATCGGACGGTCTACGCCATTACGTGGGAAGGGCTGACGCGCGGCACGGAGCTGGAGCGGGACCTGTGGCAGGAGCGTGACCTGACGTACATCCAACTCCACGCCGACGAGCCGGCCGACTGGCTCGACGCCGTTCACCTCGGCCTCTCCTGGCACAGGCAGGCCGAACGCCGCGAGCGGCTTCGGACCCGCAACCGGTACGACGAGCAGGGCTTCACCGTCGGTACCGTCGGTTTCACCGCCCAGTTCGAAAGCACCACCCCCCTCGGGCGCCTTGTCTACGGGGCCGAGCTGTACCATGACAACGTGAACTCGTTCTCCTCTCGCAACCCGGTCCAGGGACCCGTCGGAGACGACGGGTCCTACGACCTTTTTGGGGTCTACCTCCAGGACACGATCCCCGTCTGCGAGCGGCTCGACGTGATCCTGGGCACCCGGTACGAGTACGCCCGTGCCAAGGCCCGGAACGTCTGGGACAACAATCGGAACGTCCGTTTCCGCATCGCCGAAGACTGGGAAGCCTGGGTCGGCAGCGGCCGCGCGGTCTACCAGATCGACGAAGCCGGCCACTGGAACACCTTCGTCGGGGTCAGCCAGGGGTTCCGGGCGCCGAACCTCTCGGACCTGGCGCGGCTGGACTCGGCCCGCACCAACGAGTTCGAGGTCCCCGCGCCCGGCGTCGAGCCGGAGCACTTCCTCTCCTACGAGGGCGGTGTCAAGGCGAGCTACGACGACCTCTCGCTCCAACTGGCCTACTTCTACACCACCATCCGCGACATGATTATCCGCACCCCGACCGGCGCCGTGGTGAACAACCAGTTTGAGGTTACCAAGCAGAACGCCGGCGACGGTTTCGTCCAGGGCGTCGAGTTGGGCGGAAGCTGGCGGTTCCACCCGCAACTCACCGGCTTCGGCACCTTCGCTTGGACCGATGGCGAGGTCGACACCTTCCCGACGCCCGCCGCCATCGAGGACCGGCAGCCGCTCGACCGGCTGATGCCGACGATGGGCCAGGTCGGTCTCCGCTGGGAGCCGCCCAAGACGCCCGTCTGGGTCGAGACCACCCTCGACATGGCCTGCGACGCCGATGACCTCTCGACGCGCGACGCGAATGATACGTCGCGCATCCCGCCGGGCGGCACCCCCGGCCACGCGGTGCTTTCGCTCCGGGGCGGCTGGCAGGTCCACGACAACGTCCGCCTGACCCTGGCGATCGAGAACGTGACGGATGAGGACTACCGCGTCCACGGATCGGGGCTTAACGAACCGGGCCGGAACTTCGTTTTCGGACTGGAAGTCACGTACTGATCGTGCGAAGAATAGGGGATAGGCCGCGGCCGCCCAAACCGCGGTCAGGGAGTCAGGTGGAGTCTGTACGTGCCCCAGACCGGCACAACCGGACGCTGGGCCCTGGCGGCGTCGCTTGCCGCGCATGCTGCCGCCCTCGGGGTGGTGGTCACGGCGGCGACGGGCTGGGACCGGCTGACGCCGGCGCCCGCGTCGGCGCCGATGCGCATGGTGCGGGTGCGCCTGGTCCGTCCCGCGCCTCGCCCCACAGAGCCGGCTGCTGAGCCCGATTCGGCCCGCGCTACGCCGCCGCATTCGGCCCTGAATGTGCCGCGTGCCCCTGCCCCGGACCGGAACGTCCCGGCCGAGCGCCCGCGCCTGGCGGACCGGGCCGATCCCCTGCCTGTGACGGCAGTGAGGCCGGTCCGGGCCGACGCGTCTCTGTCGCCCCCGGCCCCGGCTGCCCGGTCACGGGAGCCGCTCCGGCCCGTGACGACGGCCTTTGTGCCGGAGCCTGACCGGCCGCGCGAGCCGTCTCGGCCGTCGCCCGCCCGGCCGTCGCCGCAGGCGGTCGCCGTGGCGGCCCCGGTGCCCGGAGTGGCCGAGGCGGTGCCCAGCCCCCGCGTGGTCCATTTGCCCGGTCCGGAGTACCCGGCGGCGGCGCGGCGGCGTGGCGAGGTGGGCCGCGTGGTTCTCGATGTGGAAGTCTTGCCCGATGGCCGTGTCGGCGCGATCCGACTCGTGAGCACCGAGGGCGGCGCCTCGCGCCGCCTGGTCGCGGCCGCCGAGAAAGCCGCACGCCACGCCCGGTTCACCCCCTACGTCCCGGCGCCGGGCGCCGCCCGGCCGTGGGTCCGCATCCCCTTCCGCTTTGAGCTCCGGTAGCGGCGCGGCACGTGACGGGGCGCGCCTATGGGCCAAGTCGCGCGGCCGCCCACGCGGCCTTCACCAACACGAGGTGATGCAGCAGCTCGTACGTCGCGCCGGAGGCGACGGTCGGGTCACGCAACAGATCGGCCGCGGCCCGCGGGGCCTCCTCGCGCGGTCGGGCATGGGGCGGATACCGGGCGCTCGTGCGGCATTTCTTCGCGCGGACACGCCCGGCCAGCAAGCCGACCAGGCCCGCAACCGGCGGGGTCTGGTCAACCGCCAACTCGACGGTGGCGCTCCGGGCGTCGTCGTTGGCGACGTCCTCGATGGCCTTCTTGAGGAACGTCCCGCGCTCGCCTTCCGGTGCGACTGACGCCAGGTGCCGCACCGTCAACGCGGCCACGTCGCTCTTGCGCCGGTCCTCGGTCAAGCAGTCCATGAAGGCCTTGAGGACCGCCGGGTCTCGGGGCCATCCCCGGGCGAGGGCCCGGGTGGCATCGGCCCGTACCGCTTCGTCCGTGCCCTCGGCCAAGATGGCGAGCAGACGGGTCCGGCCCTCCGGCGTCACGACGCCCAGGTCCATGAGCGCCGCCGCCTGCCGCTCTGACTCCGGCCGGTCAGGCTTGACCATCGGAAGCAAGGCCGCGGCCAACCGCGCGGGCGGGAGGTCCATCGCGGTCAGCCGTGGCGGGCGGACCGCGTCCTGGCGCAGGCGGCCATGCCCCACAGAACTCGTCTCGCCATCGCGTTCCTCTCCTCCGTGTGCCCTGAATGGAACCGCGCCGCCGGCGCGGGGCGTCGGCAAAGTTCTGAGCTCGGCTTGCCGCCGACCCGTCCGTCCGGTATCTTGATACGGACCCTTGGCAGGGAGCGCGAATGGCACGAGCCACCCTTGCGGCCGGTGCGGCCGCAGTCGACATCACCCCGGCGCCCGGCCTCGACCTCGGAGGCGGCGCATTCGGGCCGGCGCGCGGCACGTTGCACCGGCTGGAGGCCCGGGTACTGTACCTCGCCACGGGACGCGATCGCGTGGTCGTGGCGGCGTGCGACCTCCTCGGGTTCGACGCCGCCTATGCCTCCGAGGTGCGCAGCCGCATGGCCGCTGCCGCCGGCACGAGCGCGTCGCGTGTCATGCTGACGGCCACGCACACGCACGGGGCCCCCGCCACGGTCGAACTCCGCAACTGGGGGACCCCGGATGCAGGCTATCGTGGCCGGCTGGCGTCCCAGCTGGCGGGCGCGGTCAAGGCGGCCCGAGAGGCGGCCGAGCCCGCGAGGCTTGCCGTTGCCGAGGGCCGGTGCCCGGGCGTCGCCCGCAACCGGACCTTCGGCCCGAAGGGGCCTGTTGAC
Organism: uncultured Anaerolineales bacterium; assembly: GCA_964397995.1. Lineage (GTDB taxonomy): Bacteria > Planctomycetota > Phycisphaerae > FEN-1346 > FEN-1346 > CAYNLG01. The sequence continues at coordinate 44,757 of CAYNLG010000019.1, forward strand.
GACCGCGTGGTCGTGCTCCGCGTAGATGGCGCCGACGGCCGGCCGCTGGCGGCCGTCGTCAATGCCGCCGTCCACCCCGTGAACCTCCACTCCGCCGGTCGCATCACGCCCGACTACCCGTACTTTACGACGGCCGATCTCCGCTCTGCCGTCGGCCGCGACGTTCCCGTTCTGTACCTGCTCGGGGCCTCAGGGGACCTGCTCCCGGTAAGTTTCGAGGGGCATCCGTCGATGCCGTCGGCGGCCGAGACCGGCGGCCGCATCGGCCGCGCCGCTATCGAGTTGCTCCGCCGCGCGGAACACGCCGACGCGGTGCCGCTGGCCGCCGAGACGCGCGTGGTGCGTGTGCCTTTGGCGCCGCTGCCGGATGCGGACGCCCTGCGGGCGCAGATCGACGAGGCCGGCCGCCGTCTCGAGGCTTTCGCGCGACCCGACCCCGCCGATTGGGAATGGACCCGCTGGAAGACGCGCCGCGAGTGGGCCGAGGCCGCGTTGGCGGCCATCGAGTCCGGCCGGTTGGAGACCGAGACCTCCCTGGCGCTTCAGGCGATGCGCCTCGGGCCGGCGGCCGTCATCGGGTTCCCGGGCGAGCTCTTCGCCGAGTTCGGCCGGGCCGTCGCCCGGACGCGCGGCGCGGGGACGGTCCTCGTCGCGACGCTCGCGAACGGGTGTCAGGGCTACTTCCCGTCGCGCGGGGCCTACCGCCTGGGTTCCTACGAGGCGATCCACTGCCCGCGGTACCTGGGCCTGTACGCGTTCGCGCCCGGTGTGGGGGAGCGGCTCGCGCGCGAGGCAGGCCAACTCCTCCGAGACCTTCCCGGGCCCGCGGGTGATTAACTTGCGGCGGCCGCGCGGGGGCCTGTGACCCTTCGCGGACGACCGTGCCCCATTGACCCGCCGGGTGACGATGATCCGACGTGCCGAGAATCGACGGTGCCGTGACGCCCGCGCGCCTCGCATGGCCTGGCTCCCGGCGGTCCTCGTGCTTCTGGCTACGGGCTCTCTGACCGCGCCCGCGGCCACGGCCTCCGATGGCGACGGCGTCCTTTCCGTCCGCCTTGACCAGGCCGTGCCCTTCGCCGCGGAGGGACTGCCGCGGGGCGATCTGGACATCGTCCTGGACGTGGCCTTCGAGGACGGCCGGGCGGCCCCCGCGGCGTGGGCCCATCTGCCGGCCCTGCCGGCGGCCGAACACCCCGCGCGCGTCCAAGCCGCCCAGATGACCGAGGGCGGGTGGCACCTGGAGGTCGAGGTCCGCGTCCGCGACGTCCTGCCCTTGACGACAGGCGGCACCGCGCGCTTCCGGGTGGACCTGGAGCGGCACGGTACCCGCATCCACGGCACCTACCGGGGTGACGCAACGGGTCTCTCTGACGCCGAGGGGCTGGCCCTGTGGCGCGAGCGCGGCGGCCGGGGCCGACCGGCGTTCCGCGGCGGCCTGAAGAGCGGAACGACCCGCAGCGTCACCCGCCTGCCCGCTCGCTACTATGGCGTGGGGGGAACCGTTGGCCAGCCGGTCCGGGCGTCGGCGACGTGGCAGGCGCCGCGTCCCGACGTGGCAGACGACCTGGCCCGCCCGCGCCTGCTCTTCGGTGCCGACGCCGCCGACGCCTTGGTGGCGCGCGCCGCCGAGGGCCTGCCCGGAGCGTACCTGGATCGGACGCGGGCGCTGCTGGCCGGGGACGCCGGGTTGGTGCTTGTGGCGTCTGCCGGGCGGTACACCGGGCGCGCGGCCGGCTGGGCAATGGTCCACCGTCTCTCGGGCGCGGCCGGCGACGCGGCCCGTTCGGCCGAGCTGGCCCGGCGCGCCCTCGACGCGGCCGAGACCGCCGCCGGGCGGAGCAGGGCGGCCGGAGACCTCGCGGTCGATCCGCCCCTTGATGCGGCACGGCGGCTGGCCGGGCTGGCGGTCGCTTACGATTTGGCGGCCGAGGCGTGGCCCGAGGACCTTGCCGCCGACGTCCGCATGCACCTCGCGACATGGGCGGTGCGGGTCGGCGGCCAAGGCCCGCACGTCACGCTTGACGAGGCCGCTTACGGGGCGGACCGGCTCCTTGGCGAGCCAGCGGGTCCGTACGATCTGCGGCTGGCGACGGTTCGTGCGGCCGCCGGGCTCGCGGCCCTGGCGGTGTGGGGCGAAGCCCTGCCTGAGGCGGCCGGCCTCAGCCGGGATGACGTGCGCGCGGGCCTCGCGGTGGCGCGCCGAACCGTTCGCCGTTTCCTCCGCACGGCCTTCGGCGACGAGGGGGCCGGCACCGGCCAGCATGGCTTGGGGGACGCGATGGAGATCGTCGGGCCATTCGTGGCCGCCTGGCGCCGGGTGACCGGCGAGGACATGGCGGCGGGGACGGGGGCGGCCAGGGCCGCACGCTGGGGCATCGCCACCTGGGGTCGAGACGCCACGAGCGACGGCGCAGCCCCGTGCGGTGGCTGGCTCGTCGCGGGCCTGCCGCTTGCACCTCCGGAGCACAAGGCGCTCGTGCGCAACTACCTGGCGACGACCGGATGGACGCCCGCGACGCCGTGGCAAGGCGTCTTGGGCGTGGCCTTTGCTCCCGCGGGCGACGCGTCCCCCGACGGGCCGGCCCAGGAAGGCCTGTTGCCGCCCGCCGCCCTCGACCGCCACGCCGGCGCGTGCGTTCTGCGAGGCGGCCGCGACCCCGGCCGCGACGCCATGCTCGTCTTTCGCGGCGCCGGCGGGGTGCCGGCGGCGGCCGGAGCGCGTGGCCACGTCAGCCTCACGGCGCTCGGCCGCACGTGGGTGAGCGCCCTCGGCGGCGCAGACGGTGACGCCTTCGCCTGGCCCGCGGCGGCCCGCGCCAACTGCCTCCGCATCCACGAGTCTCTTCTGAACGACCGCCGGGCCGCCGTGCCCACCGGCCCCGGTCGCCTGACCCGCGTCCAGGCCCGCCGTGACGGCGCGGGGTCGGTCGGCATGCTGGCCCACGGATTCCGCGAGGTGCGTCCCGGGCGTCTCGGCGGCGGCTTGGAGGACGCCCAAGCCTGGCGGACCGTCGGCTTCGACGCGAGCGGTGCCTCTGGTGCGGCCGCCGTTGTCGTGACTGTCGGCGGCGCGGTCGGCCTGGCCGACCGGCAGCGCGTCTGGGAGATGGAGGTCGGCCCTGTCGCCGCCGACCGGGTCACGGTCGACGGCCGCCGCTTCGTCGTGCGTCCCGCCGGCTCAGCGGCCACCCTCGTCGGCACGATGGTCTACCCGCCCAGCGGTCACATTGAGTATGTGCCGCCCGCGGGCGGGCGCGGCGGCCGCGTCCGGTGCCACATGACCAAGCCCACCCCGAGCAACCAGCAGCTCCTGGAGCGGAGCCTGGAAGAGGCGGCCGAGGCAATCGAACGCATGACCCGCGACGCCGGCGGAGGCGACGACGCCGAGCCCGACCCCGATGCCGAGATCGACCTGACGTTTATCCTCGAAGAGCCCGACCCGGACCGCGAGGCGCGGCTCCAGGAGGAGGGCAAGACGGTCCTCAACAAGCTCTACCGCCACACGAGCAGCATCAAGATGGGCGGCGGCGACCGGTTCCCGAAGGCCGCCTCCAGCTGCATCGTCGTCCTCACGGTCCAGGACGGTCCCGCGCCGGAGGTGACCGTCCTCGGCGCCGACGACGAGGCCCTGCTCCGCGTCGGCCCGCTTCGCGTTCGGTACGAGGAGTACCTGCTTACGTTCGAGGAGACGCCATGAGGCGGCTCGCACGCTCCATCCGGGCGGCGCTCGCGGTGGCCGTCGTCCTGGCGGCCGCGGCGACGCTGCGCGCCGCCGATGGCGGGGGCGTCCTCGATGGCCGCGTCCGGCTTACCCTTTCCGGCGCGCTCCGCTTCGAGTCGCATCGCCAGACCCGCGACCCCTGGGCCGATACGCAGGACCTGACGCTGGACCTGGTTTGCCGCGACGGCACGTGGGACGCCGTCGCCTGGGGCTTCACGCCCTACGTGCCCGGCCAGGAGCACCTTGGCCGCGTGACGCAGGCCGAGCCGGCTCCGAACGGGCGCGCGGCGTTTCACGTGGAACTGGCCGTCAGCCACAGCCGCCACGATCCCTGCATCCTGGGCGGGACGCTGCGCCTGGCGGTCGAACTGACGCGCGAGGGAGACCAGCTTCGCGGCACGTTCCGTGGCCGAAGCGACGGTGCCGATGCGCCCGACCTGCGGCGCCGGCTCGAGGACGCGTGGGGCTTCGGCGAGGTCCCCGGGAAGCGCGACTGGCAGCAGCCGACCCTCGCGAACCGGCTGCGAGCGGCGCTCCGGACGGCCGACGTCTCCGGCCGCGTCCGCGGCACGGTCCGGCCGTACCCGCCGCGCCCGGACGGCCTGGCGCCGGCCGCGCCCGGCGAGCACCCGCGTCTGTTCTTCCGGAAAGCGGATCTGCCCGCGCTCCGCGAGCGGGCCGCCACCCCGGAGGGCCGCCGCATCCTGGCCGACCTGGAGGCGATGCTCGAGCGGGCCGAGGTCCACGGCTACGGCTACCGGTACCCCCAGGCGGAACACTCGATGGGCCCCGTGTGGGCGTGCGGCTGGGGGCTTCTCTACCAGCTGACCGGCGACCGGACGTATGCCGAGAAGGCCGGGCGCCACTTCTACGGCAACATGTATAACTCGTACTATTACGGCGGAGGGTGGATCCACGCCTACACGCTCATGGGCATGGGCGCCGCCTACGACCTGTGCGCCGAGGCCTGGGCCCCGGACCTGCGCGGCCTTGTGTACGGTTACCTGGAGCGGAACGTCCGGGACCTCGCCCACCGCCACGACGGGGCCGACCCGCTGGGCGTGCTGGAGCGGTTCCGCTTCGCCAACGGTCAGCACGACTTCCGCGTCCGCGGGCCCGACGACGCGTACGCGGCCACGTTCCGCGCGGGGGCGGCCATCGCGGCCCTTGCCCTGGCGGGAGACAAGCCGCCGGTCTACCGGCCGACGCCGCTGGAGGTCGTCCGCATGCTGGAGCCTGCCGAGGGGTACGACCCATGGGTCGGCGTGCCTGTGGTGCATCTGGAAGACGACATCATGTTCCGCGAGTGGCTCGTCAACGGGCCCTTCGTGCGGGGGACGCAGGATGCGGCCCTCGAGCCGCTCGGGGGCTTCGCCGGACTCCGGCCCGAGCCGGGCACGCCCGTCGAAGTCGAGGGCGTCCTCCTCCGCTTCCGCCGCTACCTCCCGACCGGAGCGGAGGATCCGAACGGGCCGATGATCTATGCCCGCAACTGCGCCCGCTACTGGACCGGAGCGACGGGCGGCGGGTACTGGCCGGGTATCGAGCTCGCGCGCCGCTGGCGCGAGCGCCTCGGCCGTCGCCCCCCCATCAACGTGGTCCTCTACACGGTGCTCGAGAACGAGACCGAGCGCATCGTCCAGGCTCTGCCCAACTGGCGCAGCCGCAACGTCGGGTGCCGCATGTGGATTGCCGGCCGCGAGGTCCGCGACGGCGACCTGGTGCGGTTGCGGCCGGGGCTCTACCCGGTGGCGGTGGACGTGCCGGTGATGGGCGGCTACTCGGCCCAGGCGCCGAAGCTCCGCGAGTACACGCCGGCGATGTACCAGGCCGATACCGCCCGCGCCGCCGCGGCGGCCCAGGCCTACGCCGGCACCGGCGTCCATGACAATGAACTCCGCCGCGCCGCCTCGGCCCTCGTGCGGAGCGTCGAGCGGTACCTGGACTTGGCGGTCGGCGACCATGGCTGGGGTGGCTGGGACACGCACGACACCGTCCTGCCGATGCTGCTGGCCGTCCGGAACGTCCTGGGCGAGGACCTCGCCGCGGGCACGGGCCTCGAGGAACTGGTCCCGCTGGCGGCCCGGATGCGAGGCCACATGGGCGATCGGACGTTCGACACGATGGTCTCGCAGGGGGCGGCGTTCGTGCCCGCGCGGCACCGGGGGCTGGCGCGGTGGTACCTGGACACGTACGGTCCGGGCCTTGCCCGGCCGCTCGATGCGCTCGTTGCCCTCAAGACGCACCCGTTCGACGCGGCGCCCGTGCCGCCCGATGGCCGGTATCCCTTGGCGGCGGCTCACGAGCGGCACGGCGTCCACGCCTTCGCGGGCGGGTGGGGCGGGGCCGACGCCCCCTTCGCGCTGGTCGAGACCGGACGCGAGGCGCCGGGCAACTCCGTCTACGCCGCCGGCAACCTGCGCCTGCAGGCGTTCGGCCGGTTCTGGGCGAAACCGTACTGGGACGGCCGCCACCCCGACCAGGGGTACGCGGAGCTCAACAACGCGTCGGTGCGGCGGCTGCACCCCGTCGCGCCCGCCCGCGTGATGCATGCCGACCTTCGGCCCGACGGCTCGGGGGCGGTGACCGTGGTCATGGACGCCTTCCGGGAGGTCGTCGCCGAGACGCACAAGGGCGTGGTCCTCGCGAAGGCCGACGCCGGCGTCACCGTCCAGCGGGCTTTCGCCGCCGACACCACCGCCCGCGCCGGCGCCCCCGCCGTCTACGTGACGGTCGACACGTTCCGCGGCACCGGCCGCCGCGAGAAGGTCTGGCGCATGAACCTCGGCGAGGTCTACACGACCACCGCCTACAACCGCCGCCGCCCCACGCTGGAGGTCGGCGACCGCGAGGTGACGGTGCGGCCGCCGAAGACCGACGCGACCATGCGGATCACCTTCCTCGCGCCGCGCGAGGGCCTGGAGCTGCGCACTCGGTCGCCGCGCGTGAAGCATCCGCGCGGCACCGTGTTGGAGGCGAAGGTCGACCGGCACGTCAGCGAGCGGGAGCGCGTCCACGAGGCCCGCTTCGAGGAGAATGCCGAGGCCGTTGAAAGGGCCGTCGAAGAACGCGAAGGTCCGGGCGGGCCGCCGGTCGCCGACGAGGCCAGTCTGTCCGTCGAGGCTGAGGAGGATCCCGCGCCAGACCGCGCCGCTCCGGACCCGGTCGAGGACCTGTTGAAGGCGCCTGGCGACCCGGCCCTGGAGAGCCTCCTGGACGCCTTCGACACCGAGGCCGACCGCGCCCGCCGCGAGCGCGAGCGCACGCTCCCGCCCGTCACCATCATCACGGTCCTGACGATTCAGGAGGGCGACCCGCCGCCCGTCAGCCTGACCGGCCCCGAGGGGGATCAGACGATCCGTGTCGGCGACCGGGCCTTCCGGTATGATGGGACGAAGCTCACGTTCGACGACTGACCGGCGCTCATCCTCTCGTCGGTCGCCTTGAGGAAGGAGCCCCTCATGCCCGGAACCTTGATGCGTGTCGCGCTGGCCCTTGTGCTGCTGGTCCCTGTCGTGGCCTCCGAGGCCGGCGGCGCTGAGCCGAAGACGGAATGCGTCCGTCCCGAAGGGGATTACCGCGTCTGCCGCTTCGTCTTGGCGTCCGCGTTGCCGGGGGACGAGGCCGGGCACCGGTTGGCGATGCCGGTGCTCGCGGCCTTCCGCGGCGGGAGGGCGGTCTACTGCTACGGTCGTGCGACCGCGGACTGGCCCCGCTACAGACACAACGCCGACTCGTGGGTGGCGCTGGACGCCTCGAACCTGCACTTCGAAGCGGGCAAGCTCAAGGGGACCGTCACTTCGGACCGCTACTGGGGCCTGTGGCCGGCGGCGTTCGAGGTCAGCGGCACGGTCGCCGAGGGTGGCGAGTTCCGCGGCACCCACGCGAGCCGCTTCGCCCCCGTCGGGCGAAAGGGCACCGTCGGCGGGCGCCTGGAGGCGACGGCCGATCCCGCGCGGCCGATGGCCGTTGCCTTCACGCTGCCCAGCCTCTACACCGGACATGGTCATATCCGCAGCCCGCAGCTGGCATTCCGTCTGGAAGGCGGCAACGTCGGCGACGGCCGGTTCACCAGCGGCCGCGGGGGCAAGTGGGGCTTCACGGGCCGCATCGATGGCGGTTCGCTCCGCGTCGAGGGCGAACGCCTGACCGGAACCGTCGCGGCCACCGTGACAGGCGGCGACGCGCACCCAGGGACCTACG
>CAYNLG010000020.1:0-49073 GCA_964397995.1 uncultured Anaerolineales bacterium
TGATCCGCAACATCACCGAGGGCTTCGGCGAGGGCGGCTTCTTCAAGGAGGGCGACGGCACCGGCTCCATGGCCACCTACATCACCTACCTCTCGGGCCTCCAGGCCTGGAAGCACGTCGAGGGCCTGGACTTCGTCAACGCGGGACGCCCCCACGTCCCCATGCTGACGCTGAAGTGGCTCTACCAGACCCGCTTCAACACGGAGGGCATCCTGGCGGGCATTGAGAAGAACCGGGAGCGCGGCCGGGAGACGGGCTGGGACAACCGCTGGGCCCAGATGAAGAGCCGCGGCGCCTACGGCCACAACACCTGGGACCGCGACGGCCTGAGCGGCGCCGGCTACTTCGCCATCGGCTTTGCCGGGCTCACGCGCGAGCAACAGGCGGCCCACCTGTGGTTCTACAACCGGTACCTGAAGCCGATTGACGAGGCCATCGGGCAGCCCTTCGACACCGTCAGCGTGTACCCGCACCTGGCGGTCAACGCCTTCGTCAACTGGCCTCTCGGCCTGGAGCCGAAGGACCCGGCCGAGGTCCTGCCGCTCTGCTTCTCGGACGCCGAGGCCGGCTTCTTCGCGTGGCGGAACCGTTATGACGGCCGGGGCGACGTGATTATCAACGTGGCGACCGGGCGGACGCGCGGCTACCACGGGTCGAAGCCGGACGGGGCCGTCCTCGTGGACGGCAAGCCGTGGGCCGAGATCAAAGGCCAGGGCGGCGCCGCCGACTGGTACAGCACCCCCAAGGGCGACCTGAGCGTCCTGACCCTCGAAAAGGGCACCGGCATGGTCGTCGATTTCACCGGCGCCAGCGGCGCCGACGTGATGCTGGCCACCACCTGCAAAGCCAAGGACGGCCAGACGGTGAAGGTCGGCAAGCGGCAGGTGACGTTCCTCTTCCCGGGGACGGAGACGCCGCCGGCGATCAAGGTGGACGGGACGGACCTGGTCGTCGGCGAGCGCCGGCTCACGGTCAAGGACGGCCGCCTGGACGTGCCGCGCTAGGCGGCCGCACGGCGCGGGAGGCTCCCCCCCGCCGCCGGCGGGGCGAGGTCAACAGGAAGGACGCCGTGAGCCGCCGACCCAACGTGCTGTTCATCGTGTGCGACGACCTGAACGACGCGGTCGCCGGCATGGGCGGGCACCCGCAGGCCCGGACGCCGCACATCGCGCGGCTGATGCGGCGGGGGGTGGGTGGAAGGTTCCTCGCGGCTACTTCTTCAGCAACGCGAGGAACTCCTCACGGGTCAGGCCGGCCGGTTCCAGAACGGCCAGAAGGGTGCCGCGCGGTATGGCTTTGCCGCCTGGCACAATGACAAGACGAACGCGGCCGGAGGGGTCGCGGCGCATCAGGCCCTGTGGCTTCCCTTGCCCCGATGGGCGCATCGGTGAACCCGGCGCGGCGCAAGGCCGCGATGACCTCCCGAGCCGAAAGCGCGGGCAGCTTGGACATGGTCTAAACCGCCACCTCGGGAGGGGTGCTGTAACGTTCCTGGTGCTCAACGGCCGGGGCCACATCGTCCATCAGCCCCAGTTCCCGCGCGTTGGCCGCCCACAACTTGATCGCCTCCCGCAGGGCCTTCCGCGCCTCGCCCGTCGTGGCACCGTACGAGGCAACGCCCACCTCGGGGCATTTCGCGACAAACCGGTCCCCTTCGGGCCAGATGACCGCCGTGACATGCAGGACCTTGGACATGGCAACCTCCTCGCTGGAATCGTGCCGCCGCCCCGCCCGAAAGCAAGCCCAAAGGCCTCCGGGCGCCGACGGGCCTGTCTCGATACCTTGTCCGGCGCGCCCGCGACGCGCATAATGGGGGAACCCCCGGCAAGGAGCCCCCTGATGCGACAACCCAGCCCGGCCCTGGTCCTTCTGGCGACGCTGGCGACGCTCGCGGCGACGGCGCGCGGCAGCCCCGCGCCGCCGTACGAGATCGACGTGCACCTCGACCCGGAGGCGGTGCCCCCCGGCGGGGCGTTCCGCGTCGCGGTCGTCCTGCACCTGCGGTCGGACTTCCACCTGAACGCGAATCCCCCGAGCGAGCCCTGGCAGGTCCCCACCACCCTGACGCCCGAGCCCCACGCGGCCGTCACCTGGGGCCGCGTCCACTACCCCGAGGGCACGCCCCTGGAGGCCGAGTGGGCCGACGGCAAGGCCGCCTCCGTCTACAGCGGCGAGACAGGGCTCCTCGCGGGCGGCCGCCTGGCCGAGGACGCCGCGGGCACGGTCGAGGCCGAACTGGCCCTCCGGTTCCAGGGCTGCACGGACCAGGCGTGTCACCAGCCCGAGACGCGGACGGTGCGCGTGGCCGTCCCGGTGGCGGAGCCCGGCGCGCCGCCAGCCCCGTCGGCCTGGGACGGCTTCGCGGGCGCGCCGTCGGCGGAGGCGCTCCTGGCGAGCGCGGGCCACGACGGCGACGGCGACAAGGGCGCGACCGCGGCGCCGCGGGAGGTCCGCTTCGAGGGCGAAACCGACATCGCCGCCCGCCTCGACCAGGGCTGGCTCGTCTTCCTCGTCGTCCTCTACCTCGGCGGGCTGGCCCTGAACCTGACACCCTGCGTCTTTCCGCTCATCCCCGTCACGATGAACGTCTTCGCCCAGCAGGGCGAGCACCGCCCGCTCAAGGTCCTGCCCCTGGCGGTGCTCTATGCCCTCGGCATCGCGGCCACGTTCACGGTCGTCGGGCTGGTGGCGGCGCTGGGCGGCCAGAGCGTCGGCTTCGCGCTGCAGAGCCCGTGGGGCGTGCTGGTGGTGGTCGCGGTCCTGGCGGTCATGATGGCCAGCTCCTTCGGCGCGTTCGACCTCCAACTGCCGTCCGGCCTCATGGGCAAGGTCAGCGGCGCCCGGCGCGGGGCCCTCGGCGCCGCCGGCGCGGGCATGGTCATGGGCCTGGTGGCCGCCCCGTGCGTCGGCCCGTTCATGATCGCGCTGATCGCCCTCGTGGCCGCCGAGGGCTCGCTCGTCCTCGGGGCGGTCGCCTTCTTCGCCGTCGGCCTCGGCCTGGGCACGCCCTTCATCATCCTGGGCACCTTTACCGGCCTGCTGAACCGGTTCCCCCGGAGCGGCGGGTGGCTCGTCTGGACCAAACGCGTCCTCGGCATGGCCCTGGCGGGGCTCATCCTCTACTTCGTCCGCCCGTACCTGGACGGCGCGTTCTTCTGGCCGCTCGTCGTCGGCGTCCTCGCGTTCGCGGCGGTGTACCTGGCCCTGGTGGAAGGCCTGTCGCGGCGGCCGTTTTCGGCGGCGTTCAAGGCGGCCCGAGCCGTGGTCGGCGTGGCCTGCCTGGCGGGGGCGGCGTACGTGCTGGCCGTGTATGCGATGCCGGCAACGCGCGCGGCCCCGGCGGTTGGCGGTCACGTGGCGGGCGCCGCCGGGCCGCACGTCCAATGGACCGCGTGGCACCCGGGGGCGCTGGAGGCGGCCCGCGAGGCCCGGCGGCCGGTGCTCCTCTACTTCACCGCGGACTGGTGTGCCGAGTGCCGCGTCTGGCAGGCCAAGGTCTTCGCCGACGAGGCGGTCCTCCCCGCGAGCGAGGCCCTGGCCCGCATCAAAGTGGACGTGACACAGTCGCCGGAGGGCGAAAAGCTGGCCCTCGCCCAAGCGTACCGCGGCGTGAACCCGCCGGCGGTGATCGTCCTCGGCCGCGACGGGGCGGTCGAGGCGGCCTGGCGCGATCCGCCGACCGCGGAGGCGTTCGCGGCGGCGCTGCGGCAGGCGGCGGGGGGTTAGGCGGCGGGCCGCTGGATGACCGGCCAAGGCCTGCCCGGAGAGGGTCGGCCGGTCTGATCCACGGAGGGTCCGGTGCGGCCAAGAGGGACGAAGACGCAACTGGAGCAGCGCCGGCGCGAGGCTGCCGCGCTGCGCGACCGGGGGCTCACCCATGCCACCATCGCCCGGCGGCTGGGCACGACCGTCCGTAGCGTGGAACGCTGGATGCGTGCCCGGCGGGAAGGCGGTCCGTCCGCGCTCGCGGCCAGGACCGGGGACGGCCGGCCCGCGCGTTTGGCACCGCGTCAGCAGCAGGCGCTGGTGCGGACGCTCCGGAGAGGCGCCCGCCGGGCAGGCTTCGACACCGACGATTGGACCTGCCGGCAGGTCGCCCGGGTGATCCGCGACCGCTTCGGCGTTACGTATCGGGTAGCGTCGATTCCGAGGCTGCTGAAGCGCCTCGGATTCCGCGCCTGAGGAACCGCGCGCGGAACCCCGGCGTGGAAACCTGCCCCGTCGGCGCCTCCGCGCCACCCGACCTCGCCGCCGACCAACGACGCGCCGCCAGCCCCACTTGGTGCACCGCGTGTCACGCCAACGTTCCCCCGGCGCCATCTCGCACGCAACCCGACCCGGCCGCAGACGCACGACGTCCCGCCGAGCACTTCCCTGACCACCACACCCGGGCCTGTCCGCATCAATCCGCCGCCACTCCATACGCAACCCGACATTCGTTAAGCACGGGAGGGGCATCGCGCGGCGGGGGCGCACGAGCCGGGCCCGGCATCGTTCGCGGAGACCCTGCGCCGGCTGGCGTGGGGTCAATCGGCGGGCGGTTCGTCTGCCGACGGGTCGGCCGCCACGGCGCGGAGGTAGGCCTCGACGAGCGGGCGGAAGCGTGGGGCGACGGTGTCGGCGGCGTCCTGGAAGCGGCCGGCGGCGGGGTCGACGCATGTCGAGGCGGCGCGGAGGCCCGCGTCGCCCGTGGCCGGGAGCACCTCGGTCGGCTCGGCGGGGCCCTCGACGACGCGCGGCCCGGCGGCGCCGGCGTCCGGGGGGGCGTCCCCCGCGTGCTGCCCGGGGCGGCGCTCGGCCGGGCCGACGACCTCGTCGCGGGCCTCGCCCAGATCCGCCTCGTGGGCCGCGTCGCGCTCGGGCAGCGGCGGCGGAGCACCGCGCGACTGGCCGCGCTCCGGCGCCGGGCCGCGCCGCCCGGGCGGCGAAGGCGGGCGCGCCGGGTCGGCGGCGCCGGTTCCGGCCGGCGGACCTGCCGCGGACGGGTCGCCTGGTGCCCCGGGGGCCTTCTCAGGGCCGGCGTGGTCGGGGGGCATGGCCGGGTCAGACGACCCCGCGTCGGGGCCTGGAGCATGGGTCGGGTCGGAGCCTCCGTGGCCGCCCGGGGCCCGGCCCGCGGCGGCGCTCGCCTGATCGCCGGGGGCTCGGTCGGGATCAGCCCCATGGTTGGGGCTCGGGGGCCGGTCGAGGTCGGGGGCGTCGCCATCGCTCGTGGCGCCGGCGACCACGTCGACGCGGCCGAGGCCCCGGGCCAGGGCGAGTTGCGGGCCTCGGCCCGACCAGAGGGCCAGGCCGAGGACGCCGGCGGCGGCCAGGCACGCCCACGCGGGCGTCCGCACCGACGGGCGCCAGGCGAACTCCAACGGGTCGGTCCCGGCCAGCAGGCGTGCGGCGCGGCGTCCGACGGCGGCGCACATCCCCGGGTCGGCGTCGGGGCAGGCGCGGCGGCCTTCGCCGACCATCTCGACGAGCGTCATAAGGGCGTTCTTCAGATCCGGGCGCGCGGCCTCGATCCATCGGGCGGCCCGGCGGCGGCTGGGGCGGCGGTGCCAGGCCCAGGCGCTCGCCGCCAGCGCGGCCAGGGCCAGGCCGGCGACAGGCGCCAGGAGGGCCCAAGCGGGGAGGTCCCGTCCGAGGCCGAGGAGCCCGGCCGCGGCGGCCATCGCCCCCGCCGCGGCCCAGAGTCCCGCACGCAGCGCCTCGCCCTTGGCCGAGGCGGCGCGCACCGCGTCCACCAGCGCGCACAGGCCGCGCACGTGGTGGCCCCCGGGTGGATCGGTCATTGCATGCGTCACAATCGGCTTCGCGGTAGGGGAAGGTCGTTGCGTGCGTGGCAACCGCCAGAGGTCTTATCGGCGCGCGGGGGCGCGAACTTGCCGGGAAAGCGGCCGAGGCGGGTGTTCCGGGCCGCTCGGGGACCCGCCCGCCGGGCGTCGCGCCGTGACGGGCTTTTGCCTTGTCGCGGTCCGCCACGGGGCCTATCATCCGGGCTTTGGCGCCGGGCCGATGCCCGGCCTGTGAGGAGACCCCACATGCCCACGTGCGACCTGTGCGACCGGGACGTGTCGCGGCGCGACCTGGTTCGCCGCCTGGCAATTCCCGAGTACCGGGCGATGACGGGCGTGTGGCCGTGGCACGAGATTGCGGTCTGCCCGGCCTGCGTCGAGGTCCACGACCGGGACTTTCTGGAGCGGGTGCGGTTGCTGGCGCCGCAGGTGCTGGAGCACGACGAGCCGATCGCGGCGGACGTGTGCCTGGCGTGCGGGACGGTCAGTTCGCCCGAGGGGTGGACCCAGGCGGGCACGTGGGTGGACTCCGACGGGGCGCCGACGCGAGCCCCTCGGTTCCGCCTGTGCGCGGCGCACGCCGAGGCCGTGTACATTGACGGCGTGGTCGTCGCGTCGAACCTGGCGGGGCGCGTGGGCGAGGTGCTGGCGGAGTTGCCGACCGCCGGGGCGGACCTGCTGGAGCGCGTCGAGGGGTGGCGGCCGGGCCAGGGCGCGCCGGCGGGGGCGACGGACGTGGCGGCCGACCGGGCCGACGAAGAGGTCCGGGCCGACGTGCTGGCGTTCTGGACGGCGCGGCCGGAGGGGCTGGCGGCCCGCGGCGCGTGGCTCGGGCCGGTGCGGCGCGATTACCGTATGCGGTACCGGCTGGACGTGGTCCGCGACCGGGCGGACGGCACGCGCGAGACGCTGGTCGTCGTCCGGACGGGGCCGGAGACGTTCACGACGTACCGGACGGCCCGGGCGCGCCAGGGGCGCGGCGTGCGCGCGGCGGCGCGGCCGGGCGGCGTCAGGCCGTGTGATGGCCGATGGTGACGAGTTCCGGCTCGGCCAGTGTCTCGAAGTCCTGCCACGCGAGCAGGACGGAGTCCTCGTGCGTACCGGCCGGGATGAGGACGCGCTCCTCCTCGGCGAGGCTCTTCTCGACCAGGACGGGCAGGTCGTACTCGTGGCCGAAGGGCGGCATGGCGCCGACCTCGGCGTCGGGGAAGAGCTCGGCGATCTCCTCTTCGGTGGCGAGACGGACCTCGGCGCCGCCCAGCAACTCCGAGACGCGCTGGGTGTCGAGGACGTGGGTTGCCGGCAGGACGCACATGACAAAGGTGTCGCCCGCCTTGACGATGACGACTTTGGCGACGTCCTCGCCGGTGATGTGTTCAGCGGCCGCGACCTCCTGGGCCGTGTAGCGGGCCGGGTGGTGGCGCAGCTCGAACGGCACGTCGTGGGACTTGAGGAACTCGGTCACGTTCATGGTCGGCCTCCCCGCGGGTTCCCTGACACCGGCCATGATACCGCGCGGGGGGCGGCCCGGGGCAAGCGGGAGGGGAAATCGTGCGGCCGGGCTGAGGGCCGTGACACACCCCGCGGCCGGGGCGGCATCCGGCTACGGCGGCATCAGGCCGCGCCCGCCGGGTCGGCGTCACGCGCCTCTTCGAGCACGTCGGCCAAGGTGGTGTGTTCGCCCGCGCGGGCGGCTTCGGCGGCCTCGTACCGTTCGCGCAGGCACCGGTTCAGGGGAAGGTAGTCCGGGTCGACCGGCAGGGGGACGAAGCGGCGGACGGCCTCACCGATCTCGGCCAGGCGGACGCGTGCGGGGTCGCGGCCGGGGAGCCAGGCGTCCTCGGCGTCCTCGTCCTCGCCGTTCGGCTTGGCGGTGGCGACCAGCAGGCCGGCCTCTTCGAGGCGGCCGGTGAGGTCGGCCAGGGGGTTGCGGCTGCAGCCGGTGGCGTCGACGAGGACGCCGAGGGGGGTGGGGCCGCGGCCGTCGCGGAAGCGCCGGGCCACCACGGCCGCCGCCGCCACCGCCACGAAGTCGGCCGCCAGGAACCGGCCGTTGCGTCTGTCGGCCTGCTCGGTCTCGGCGCGGGCCAGGTCTTTCAGGTTCTGCACGGTGTAGGCGAGTTCGGCCCCGAACAGGACGAACATCCACGTGAAGTAGATCCAGAGGAAGAACAGGGGGACGACGGCCAGGTTGCCGAAGACCTGGCCGTAGCCGACGGCGTAGTTGACGTAGTAGCCGAAGAAGGCCTCCTTGGCGATGACGTGCCAGAGGGTGCCGGCGACGAGGGCCCCGGTCAGCGACGCCCGGGCCTCGACCCGGGTGTTGGGGATCAGCTTGTACATGACGAACAGGACGAACCAGACGGCCACCAGGTTGATGATGCTGCGCCCGAACCACGCGACGGCCTCGGGGAGTTGGGCGGCCCGGTCGTAGACGGAGCCGGAGGCGTAGACGGCGGCGGCCACGACGGGCGGGCCGACCGTCAGGACCACCCAGAACAGGACCACGCGGCGCAGCAGGGGGCGTTTGCGGCGGACCTGCCAGATCCGGTTCATCGCCCCTTCGATGGTCGCCAGCATGTTCATCGACAGGCCGAACAGGAACAGGATGCCCGCGACGGTGGTGGTGGTGGTGCCGATGCGGCGCCCGGCGGCCTGGACCAGCCGGTCGATCTGCTCGACCAGGCCCACGGGTTCGCCGTCGATGACCACGTCGAGCTCGGTGATGTTGAGGGCCTGGTAGAGGGCTTCCTGGACCTTGCGGCCGACCTCGGGCCCGCGGCTGAAGAAACCCACGATGAGCAGGAAGAGCACGAGGCACGGGATGAGGCCGAGCAGGGTCTTGAACGTCAGGTCGCCGGCCACGGTGACAAGGCGGTCGCGCTTGAGCTGGATACCGCAGAACCGCCACAGGCGGGCTTGGTGGACGGCCAGGCGGCCCCAGCGGGAGAGTTCGCTGGTGGGGCTCTCGAAGAGCCGCTGGGCGGCCGCGCGCAGGTGCTCCCATCGGGCCCGCAGATCGAGTCCCACGCCGTCCTCCCTGCTGTGCCGGCGCGCCGGGGCGCGCGGCCAGGCCCCCCTACCCCGCGACCTCGTCGGGGTGGGTGATGCGCCCGGTCAGGGCGCTGGCGGCCGCCACGGCCGGGCTCGCCAGGTAGACCTGGCTGCGGACGTGGCCCATGCGGCCGGTGAAGTTGCGGTTGGTGGTGGCGACGGCCACTTCGCCGTCGGCCAGGATGCCCATGTGGCCGCCCAAACACGGCCCGCACGTGGGCGGCGAGACGACGGCCCCGGCCTCCAGGAAGGTCTCCAGGTACCCCGCCTTCAGGGCCTCGCGCTCGATGGTGGGGGTGGCGGGGATGACGATGCAGCGGACGCCGTCGGCGACGCGCCGGCCCTTCATCAGGTCGGCCGCCACGGCCAAATCGCTCAGCCGCCCGTTCGTGCACGACCCGATGACGGCCTGGTCGATGCGGACGTCGGCCAGTTCCGAGACGGGGCTGGCGTTCTCCGGCAGGTTCGGGCACGCGACGATCGGCTCGAGGTCCGAAACGTCCCACTCGTGGCTCTCGACGTAGGCGGCATCCGGGTCGGCCTGGAAGTACGCCGGCTCGCGTTCGAGGCGGCCCTCGCACCAGGCCCGGGTGACGTCGTCGGGCGCGATGATGCCGTTCTTCGCGCCGGCCTCGATGGCCATGTTGCACATCGCGAGACGGTCGTCCATCGGCAGGGCCTCGAGGACCGGGCCGCCGAACTCCATTGACCGGTACAGGGCACCGTCGACGCCGATCTGGCCGATCGTGTAGAGGATCAGGTCTTTGCCGCCCACCCACCGCGACCGCGTTCCCGTGAAGGTGAACCGCATCGCCTCCGGCACGCGGAGCCAGATGGTGCCGGTGGCGAAGACGGCGGCCAGGTCGGTGGAGCCGACGCCGGTGGAGAAGGCGCCGAGGGCGCCGTAGGTGCAGGTGTGGCTGTCGGCGCCGATGACGAGGTCGCCGGGACCGACGACGCCCTGCTCGGGCAGGAGGGCGTGCTCGATGCCGACCTGGCCGACCTCCCAGTAGTGCGTGATGTCCTGGGCCCGGGCGAAGTCGCGGAGCTGCTTCGCCTGCTGCGCGCTGGCGATATCCTTGTTCGGCGTGAAGTGGTCAGGCACCAGGGCGATGCGCTCGCGGTCCCAGACGCGATCGATGCCGTACTCGGCCAGCCGGTTGAGCGTAATCGGCGCCGTGATGTCGTTGCCGAGGGCGATGTCGACCCGGGCGGTGATGAACTGGCCGGCGGCGACCGTCTCCAGGTCGGTGTGGGCGGCCAGGATCTTCTGCGACAGCGTCATCGGCATGGCAAGGCTCCAGCGTTCCGTGCGGCACCGGCGCCCGCGGGCGCGCGGCCCCGGTTCGTGCGAGGGTGCGGCGTCAGTTTTCGCGGACGTCCAGCCGGTGGCGGACCGTCCGCATGAGCGGGTCCTCCAGGTAGCGGTCGCGGCACGCCTGGCACAGGTCGAACCGGAGCTGCTTGAAGACCTGCGCTTCGAGGGTGCGGGCGTCGGTCTCGGCCATCTGGTCGAGCAGCTTCCGCATCTCGGCCGCGTCGTCGCGCTCCAGGTCGGCCCGGGTCAGTTCCATGGGGTCGCAGGCGGCGAAGACCTGGCTCTTGACGACGTACCGGACGTCCTCGTCGGCGAGCAGCGGCCGCCCGCACAGGTCGCAACTGAAGTGGATCATGGCGCAACCTCGCCCCGCGCCCCGCCCCGGCACCGCCTCCGGCGCCCGCCGTTGCCACACCCCCACCGGGTCTGATGATAGCACCGCCGGCGCCGGGGGGCAAGGTTGCGGCCGTTACGCGCCGGCGGCCTCGACCAGCCACGCGAACAGGGCCGCGAACGGCGGGTGGGCCGGCAGTTCCTCCGGGTGGCACTGGACGGCCAGGACGGGGCGGCCGTCGGCGGCCTCGAGGCCCTCGATCACGCCGTCCGGCGCATGGGCCGTCGCGCGGAGTCCGTCACCCGGGTCGCGCACCGCCTGGTGATGGTAGCTGTTGACCTCGACGCGGCCGGCCCCCATGACGCCGGCGAGGCGGCTGCCGGCCTCGACCTCGACGGTGTGGACGAGGGCCGGTTCGCGGGGGCGGGCCCAGTGCTGGATCGCCCCGTCGACCTGGCCGGGCACGTCCTGGATCAGCGTCCCGCCGCACGCCACCGCCAGCACCTGGATACCGCGGCAGATGCCCAGCAGGGGCATCCCGCGGGCCAGGGCCTCGCGGGCGAGGGCGGTCTCCAGCCGGTCGAGCCGCGGGTCCTGGTAGGCCTCGGCGGGGTGCGGCTGGAGGCCGTAGGCGAGGCTGACGACGTCGCCCGCCCCGGGCAGGAGCAGGCCGTCGAGGCGGCCAATCGCTTCGACCATCCGCTCCGGCTCGCCCAGGGCCGGGAGCAGCACCGGCAGGCCGCCCGCGCCGGCGACGGCGGCGACGTATTGGCGGTTGACGCCCGAGGTGACCGTCTGGAGGCGGTCGGCCTGGGCGGCGTGGTTCCAGCGGCGGGCGGGGATGCCGATGACGGGTGCGGGCACGGGCGGCTCCTTCGTGGGCGGCGACGCGTGGCGGAAGCATCTTAGCAGGCCGGGGACGGCGCGGGAAGCGTCCCTCGGCCGCCGGCCGCCGCCTTGCGGGGCCGGCCCGCCCGGACCCTCGGCGAAAACCGCTGGCGAAGGCGGCGGCCACCCGCGTATAACCCTGCAAGTGCGGCGGCGCGCCGCGAGCGTTCCTGAGTGCCGAGACCCGGACCGTGACCGACCCCGAACCAACGCCGGTTCCCGAGGAGACGGGGGCCCTCCTGCCGCCGCCCGACGCGCCGATGCCGCGCCTGCGCGAGGACCTCAAGGCCCGGCTCGTCGGCAAGCGGATCAACGAGTTCGTCATCCGGAGCCGCCTCGGCACGGGCGGGTTCGGCGTCGTGTACCGGGCGTACGACGAGCACATGGACCGGGACGTCGCCCTCAAGATCCTCCCGCCGCACATCGCCAAGCGGGGCGAGGCGTTCACGGAGCGGTTCCTGCGGGAGGCGCGGTCGGCGGCCAAGCTGGCGCACCCGAACATCGTCACGATCTACCAGGTGGTCCCGTTCCACGAGACGTTCTACATTGCGATGGAACTCGTCGACGGCGGCAACCTGCGGGACCTGCTGGCCGAGCACGGCCGCTTCTCGGCCGCCGAGGCGACACGGATCATCTGGGCGGCCGCCGACGCGCTGGTCCACGCGCACCGGCGCGGCGTGATTCACCGGGACATCAAGCCGGGGAACATTCTGCTGACGAGCGGTGGCCAGGTGAAGGTGACGGACTTCGGGTTGGCCCGCGACGCCCTGGCCGTCACGGACATCGTGGCCGACGGCACCAGCATGGGCACGCCCCGGTACATGGCCCCCGAGCAGGCGCTCGGCACGCCGACGACGGCGGCGACGGACATCTACAGCCTGGCGGCCACGTACTACCACCTGATGGCCGGGCAGCCGCCGTTCGACGCCGCGGACGACCGGGAGATCATGCGGCAGCACGTGCAGGCGCCGGTGCCGGACCCGCGTCGGGCGGCGCCCGATTTGCCCCACGGCGTCTGGCCGCTCCTGCGGCGGGCGATGGCGAAGCGGCCGGAGGACCGGTTCACGTCCGCGGAGGATTTCATCGAGGCCCTCGACACGGTCTTCACAATCCAGGACGCGGACGTGCACCCGGGGCCGGCCGGCATCGTCGAGGGCGACATGGCCGACGGGACGCTGCTGGGCGAGGTGCCGACGCCGCCCGAGGAGGCGATCTCGGCGGCCCTGACCAGAGCCGTCGCCCAGCGCGAGGCCAAGCCCCCGGTCACGGGGCGCCCTGCCGCGCCGCCCGAGGGGGCGGATGAGGATGAGGACGAATCGGCGGCGGACGGGGACAAACACCATCACCGGCTGATGCTGGGCCTGCTGGTGGGCCTGGCGGTGGTGGCCGTCGGGGCGGTGGTGGCGGTGGTGCTGCTGATGAAGGGGTAGGCGTCCGAAGTGGGTAGGCGTGTCGTTTCGAGCCCATCGCGGCAGCGGTGGGTCGCGCCGTCCGTCTTTGGCACGTTCCCGAGCCGCGGCGCCATTCGCGGCCGCCCCTTTGTGTTGACACCCCCCGCGCCCTCGGCCTACACTCCGCGCGGAGACAGGCCATGGACGACCTCATCCAGCGCTGCCGCGACCGATTCGCCGCCGACGCCCCCGTCCGCGTGACCCGCGGGCCCGGGCGGGTCAACCTGATCGGCGAACACACCGACTACAACGGCGGCTTCGTCATGCCGATGGCCCTGGCGATGGCCGTCCGCGTCGCCTTCGTGCCGCACGACGCCCCCGAAGTCGTCCTGGAGAGCGTCCAGTTCGGCGGCCAGGCTCGGTTCCCGCTGGGCGGTCCGCTGGCCGAGGACGCCCCGCACTGGCTAGCCTATCCGGCGAAGGTGGCCGAGGTCCTGGCCGAGGCCGGCCTGGCGGTGGGCGGCCTGCGCGGCATCGTGGACGGGGCCGTGCCGACCGGCGCCGGCCTCTCCTCCAGTGCCGCCTACGAGGTGGCCGCCGCCCTCGCCCTGCTGGTGGCGGCCCGGCCCGGCCTGCCGGCCGGCCCGGCGGCCGAGGTGGCCGAGGCGTGTGGCACGACGACGGAGCACCTGGCGGAGCTCTGCCAGCAGGCCGAACACCGCGTCGGCGTCCGGTGCGGCATCATGGACCAGTTCATCAGCCTCCATGGCCGCGCCGGCCACGCCATCCTCCTCGATTGCCGCGACCTCTCGTACCGCGCGGTGCCCGTCCCGACGGACCGGGCGGCCGTGGTGGTCATCGACTCCGCGGTCCAGCGGAAGCTGACGGCCGGGGCGTACAACGAGCGGCGCAGCCAGTGCGAGGAGGGCGTCGGGCGGCTGAAGAAGTTCGACCCGTCCATCGAGACGCTGCGCGACGTCTCGCCGGAACTCTTTGAGGCCCACGCCGACCGGTTGCCGGGTGTCGTGCGCCGCCGGTGCCGCCACGTCATCGGCGAGATCGCCCGGTGCCGCGCCTCGGCCCGGGCGTTGGAACACGGCGACGTCGCGGGGTTCGGGCGGTTGATGGACGCGAGTCATGACTCGCTCCGCGACGAATACGAGGTCTCCGGGCCGGAGCTCGACCTGCTGGTGGAGATCGCCCGGGGAACCGAGGGCGTGTACGGGTCGCGTCTGACGGGCGCCGGGTTCGGCGGGTGCACGGTGACGCTCTGCCGCCCCGACGCGACCAATGCCCTGCGCGAGGCCGTCCTGGCCCGGTACCCGGCCGAGACCGGCCTGGAGCCGCGCGTCTGGGTGTCGGACGCGGCCGCGGGGGCGGCCGTGGAGGTGTGAGTCCGCGGAGGGAACGCGCGCCAGGCCGCGCGGGGGGTAAGCCATGATCGACTTCATCCGCAAGCTCGCCGACCGGCAGGACCTGGCCCTGGACGAGGCCCGCCAGGCCATGGACCTGATCATGACCGGCGAGGCCACGCCCGCCCAGGTGGCGGCCTACCTGACGGCCCTGACCCTGAAGGGGCCCACGCCCGACGAGATCGCCGGCAGCGCGATCGTCATGCGCGAGAAGGCCACCCCCATCGACGCCGGCGGCCTGGAGGTGATCGATACCTGCGGCACCGGGGGGACAGGCAAGAAGACCTTCAACGTCTCGACGTGCGCGGCGTTCGTGGCGGCGGGGGCCGGGGCGGTCGTCGCCAAGCACGGCAACCGCGGCGCCACGAGCAAGTGCGGCTCGTCGGACGTCCTGGAGGCCCTCGGCGTGACGATCACGCTGGCGCCCGACGGCGTCGCCCGCTGCCTCCGCGAGGTCGGTATGGGCTTCATGTTCGCCCCGCTCCTGCACGGGGCCATGAAGTACGCCGTCCCCGTCCGCAAGGAGATCGGCATCCGCACCATCTTCAACGTCCTCGGGCCGCTGACGAATCCGGCCGGCGCCCGGCGGCAGGTGCTGGGCGTCTTTGCGCCCGAGCTGGTCCCGATGATTGCCCAGGTGCTGGTGCGGCTCGACGCCGAACACGTCCTTGTCGTCCACGCCTCGGACGGCTTGGACGAGCTGACCCTGGCCGGGCCGAACCGGTGCGCCGAGGTGCGGGGCGGCACGGTAACCGAGCGGGCGATCGCGCCGGCCGACTTCGGCCTGCCCCAGCACCCGAGCCTGGTCGGCCACCCGGTCGAGTCGGCCGAGGCGGGGGCGGCCATCGTGCGGCAGGTGCTGGCCGGCGAGCAGGGCGTGTACCGCGACACGGTGGTGGCCAACGCGGGGGCGGCCCTGTACGTGGCCGGCCTCGCGGACGACCTGGCCGACGGGGCCGCCAAGGCGGCCGCCTCCATCGACTCCGGCGCCGCCCAGGGTGTCCTGGAGAAACTGATCGCCGTGAGCAGCGCGGCATAGGGCCCGTCCCCAAGGCGGCGCCGCCCCGCCGCGGCCCACCCGTTGAAAACGGTCCGCGGCTGGTGTATGAAAGGGCCTTCGTGCACCCTGAACCGAGGACCCCATGGACGACGACGCCCCCCTGCTGTCGCCGACGGCCACGCGGCTCGTCGGCCTGGCCGAGGCGGGCCAGTTCGACGACCTCGAAGCCGCCTGGCTCGAGACCCTCGAGGCCGACGCCTACGACCTCGCCGACCTGGTCCACGTGCTGCGCCATCTGGCCGACGCCGGCCACACCCGCCAGATCGAAACGCTGGCGTGGTACCTCTTCACGGAAGCCGCCGAGACGCGGGGGCCGGCCGAGGCGCTGAGCGCGGTGCGGCGGACGGCGGACATCCTGCCGGACGCGGCCAACCTGCGCGAGGCCGTGGCGGGGCTCTACCGCGGGGCGCGGCGCGACTATGACGGGCTGGACGTCCTGCTGGGCACCACGGTCGAGGACGCCGGCGTGCCGCTCGGGACGCGGGTGCGGCAACTGGAGAAGCTGCTCGCGCTGCCGCCGGGCACGTTCGTGCGTGACGCGCGGCGGTCGACGCCCGGGCGGGTCGAGGGCGTGAACCCGAAGATGAAGGGCATCCGGGTCGTCTACGGCGAGAGTTCCAAGACCTACGACGCCGAGGGCATTGACGCCCTGGAGCTCCTCGAGCCGGACGACTACGCGGCCCTGGCCGAGTACGAGCCCGCGCGGCTGAAGGCGCTGGCCGACGCCGACCCGGTGCGGCTGGTGACGCTCTGTCTGGCCGCCCACGGGCCGCGCATGCCCCTGAAGGACCTGAAGGAGGCCCTCGCCCCGGCCGTGAAGTCGAGCGCCTGGTCGGCGTGGTGGAAGGGAGCGCGGCCAAAGCTGAAGCGTGCGGCAGAGATCGAGATGGGGGACGGGGCGCGGCCGGAGTTCCGGCTCCGCGAGCGGCCGATGACGTACGAGGCCCAGATCCGCCGCGACCTCGAGACCGCCCCCACCGAGGCCGACCGGCTTCGCGTCGTCCTGGAGCACCTGCGGCACCCGTCGCCGGACCCGGAGGTGGAGGTCGGCGTGCTGGGGTTGGTGACGTCGCTGCTGGCGGCCCGGGTGCCGGGCGACGGGCCGGTCGAGACGCCCGTCGGCTTGGCGACGCTGGCCGTCCTGGCCGAGGTCCAGCGCCGCGAGGGCGCGCCGACGCTGGAGGCCGCGCCGGGCGCGCGGCTGCCGGCGGAGGCGCGGCTGCCGGCGCTGCTGGCGGGTCTGGCGGACGACGACCTGGCGGCGGAGGTGGTGGAGCTGGTGCGGCGCGCGCGGCCGGAGACGTGGCCGGCGGTCGTGGCCGAGGCCTTGCCGCGCGTCTCGCCCGCCACGGCCGAGCTCGTGGCCGAGGCCCTGGAGGAGGCCGGGCGGACGGACCTCGTGACGGGGGCGGTCGAGCCGATCGTGGGCGGCGGGCGCGAGACGGCCGGGGCGATGGCCTGGCTCTGGAAGGCCGCCGGCGGCACCTCGCCGCGCATCGCCCTCGACGCGGAGACGCGGCGGGGGCTGGCCGTCGCGATGCTGCGCGCCGCCGACGACCTGAAGCGGGACCGGCCCCGCGACGGCGAGCGCGACCCGCTCACGGACCTGCAGCGGGCCCTCTCGGCCAAGGGGTACGAGGACCTCGGCCGCGTCTTCAAGGAGGCCGACGACGGCCAGGCGCGCGGCCTGCGGGTCGTGCTGGACCGGAACGAGGGATTGACGGACCTGCAACGGATCCGCGTGCTGGACCTGCTGCGGTCGGCCCATCCGGACCTGTACGCGAAGCCCGTCCTGCCACCGTGGGAAGAGGACGCCGTCTACACGACGGGCGACGCCCTCCACGCCAAACAGGAGGAGTTCGACGACATCGTCAACGCGAAGATGCTGGAGAACTCGAAGGCGATCGGGGCGGCGGCCGAGCTGGGCGACATCAGCGAGAACTCCGAGTTCACCGCGGCCCTCGAAGAACGCGACCGCCTGGCCGAACGGGCCAACGCCATCCAGGAACAGCTCGCCAAGGCCCGCGTCATCACGCCCACGCTCGCCGACAGCGCGACCGTCACGGTCGGCAGCGCCGTCCGGGCCCGCAACCTGGAAACGGGCGAGGAGGAGCGGCTGCTCTTTCTCGGCCCGTGGGACAGCGACCCGGACCGGGGTGTCTACTACTACAAGACCCGCGTCGGCATGGCCTTCATGGGCAAGGCCGTCGGCGAGGTGGCCGAGTTGAACCTGGGCGGGACAGAGCGGCGGTGGGAGGTGCTGGAGGTCGAGCCGGGGGTGTAGGGGCCACCCCGTCGGCGCGGCGTGCGGCGCCCGGGAGGTGCCGATGCGGTTCGTGGCAAAGGTTCTGGCCGTGGCGGTGGTCCTGGCCGCCGTGTTCATGCTCACGTTCGAGCTCTGGGGCGGCCGGTTCGAGGCGCTCTTCAACCAGGAGGCGTGCGCGGCGTGGTTCGCGTCGATCCGCCCCTGGGCGTGGGCGGCGGCCATCGGCCTGCTCGTGGTGGATATCGTCCTGCCCGTGCCGGCGACGGGCGTGATGGCGGCCCTCGGCGCGGTCTACGGCGTCGGCCTCGGGGCCCTCGTCGGGGCGGCCGGGTCGGCGGCGGCGGGGCTCCTCGGGTACGCGGTCGCCCGGGTCGGTGGGCGGCGGCCGGCGCGGTGGATTGCGGACGAGACGGAACTCGCGCGGTTCCGCGCGTTCTTCGACCGGTGGGGCGGTGTGGCGATCATCGTCAGCCGGTGTCTGCCCATCCTGCCGGAGGTGACAGCCATCCTGGCGGGCCTGGCGGGGATGCGGGGCGACCGGTTCCTGGCCGCCCTGCTCGCCGGCACGCTCCCGACGGCGGCGCTGTTCGCGTGGCTGGGCTACGCGAGCCGGGCGGAACCGTGGTGGGGGCTGCTGGTGGCGGTCGGATTGCCGCTGGTGCTGTGGCCGGCGGTGCTGCACGTAATTGTGCGGCGGGAGCGGGCGGCGGAGGTGGCGTGACCTCTTTCGGTAAAGGCCCCGCGCGGGGGTGCCGATAACTCCAGCGGCGGGCGGCGCCGGCCGCGCCCCCTGGAAGGACACGCACGCCTGATGACGACCCAGACCGACATCCCCCAGTTTGCTCTGGTCAAAGGCGCGGACCGGTACGTGGTCCGGTGCGGCCCCGGGTGCGAGGAAGCGGCGATCGCCCAGTTGATGGCGTGGGCGGAGCACGCCGACCTGGAGTTCGACTGGTTCGACGCGGCGGTGCTGTCGCGCCAGATCAACCAGCGGCGCCTCGGCCGCCTCCTCGGCGCCGACGACGCCGCCTGACCCCCCACCGGCCTATGATGACGCCCCTGACGGACGCGTTTCTGTCGTACCTGGAGCACGAGCGCAACTTCTCCGAGCACACGGTCCGCAACTACACCATCGACCTCGGCCAGTACCTGGCGCACCTGGCGGGCGAGGCGACGCTCGACGCGGCGGAGATGGACCGGCGGGTGTTGGGGGTGCGGCCGCTGCAGCTGCGCGGGTACCTGGCGGCGCTCGCGCGGGCGGAGTACCGGCGGGCGACGGTGGCCCGGAAGCTCGCGACGCTCCGCTCCTTCTACAAGTACCTCGTGCGGGAGGGCCGCCTCGAAGCCAGCCCCGTCAAGGTCATCCGCACGCCGCGCCAGGAGAAGCGCCTGCCGAAGTTCCTCGAGCCCGACGAGGTCGAGCGGCTGTTGGCGGCCCCGAAGGGCGACGACGTGCTCAGCCTCCGCGACAAGGCCCTCCTCGAGACGCTCTACTCCACCGGCATCCGCGTCAGCGAACTGGTGGGCCTCAACCTGGCGGACCTCGACCCGATCGGCGAGGTCGCGCGGGTGCGCGGCAAAGGGCGGCGCGAGCGGCTGGCGCCCCTCGGGTCGTACGCCCTGGACGCGCTGGACCGGTACCTGGCGGCCCGGAAGACGGTGGCGGCCCCCGACGAGCCGGCGGTCTTCCTGAACCGTGCGGGGCGGCGGCTGACGGCGCGAAGCGTGCGGCGGAAGCTGCAGAAGTACCTGCTGGAGGCGGGGCTCGACCCGAACGCCTCGCCGCACACCCTGCGGCACTCGTTCGCCACACACATGCTGGAGCGCGGGGCCGACCTGCGGGCGGTCCAGGAGTTGCTGGGCCACCGCAGCCTCTCGACGACGCAGATCTACACGCACGTGACAGCCGGGCGCCTGAAGCAAATCTACGAGGCCGCCCACCCGCGGGCCCACTGACCCGCGGCGTGCGCCGCCCGGCGCGATTCGCTTGATTGCCGCCCCGCCCCACCCTACAAGAGGGGCATGAGCCTGATCGACCATCTGCGGCACGTGACGCTTCTGGCCGGCCTGGACGACGAGGCCCTGGAGACGCTGGCGGGAATAGCCCTGGAGCGGCGTATCCCGGCCGGCCAGGTTCTCTTCCGCCAGGGGCAGGACGCCGACGGCTTCTACGTCGTCCTCGACGGGCGCCTCAAGGTCTACAAGCTCTCGCCCGACGGGCGGCAACAGATTCTGCACGTCTTCGGGCCCGGCCAGGCGCTGGCGGAGGCGGCGGTGGTGGCGGGCGAACCGTTTCCGGCGTACGCCGAGGCCCTGGCCGAAAGCCGCGTCGCCTACTTCCCGCGGGACCGGTTCCTCCGGGAACTGGAGGCCAAGCCGGACCTGGCGCGGGGAATGATCCTGTCGCTGGCGCGGCTGTGTCACGAGCTGGCGGGGCTGGTGGAGGAACTGGCGTTGCAGGACGTCGCGGGGCGCCTCGCGCGGTACCTGACGGAGTTGGCGCGCCGCAAGGGCGTGGCGCTGGAGGACGGGCGGACGGTGCGGCTGGACCTGGCGAAGGGGGAGTTGGCGCGGCGACTGGGGACCGCGCCGGAGACGCTGAGCCGCGCCCTCGGGAAGCTGGCCGCCGGCGGGCTGGTGGCCGTCGAGGGGCCGCGCGTCACGTTCACCCACGCCCGGGGCTTGGCGGTGCTGGCGGGCGGACTGCCGCCGGGGTCGGCGGGCGATTGAGACTTGCCCGGGGCGGGGGTGGGTGGTATAGTCCCCCGTCACACGTCACACGAGTCAGGCGCCGCGAGTGGCCGCTTTCACGTCAAGTGCGGCCTCAACGGGGGGATGTGCCATGTCTTACACCGTTCGTCTGCTCGCCCTTGCCGCCTGCGCGCTGGCCGTGCTCGCCCTTGCCCCCGTCCTGCGGGCCGAGGGCGAGGACGCCGACCTCGACCGGCAGACGGCCCGGCTCTACGGCGAAGCCGTCAAGCAGGCCCGGGCGGGCAGCGCGTCCGAGGCCCTGAGCACGCTGAAGCGGCTCCTGGCGCTGGACGAGGTCAAACCGTGCATCGCGGCCCGGGCCGAGGGCCTCGCGGGGCGCCTCTGCTGTGAGGCCAAGGACTACGCCGGGGCGGCGGCGCATTACGAGGAGGCCGTGAAGCACGGGGTGCGGGCGCGGCCGAGCCTGATGCCGGCCGAGGAGGTCTTCGGCTGGGAGGTCCGGGCCCGCGTGCTGGCGCTGCACCCGGGCGGCCAGTACAAGGGGGAGGAGTTGAGCGACGCGACGGTCATGAAGAAGGCGATGGCGGGCCTCGCCGGCGAGTGGGCGGAGAAGCTGGACGCGGCCTGCGAGGACGCCCGGTCGGCCCGCATCTATACGCAGGCCGCGGGGAAGCTGCGGCGGGCGGAGAAGCTGCTCGAGGAGCTCAAGGTCCTGGACCTCGTCACAGCGCACGAGGCGGCCGAGCGGCTGTGGCTGACGAAGGAGGGCATCCTCGCCGACGAGATCGAACGGTGCCTCTCGAGCATGAACGGGAAGCGCGGCGAGATTCTGGGCGGGCACCCGCGGCTGACGTACTGGGACTACTACCACACATACCATTGGCGGTGGGTTTCGAGCGGCATCTACTACGACCGGGCGGCCTACGACCGGGCGGTCACGTACTGGAAGATGTTCCGCGTCCACAACGCCAACGTCGGGGCGCTCAACCGCAGCGCCGGCATCATCCAGCAGCGGATTCGGGAGTTGGAGTCGCTGCACCGGGAGCAGGACAAGGTCGCGTGGGAGGCGGACGCGGCCAAATACGAGACGCGGATGAAGGACCTCCAGGCCTACCCCGCCCCGCCGCGCCACGACGCCTGGATCGAGGGCGAGCGGATCGCGACGCTTCCGGTCCCCACGAAGCCGCGCCTCAAGGTCGACGCGCCCAGCAAGGGCCGTGTCGGCCAGCCGCGCATGCGATGAGCCCGCGTCCGGCTCGCCCCGGCGGAGGGAGGCGGGCTTTCCTTTGCATGGCGGCGCGCCGGGCGATAGGGTGGGATGTGCGCACCGCGCGGCGGGCGCGGTGGCGGCGGCACGTCGGCGAGTGAGAGGCCCATGCTGTATTTCGCGTACGGGGCGAACCTGAGCCTGGCGCACATGCGTCTCTGGTGCCCGGGGGGGCGGCCGATTGCGCGGGCGGCCCTGCCGAACCACCGGCTGGTGTTCCGCTTCTGGTGCGACCTTCTGCGGTCCGCGGGCGAGCAGGTCCAGGGGGCCCTCTACGACGTCCCCTACGGCGACATGCGGAGCCTGGACGAATCCGAGGACTGCCCGGACCTGTACGAGCCGCGCGGCGTGCAGGTGCGCACGAGCGCGGGGGCGACCGAGGCGCTGGCGTACCAGATGCGGCCCGGGCTGGGGTTCGCCCCGCCGTCGGAGGCGTACCTGGCGCTGGTGCGGCAAGGGTACGACGACTGGGGCCTTGACCGGGCGCTGCTGCCGCTGCCCGCCACCGAAGGAGCCGCGCGATGACCCCTCCCGGGCCAAGCCGCGAGACGTTGCTGACGGCCTACGACGGGCTGCGCGTGGCGGACGTCCGCGACGGGCTGGACACGATGCTGAGGCACCGGGAAGGGTCAGTGGACCCGTCGATCCGGCCGCTCTGGCGGACGCGGGCCTTCGGCATCGCCCGGACCTGCCGGTACGTGCCGTGGGACGGCGAGGTGCCGGACCTGGAGCCCGACGACTACTGGGACTGGGTCGCCTGGTACTACGGCCAGGTCTGCCCGTACCCGTGGATCGGGCGGATCGAGCCGGGGGACTTCATCGTCATCGACCAGGGGGGCGTCAACGCCGGCCTCATGGGCTCGGAGAACACCCTGAACGGCCTCCGCCAGGGCGCCCGCGGGTACGTCACGAGCGGCGGCGTCCGCGACACCGACGAAATCATCGGCCAGCAGGTCCCGTTCTGGGCCCCGTTCTGCGCCCAGAGCATGGTCCAGGGCCGCCTCGCGTTCGACACGATGGACGTGCCGGTTACGGTGGGCGGCGTCGAGGTCTGTCCGGGGGACATGGTGGTGGCCGACGGCGACGGCGTCATCGTCGTGCCGCGCGAGCTGGCCCTGGATGTCGCCCGCTATGCCGAGGCCGAACACCGGCGGGACATGCGCCGGCGGCGGGAGCACTACGACGCGCTGGGCCTGGCGCCGGACGAGACGGTCGCCGGCGAGTGAACGGCGACGAAGGAATCTCACATTCAGGATCTGCGATTCAAGAGAGAGGCCTGCCAACGCCCTGATGGAGGATGCCGGTCGACAAGCCGCCGCGAGAGCGGCGGGGTTCGCCGGCCTTCGATGGCACCCGAGCACGCCAGGAGCAGACCCCGATGCAAGTCATGTCCCACCGCGGCGAGATGGAGCTCGTCACGATCGGCTTCGCCCCCGGCGAGATGCTCGTGGAGCGGTTCACCGAGGCGATGGCGGAGCGCGGCATCCGAAACGGCGTGGTGGTGAGCGGCATCGGCACGCTCTCGACGTGCCGCCTCCACTGCATCACGCACACCGGCTTCCCGTCGACGAACCATTTCTGGACGCTCCAGAAGCCGCTGGAGCTGGCGAGCGTGAGCGGCCTCATCGCCGACGGCGAGCCCCACCTGCACGCCGTCGTCTCATGCGGCGAGGACGAGGTCTGGGCCGGCCACCTGGAACCCGGCAGCAAGGTCTGTTACCTCGCGGAGTTGGCCGTCCTCGTCGCCAACGACCTGGCGATGACGCGGCGGCGCGACCCGGAGCGCGGCGTGATGCTTCTCGGCCCGAAAGACGCGTGAGGACAGTGCGAGCGGGCGCGGCCCGCCTGGAAAGGACGTACCGTGGAGACGCGACGGCTCGGCACGAGCGACCTGGAGGTGACCCGCGTGGCCCTGGGGGCATGGGCCATCGGCGGCTGGATGTGGGGCGGCACCGACGACGAGACGGCCCTGGCCGGCATCCGCCGCGCCCTGGACCTCGGCATGACCAGCCTCGACACGGCCCCGGTCTACGGCTTCGGCCACAGCGAGACCGTCGTCGGCCGCGCCATCGAAGGGCGACGCGACGAGGCCCAGGTCCTGACCAAGTTCGGCCTCCGGTGGGACACCGACGAGGGGACGTTCTATTTCCACTCCCAGACCAACGACGGCCGGCCCGTGGCGGTCTACAAGAACGGGAAACGCCGGAGCGTCATCGAGGAGTGCGAGCGGAGCCTGAGGCGTCTCGGCATTGAGACGATCGACCTCTACCAGCACCACTGGCCGGACCCCTCGACGCCCGTCGAGGAGACGATGGACGCGTGCGCGACGCTCCTCGAGCAGGGAAAAATCCGGACCGTCGGCGTCTCGAACTATACGCCGCGGATGATGGACGAGGCCCGCGAGGTCGTGCCGCTGGCGTCCGACCAACCGCCCTACTCGATGCTCCGGCGCGACATCGAGGACGACGTCCTCCCGTACTGTCGCCGGCGCGACGTGGGCGTGCTCGTCTACAGCCCGCTCCAGGGCGGCATCCTGACCGGCAAGGTCGGGCCAGACCGGACGTTCAACGAGGGCGACAAGCGCCGCCGCGACCCGCTCTACTCGGTCGAGAACCGGAAGCGGGTGAACGCGTTCCTCGAGTCGCTGCGGCCGGTGGCCGAGGCGCACGACGCGACGTTCGCGCAGCTCGTCCTGGCGTGGACGGTCCGGCAGCCGGGCGTGACGTCGGCCCTGGTGGGCGTCCGCAACCCCGAGCAGGCGGAGGAGAACGCGAGGGCCGGCGAGGTGGACCTCTCGGACGCGGACCTGGCGTTCATCAATGAGCGGCTGACCGAACTGCAGCTCGATTCCTGACCCGACACATTGGGACCCGCCGGCCGCCCGGGTGCATGAGCGGGTGAAACCGGAACCGGAGCCGGCGGGCGAGGCCGTGCCGGACCTGGCGGCGACAACGGTGCCGCCCGGGCACGTGGTGGTGCTATGCGACAATCGGCCGGAGGGCCGCGACAGCCGCTTGCTCGGGCCGATTCCCGTGAGCGCCCTGGAAGGCCGGGTCGTCGCCCTGTACTGGCCGGCGACGGACTGGGGCCGGGCGCGGCGTTGGCCGTAGCCGCGCCCGATCCCCGTCGGCGGTGGGGTTACAGGTCCAGCGGCGAAACGACGTCGCCCTTGTCGGCCTGGAGGGCCTGGAGCCGCTCGCGCTGGGCGGCGAAGGTCTCGAAGACGACGTCCGGGGCGTCCGGAATCTCGCGCCACACCGCCTCGACCCGGTCAAGCTTTTCCAGCAGGGCCTTCGTGCGGGTGGCGAACTGGGCGGTGTAGTCGGCTTCGGTGTAGGTCGCGCCGAGCACTTCCTGGAAGAGCGCCTTCAGGTCCTCGTAGCGCGGGATGAGGCCGACGGGCGTCTCGATGGCCTCGACGTCGCCGTGGACGCGGCGCTCCATCCACTTGACCCAGACGTGCTTGTCGCGGATGCCGTTCAGGTACTTGCCCTCGGCGTCCTTGAGGAAGTAGTTGGTCGCGAAGACGGCCGGGGGCGCGTCAACCGTCTCGCCGAAGTCGAGGTGGTTCCGGACGTACTTGCCGAACGGGATGGCGAGGAAGTCCTGGTTGCTCATCATGTTGAACTTGCGGACGCCGGCCTGGCCGAGGGTGGCGGCGGTGGTTTCGGACTCGATCGAGGCGCCCATCGTGATGACGCCGTGGGCCCAGTCGAAGCTCTGGGCGACGGGGACGGAGGTGTCGCTGTCGCGTCCGCCGTACATGACGCCGGCGACGGGCACACCGTCGGGCGCGTCGAGGGTGGGGTCGCAGTTTTCGAGGGCGGCCAGGGCGACGGTGTAGCGGGCGTTCTTGTGGGAGGGCGGGATGGGCTTGCCCTCGGGACAGGTCTTGCCCTCGTGCCAGGGGCCGCTGAAGTTCTCGCCCTCGGTGGGCAGGGGCTCGCCCATGCCGGTCCAGTACGGCTTGCCGCCCGCGACGAGGATGTTCGAGAAGATGACCTCGCCGGGGTGGGTGAGGATCTTGTAGATGACGGGGTCGTCGTCGGGGTTGACGTCGCCGATGATGCCGAAGATGCCGGACTCGACGTTGGCGGCGCGGCACTCGCGGTCGACGGCGTGGAGATAGGCGATGTCGTCGCCGACGATGGTTTCGCCGGGGAGCATGGCCGTCGACGTCTTGCCGCACATGCTCGGGAACGCACCGGTGAAGTAGGTGAGGCGGTCGCCGGGGCCCCGCACGCCCATGATGAACATGTGCTCGGCGAGCCAGCCCTCCTGGTCGGCCTTGCGGATGCCAGGCGCAGGGACAGCTTCTTCAGGCCGATCGTGTTGCCGCCGTACTGCGTGTTGACGCTGTAGACGGTGTCTTCGAGGATGTCGATGTAGACGCGGCGGTGCTCGACGTCGGCGCTGGTACCGCGTGCGTCCAGCCGTCCGGCCGAGTGCATGAACCGGAAGAAGGCGCCGTCGGGGCCGAGGCGCTTGAGCTGCTCGTAGCCGCTGCGGTAGAGCAGGTCCTCGGAGTGGGCGACGTAGGCCGAGTCGGTACACTGGACGCAGGAGAGGCTGTAGCGCGAGTTGACCGGGCCGAGGCAGAAGAAGCGGACGAACATGCGCTTGCCGGCCATCGCCCCGTCCAGGTAGCCGCGCACCTCCGAGAGGCCGCGTTCGCGCTCGGTGGCGTTGAGGCGCGGGCCGAGCTCGACGCCCTCGGGGAGCAGGTACTTGGTCTGCTCCTTGTCGCGGCCCTGGTCGTGGATGGAGCTGGAGACAAACCCGTCGAAGTGGACCGTGTGGCCCTCGGTCGCCAGGGGTTTCTCTTCGCCAAGGTCGACGGCGAACTGGCGGATGGCGGCAATGTCGGCCGGGTCGTCGGAGCAGACGGTGACGGCCTCGGGCTTGCCGAGTTCAATGGCGTCGGCGACGAACTCGAAGACGGCCTCGTTGGCGAGGGCCTCGAGTTTCGCCAGATCCTCCAGCGTCATCTTGGAGGCGAAGAGCGTCCGGTGCGTGTCCTTCATGGGAACCCCTTTCGCTGATCTTCTGCGCTGCCTCGGCCGGGCGCCGTCAGGAACAGGGCGGACGCGGAACCGGTCTTGGCGACCCCCTGGCGCGACGCGGCCCCGACTCGGGCAGCCGGTCATGGAGCCGGGAGTATACGCGCCGGCAGGGACCGGTGTCAATCGGGGCAACGTCGGGGGGCGCGGTGAGGGGGCGTGCAAAAAGACAAGCGAGGAGGTCCGCCAGTCGCGTCGAACCTCCCCGCTTGGACGTCGTGGACAGGACCGCCTAGCGGCGGCGGGCCTTCTTCTTCTTGGCGGCTTTCTTCTTCTTGGCCGGCGCTTTCTTCTTGGCGGTCTTCTTCTTGGCGGTCTTCTTCTTGGTGGCCTTCTTCTTGGTGGCTTTCTTCTTGGTGGCTTTCTTCTTGGTGGGGCGCTTGGCCGTCTTCTTCTTGGCGGCCTTCTTCTTCGTCGCCTTCTTCTTCGTCGCCTTCTTCTTGGCCGGCTTCTTGGCCGGCTTCTTCTTGGCGGCCTTCTTCTTGGTGGCCTTCTTCTTCGTCGCCTTCTTCTTCGCCATGGACTGAGTCTCCTTCTCGAAGGACCTGGTGTGGGAGAACGCTCCCCTCACGGCTTCTCTGAGAGACGTCACGTCTCGCGACATGCGAAGGAACAAGGCCAGCGCGTCTGATGCTAGGTCGCGCCGCGCACAGTGTCAACGACTTTTTAGCTCGCGGCAGCCACAGGATGTGTCCCCCGCGCCGCGCGCTCTCGCTCGCGCAGTGTATCGGACCGTGCGCCCGGCGCCCATCATCAAAAGCCGCGCGCGGCGCGGCCAGTCAGCGCGCGGCCGCGGCGGCGCGCCCCGCGACGAGCGCCTCGACCGCGGCGCGCAGCGCCGCGTCGGTCCCGGCGGCCTCGGCTTCGGCCGAAACGGCGACGTCCGGCTCGACGCCCGCGCCCTCCAGGCACACCCCGTCCGGGTCGTAGACGCGCGCGACGGTGACCGAGACGGCGCTCGTCCCGCCGCCCGTCGGCACGTGCACCTGGGCGGCACCTTTGCCGAAGGTGCGGCGTCCGACGATGGTCGCGCGCCCGTGCCGCTGCAGCGCCGCCGCCAGCACCTCGGCCGCGCTCGCCGTCTCGCCGTCCACGAGCACCGCGAGCGGTCCCCACCAGGCGGGCGAGGCAAAGAACGGCACGTCGTACGTCCACGTGGCCCCGAAGACGCGCCCGCGCGTCCGCGCGACGAGGCCGTCCTCGATCAGGGCGCCCGCGCAACCGACGGCGCCGAAGAGCGACCCCCCGGGGTTGCCGCGCAGGTCCAAAACGACGGCCTCGGCCCCGGCCTCGCGGAGTTCGCCGAGCGCCTGCCGCAGGTCCCGCGCCACCCCATCCGTGAACTCCTCCAGGCGGACGTAGCCGACGGTCGGGGCGTCCTCCAGCACGCGCGACCGCCGCACCGCCGGCAGGTGCACCTCGCCGCGCTCGATGGCGAGGTCGCGCGGCGGGGCGTCGCCCGTGCGGACCGTGAGGGTGACGGTCGCGCCCTTCTGGCCGCGCAGCAGGTCGAGGACGGCCTCCAGTTCGGCCGGCAGGGGACGGCCGTCGACGGCCAGGAGGGCGTCGCCGGCCTGGACGCCGGCCCGGGCGGCGGGGCCGCCCTCGTAGACCTGGACGATGACCCACTGGCCGTCGCGGAGGCCCAGCGCAATGCCCAGCCCCGTGTAGTTGCCGCGCATCCGCTGCCGGTGCCGCTCGACCATCGCGGGCGTGAGGAACCGGGTGTAGGGGTCGAGGCTGTCCATGGCGCCGAAAAGCATCTCGCCGACGACAGCCCCGTCCGGGAGGCCCAGCATCGCGCGGTTCTTCTCCAGGGCCACGTCCAGCCAGTCGGCCGCCTGCCACGCGCACCACGGCCGCGCCGCCCCGGCCTTCAGGGCCAGGATGTCGACGGCCTCGGCGAAGCGCGCCCGCCCTTCGGAATCGGCGGCCGTCGGGAACCGGGTCTGGAACGCGGGCGTGTCGAGGGCCGAACGGAGGCTGACGAGGCCCGAGACCACCAGGTCGCGGTACGAGACGGGGTCGACGTAGAACCAGGCGACCGCCCGCAGCGCATCGGCGTAGACCCACCGGGCGGGGCCGGGCTCCATCGCCCGGGCGGCCTCGGCCAGGTCGTCGTCGCGCCAGCGGCGCGCGACGTTGGCCTGGAGTTGCTCGCGCATCGCCGGGCCCGGCAGCGGCGACGGCGCCACCGCCGGGGCGACAAGGGTGCGGCCGTGGGCTTCGGGGGCGTAGGACGGCCAGTAGGCGCCCTGGGGGAAGATGGCGCAGCCGGCGAGCGCCAGGGCCGCGAGCGCCGCCACCAAGACGCGGGCCGCGGGCAAGCCGGCACGTGGCCGCGCGTCCACCTCGCCCCGACGTCTCCCGCGCGCGCTCACGAGCCGCCGCCTCCGAAAAGCTGGTCAAAGCGTTTGCGCGCGGCATCCTCGGCATCGGGCAAGCCGCCGCCCTCCGCCCCCGCGCCGGGCTCGACCGGCCCGTACCCGTAGTCCTCGCAGAAGTTCTGGTCGGTGGGGCTCGCGACCGCCTCCGTGTTCGGCAGACCGCATCCCTTGCGGCGGGGCATGTAGTGGCAGCAGGTGACGCAGGTGTGGAGGAAGGCGGCACACTCGGGACATTCGTCACGGACGCCGACGAGGCTCTTGCCGGAATCCCAGGCGGCTCCGCACTTCGGACAGGTCACGCGCATGGCGGTTGCTCCGTGGGCGGCCGGGTCAGGCGGGCTTGCCGGTGCGATCGAACGCTTCGGCCGCCAACGCCGCGCCCAGGATGCCGGCGTCGCCGCCCAGCACACTCCAGCGGATGTCGCAGACGTCGGCGGCCCGCTGGAAGGCGGTCGCGCGGACGCCGGCGCGGATCCGCTCGAGCCACGCGTCGCCCGCCCCCATCATCCCCCCCGTGAGCACGACGCGGGGCGGATTCAGCACGTGCAGGATACTCGCGATGCCGGTGGCCAGATAGTCGGCGGTCTCGGCCACGATGGCCGCGGCCAGGGCGTCGCCGGCGTCAGCGGCGTCAAAGACGGTTTTGCAGGTGAGGTCCTCGGTGTCGGCCAGGGACGAGGCCTCGCCGGCCGCGAGCCGCTCCCGCGTCCAGGCGACCACCGCCGTGGCCGAGGCGTAGGCCTCCAGGCACCCCCGCGCGCCGCACCCGCACGGCCGCCCGCCGCGCTGGACGATCACGTGACCGAGCTCCGCGCCGGTGTCGCTGGTACCGCGGAAGAGGCGGCCGCCGAGGACGAGGCCCCCGCCGACGCCCGTCCCGAGGGTGAGCAGGACCATGTCGTCGACATCGCGGCCGGCGCCGCAACGGAACTCGCCGTAGGCGGCGGCGTTGGCGTCGTTCTCGAGGACCGCGGGGCGGCCGAGCGCGTCGCTCAGTCGGTCGCGGAGCGGCACGTGGTCCCAGCCCGGCAGGTTCGGCGTGAAGAGGACGACGCCGCTGCGCGTGTCGAGCGGCCCGGGCGAGCCGATGCCCACGACGGGCACGGCCCCGAGGTCGAGGTCCGCCTTGGCGCAGAGGTCGCGAACGCCTTGGGCCATCCGGGCGATGACATGGTCCGGGCCGCGGTCGGCTTCGGTGGGGGTGCTGTGGCGGGCACGGACCTGGCCGTCGGCCGTCACGACGCCCAGCTTCAAATTCGTGCCGCCGAGGTCGATGCCGACGTAGAGGGCCATGCGAAGGGGCTTTCTGAGCCCGCGGGGCGCGGGGCTAGGGCGCGGGAACGGTCCGGCGCCACGCTTCGAGGGCGGCCAAGCGGTCCTCGCGCGGGGCCTTCGGGTCGTAGCCGTGGGCGTTGCGGCCGGTGACGGCGACGAGGGCCGCCAGAAGCCGCTCCTCGGCCGGCGGGTCGGGCTCGTCGCGGTTGATGACGGCGGCGAGGGCATCGAGCAGGGCGACGACCGCCGGGCGACCGAGCTCGGCAAGCCGCTCGATGGCCGCCGACGCCTGCGGGGGGGTCCCGCTCAGTCGGGCGACCGCCCGCGCGACGGCGGCCTCGCGCGCCCGGCGGGCCAGCGCCTCCAGGGCGGGGCCGGCATCGGTCTCTTTCAGCTCCGGCACCGCCTGCCGCAGCGCACTGATCACGGCCAGGGCCGCGTCCGGCTTCTCGGCCTCCAGCAGCGCCTCGGTCCGGGCTTGGACGGCTTCGACCATGGCGGCCCGTTCGGCGGGGTCGCTCGCGGCGAACGCCTCGGCCAGCAGGGCCACACCGTCGACGTGCGGGTCGCGGGCGAGCAGGATGAGGCCGAGACGCCGCTTCAGGGCGGCCTGCCGGGCGGCGTCGTCCGCCGGCGTGGCCTCGATCAGCTCGCGCAGGGCCGGAACGGCCCGCTCCGGGGTGCCGGCGGCCACATAGGCCTCGACCAGGCGCTCACGCAGCTCACGCACGACCGCGCTGGCGCCGTCGGCCGGCGGGTACTTCTCCAGGGCGATCTCGAAGAAGGCGGCGGCGCGCTGACGGTCCTCGGGGCCGGCCCGTTGGACCAGGCGTTCGCCCAGGTCACGGGCCAGGCCGGGACCACCGGTCGCGCGGGCCATCGTCTCCAGGGCCGCCCAGAGGGCGTTGCGGACGGCGGGGTCCGTCTCGGCCCCGGGCTTGAGGCGGTCGGCCAGGGCGGCGGCGGCTTCCGCGCCGCCGCGCCGGGCCAGCGTCGCCGCCACCGCCTGCCGCACGCTCTCGTTGGAGTCCTGCAGGCGGGCGGCCAGGGCGTCGCGGGTCTTCTTTTCGAGGGTCTCCAGGTTGCCAAGGCCCTGGGCGGCACTGAAACGGACGGCGGCGGCCTGGTCGTCGAGGGCCTCGACGAGGGCCTTCTCGGCGGTCGGGTGGGCGATCTTCGCCAGCGCCCGGGCCGCCGACTCGCGGACCGCCGGGTCCTGGCCCTTGCGGACCAGGTCGCCCAGAGGCTTCAGGGCCTTCTCGACCGCGCCCGGCCCGGCCGCCGCCGGGTCGCCGATCGCCCCCAGCGCCCCGGCCGCACGTGCCACCTCGGCCGGGTGCGGCGAGGCGAGCATCTCGACGAGCACCCCGGCGGCCTCGGTCACCTTGAGGGTGCCGAGGGCCGCGGCCAAGGCGGCCCGCACCTCGGACACCTTCTCGGCCTCGAGGCGGGCCAGCAGTGTGGGGGCGGCCGAGGTCTCCTGCCAGGCCGCCACCCCCTCGGCCGCCCGCGCCCGGACTTGGAACGCGTCGTCGGCCAGCCGCTTCGTCAGGGCGGAGATGAGGCCCTCGGCAGCTTCGCGGCCGCCGTTGTTGCCGGCCAGCACCTCGCGGGCAAGCACCGTCGCCTGCCGCGCCGCCACGGCCCGGACCTCGGCCAGCGGGTCGCTCAGGTGCTGCTGGATGAGGCGGATCTTCTCGGTGGTGTCGGCGACGGCGTAGACCTCGTCGAGAAGGCGGCGGATGCGGGTCTCGGCGGACTGGAGGTCGGCCTCGCGGCGGCGGAGTTCGCCGCGGAAGTGGCGCAGGAGTTCGCGGATGAACTTGGCCTCGGGCTCGCGCCGGTGGTGGTCCCACCAGGCGGCCCAGCGCTCGGGCGCGGTGCCGAGGTCGCGGCGGCCGGTCATGTCGCTGAGGGCGAGGGCGGCCGCGACGGCCACCTGCTGGTCGGCGTCGGCGGTGACCTCGACCAGGGCCTCGACGCTGCGCCGGTCGATGAGTTGCGCGAGCGCCTCCACCGCCGCCAGCCGCGCCGGCCGCGCCGCCTCGGCGTTTTTCGCCAGCGCCGTCAGGCCCTCCAGGACGCGCTTCTCGCCGTGGAACGCGCCGAAGGCGAGGGCGGCGCTGCGGCGGACGGCCCCGTCGTCGGAGGCCAGGAGCTTGAACATCGGGTCGAGGAAGACCTCGTGGCCGGCGTCATGGGACCCGATGGCCTCGAGCACCGCCTGGGCCGCCTCCGAGGGCGCCGTGAGCGCCTCGGCCAGGACCCCCCGCGCGGGGTCGGCGTCCTTTTCGAGGAGGGCTTCGGCGGCATCACGACGGGTGGCGAAGGTCCGCTCCGGCCCCATGAGGAAGTCCCGGAGACGGGCCAGCTCCTTTTCTTCCGGCGTCCGCTCGTCGACCGGGTCGGCCACCCCGGCCCGGGCCGCGCCCGGCGCAGCCCCTAGGGCTATCACGGCCACGAGGGCAGCCGAGACGAGCAGCGCATACCGACCCTTCAACAGGCGTACAAGCCGACCCACGTCAGAATCCTTCTGCCAGGCGGGGGGTGCCCGCGTACCCTACCCCTCCCTCTGAACCGTGTCAACCGCAATTGGATTCGCTCCTTCGGGCTCGAGGCCCGGATTCGCGTGTTTTCGCGGCGCCGGCCGCACGGCCGGCTGCCGGTTGGACGCCGGGCGGCGGGGGGTTATTCCGGGCCGCCCGAGGGGCCGCCGGCGGCGCCGGGGGCCGGCAGGTTATCGGACTTCGGCTCAAGGTGCGCGGCCCTCCCCGCCGATGGTATCGGCAGCCGGATGGGCCGACCATGAGTCCGCCCGGCGCTGCGCCCTGTGCAGGCGTCCCCCCGCCGCGCCTTGGAAAGGGATCCGGTCCGTGATCTCAGCCGCCACCACCCCTGTGGACGCTTTTCTCGACTACCTGACGGTGGAGTGCGGCCTGAGCGTGAATACGATCCAGGCCTACCAGCGGGACCTGCGGCGGTTCGCGGACCACGTCGGGGCGGAGGCCGCCCCCGATTTCGGCCGCATCAGCCCCAAGGACGTGACCGACTTCCTCTTGGCCGAGAAGCGGCGCGGCTGCGCTGTGGCCACGGTCAGCCGGGCGCTGGTGGCGGTGCGGATGTTCTTCCGGTTCCTGGCGGCCGAGGCGGTCCTGGAGCGCGATGTCACCGAGACCCTGGAGAGCCCGCGCCTGTGGCAGCATCTGCCGGAGGTGCTGGACACCGGGACCGTGGACCGGCTGCTGGCGGCCCCGGAAGCGGGTCACGACCGCTGGCCGCTGCGCGACCGGGCCGTGCTGGAGATGCTCTACGCGACGGGGGCCCGGGCGTCGGAGGTCGGGGGCCTCCGGCTGGAGGACCTGAACCGCGAGGTCGGCTACGTCCGCTGCCTCGGCAAGGGCCGCAAGGAGCGGCTGGTGCCGGTGGGGCGGCGGGCGATCGAGGCCGTCGACGCGTACCTGGCCGAGGAGCGGCCGCAACTCGACCGCCGGGGGCGGCCGGAACTGTTCCTGACGCACACGGGCCGCGTGCTGCGGCGGGAGAGCCTGTGGCGGCTCGTCAAGAAGTACGCCGCCCGGGTCGGCGCGAGCCCGCGCGTGAGCCCGCACACGCTCAGGCACTCGTTCGCGACGCACCTGCTGGCGGGCGGGGCGGACCTGCGGGCGGTCCAGGAGATGCTCGGCCACGTGGACATTGCGACCACGCAGATTTATACGCACGTTGACCAAAGCCGCCTGAAGGCCATCCACCGGAAGTACCACCCGCGGGGGTGACGCCCTCCCCTCCCGCCCCTTGCGCCGATTCCCTTTCGCCGCCCGGGCCGGGGGCCTATAATCCGCCCCGCTCGTGAACCCGGTCGGGCCGGCGGGCCCGAAGCCTTTGGAGGGAGAGTCCATGGCACATCCGAAGCTCACCATCGTCGGGGCGGGGAACGTCGGCGCGACGGCCGCCCTCCTGGCCGCCCAGCGCGACCTGGGCGACGTCGTCCTCGTGG
Organism: uncultured Anaerolineales bacterium; assembly: GCA_964397995.1. Taxonomy (GTDB): domain Bacteria; phylum Planctomycetota; class Phycisphaerae; order FEN-1346; family FEN-1346; genus CAYNLG01. The sequence goes on from CAYNLG010000020.1 coordinate 34,205, forward strand.
ACGTGGTCGAGGGCCTGGCCGCCGGCAAGGCCCTGGACCTGCGCGAGGCGGCGCCGCTGCTCGGGTTCGCCCACGGCGTGACGGGGACGACGGACTATGCCGCCACGGCCGGGTCGGACGTCGCCATCGTCACGGCGGGCCTCGCGCGCAAGCCCGGCATGAGCCGCGACGACCTGCTGGCCAAGAACGCGGCCATCGTGGCCGGGGTGGTGCGGTCGCTGGTCGAGGTCAGCCCGGACGTGGTGCTCGTGGTGGTCTCGAACCCGGTGGACGCGATGACAACGCTGGCCCATCGCGTGAGCACGCTGCCGGTGAGCCGCGTCGTCGGCATGGCGGGCGTTTTGGACTCGGCCCGGATGCGGGCGTTCATCGCCGAGGCAACCGGCGCGAGCCCGAAGGACGTCCAAGCCTACGTGCTGGGCGGCCACGGCGACTCGATGGTGCCGCTGGTCGAGCACTCCAGCGTGGGCGGCGTGCCGCTGCCGCGTCTCCTGCCCGAGACGGTCCTCGACGGCATCGTTGAGCGGACCCGGGGCGGCGGGGCCGAAATCGTCGGCCTCCTCAAGACCGGATCGGCGTTCTATGCGCCGGCGGCGGCGGCGGTCGACATGGCCCAGGCCATCCTCCGCGACGAGGGCCGCGTCCTCCCCTGTGCCGCTTGGTGCGACGAGACCTACGGCGTGGGCGGCACGTTCGTGGGGGTGCCCGCGCGGCTGGGGGCGGGCGGCGTGCTTGACGTCCTGGAGTTCGACCTGACCGACGCGCAGCGGGAGGCCTTCCGGGCCTCGGTGGCGCACGTCAAGGCGACGGCGGCCAAGATGGACGCGATGGACGTGTAGCCACGCCCGGGGCGAGCGCTCGACGCGTTTTGTGTCAAGTTCGGCGCGGCACGGGGCGTATAATGGAAAGGATGTCCCGAAAGGAGGCCGCCATGCGCCGCCCTGTGATTGCCGCCGCCCTTGTCCTCGTTCTGGCCGCGCCCCTTCTGGCCGAGACGACCCTGCCTGAAGCCGAGGCGATGCGGGCCTACAACGACCGGCTCATCGCGATGGACCCCACGGCCGCCGGCCACGCCGAGCTGGCCGCGTGGTGCGAAGCGCACGGTCTGGCGGACCGAGCCGAGAAGCACTGGCAGGAGGCCCTGGCGCTCGATCCGGAGATGGAGGCCGCGCGCGAGGCGCTGGCGTCGGAGGCCGCCGCCGAGGATGACGGCCTGCGCCCCAGCCAGGTCGCGTTCAGGGTCCACCGCAGTGACGCGACGGTGGAGGTCGCGCGCCGCCGTCAGTTCTACGAGCAGCTCCGGGCCATCGAGCGCGAGTACCTGCACCCGTACGTACCGGACCTTTGGGCCGAGGGCCGCGAGCGGGTCCTGATGATGCGCGACCCGGGGGCGGCGGCGCCGATCGCCCAGGTGGTGGCCGACGGCGGGGCGCCGCGCCAGAAGCTGGCGGCCGAGGCGCTGGCCGCCATCCCCGGCCAGGAGGCCCGCGACGCCTTGGTCTCGCTGATCATGACGACGCCGGACGCCGACGTCTACCAGTACGGCCTGAAACAGCTCACGTACCGGGCCGACGGGCCGCACCATCCGCCGTTCCTGCGGGCGCTGCGGGGGCGGAAGGACGCGCGGAACCGGGCGGCCTACGCGCTGGGGGAACTGAAGAGCTGGTCGGCGGTGCCGGCGCTGATCGAGGTGCTGAAGGCCCGCGAGTCGCGCGTGATGCAGGCGCCGGCCCGCGCGGGGGGCGGCAGCAGCGGCTCCGGGGCCTACATCGCCGTCGGCCGCGTCGTCACCTACGTCAAGGACGCCACCCCCGTGGTGGCCGAAGGCGCCGTCGCCTGGGACCCCGTCATCGGGGCCATCACGACCGGCTCGGTGCTCAGCGTCTCGAACCCGGTCGTCACCGGCCGCAAGGTCATCGTCGAGTTCGTCGGCCCCCAGCCGGCGGTCCGCGAGGCCCTGCGGAAGATCACGGGCAAGGACTTCGGCTACGACCAGGCGGTGTGGCGGACCTACCTGCGGGACCTGCGCGAGGAGCGGTGAGCCGATCGCTTCGGGCGGCGACATGACCGGCGCGCCGGCGTCGGACGACGCCCCTGCCTTCTGGTGCGATGCCATGCTGGGTCGCCTCGCCCGGTGGCTCCGCGCCGCCGGCTACGACGCCGCCTGGGAAGAGGGCATCGACGACACCGAGTTGGTGCGGCGCTGCCTGGCCCACGGCCGCGTTCTTCTGACGTCCGATGCGGGCATCCTGAAGCACGGGGCGGTGCGCTCGGGGCGCGTTCGGTCGGTCTTCATCGCTCCCGGCACGGACGCCGTGGCGGCGCTGCGGCAGGTGTTCGGCGTGCTCGGCCTCGCGCGCCAGCCGGCGCGGTGCATGGCGTGCGGGGGCCGCCTCCGGGAGATCCCCAAGGCCGCCGCCAAGCCCGAAACGCCGCCGCGCACCTTCGCCTGGTGCGAGACCTTCTACCGGTGCGAGCGGTGCGCGAAGCTCTTCTGGCGAGGGACGCACTGGTCGCGGATCGAGGCGCGGCTGGCGTCGCTCTGACCCCCGTGCCCAGCGTACCGCTCCGAACTCCACGACGGTTTTGCGTACGCTGCGCGGCCGAGGCGGGTTAAGGTGGGTAGCCCCTGAAGGAGTCGCGTATGCACCGTCTTGCCATCCTGGCCCTCGCTGTCCTTGTCCTGGCCCCGGCCGCGTCCGGTGCGGCCGCCTCGAGCTGGACCGTCCGCAACCCGACGGACGTCTCGTACGGGAACGAGCCGGTGCGCCTGGACGTCGAGGTCCCCGACGGGCCCTTCGTCGTGGAAACGGGCGGGAAGCCGGTCGGGTATCAGGTCGAGACAATCGACGGGCGGCGGTGGATCTGGGTGGCCACCACGCTCGCACCCGGCGAGGACGCCACGTATACCGTCAAGCCCGGCACGCCGCCGAAGGCGGAGCCGCTCGTCCGGGTGTCGCGCGAGGGCGACCACATCCTCCTCGCCAGCGACGTCCTGGCGGTGAAGGTGCCGGCCGGCGGCGCGGGGGGCGCGGCCAAGGACCAGGCGGGGCCGGTCGCGGGGGTGCGGCTGCCGGACGGCCGGTGGGTCGGGCGCTCGTTCTGGCACACCGCGCGGCGGTGCACGGGCCTGGAGGCGGAGGTTGTCGGCGACGGAACCGTCTTCGGGCGCGTCCGCCTGCGGTACGCCTTCGAGGGCACCGCGGGCCTCTGGGGCAAGACGCCCTCGTTCGCCGAGGTCACGGTGACGCTCCAACCGGGTACGCCGCATATCATCATCGACGAGTCACACGAGATGGACCCGGGAGACTGGTGGGAGCTGGCGCTGACCGACGGCTGGGGCGCCGACCGGGCGGACTGCCAGATTTTCGGCGGGGCGGCCGGCAAGCCGAAGAACGAGGCGATGTGGCCGACGACGTTCGAGCCGCTCGGCTGGTCGCCCGAGGCCCTCCACCGCCGGTACCGGGAGTACGACCCGCGCCTCGGCGACACGCTCATGTGGCTGGTGCCGCGATGGAACCAGCACTACGAGGACGGGTGGATGTTCCTGGCGCTGGACGACCGGTTCGCCGTGGGCGCCCTGGTGTGCCGCGCCAGCCGCTGGTTCTGGCCGCACAACAACAAGATCGCCGTCAAGGCCCGCGAGTCCGGCGACTACGCGGGGCTTCGGTGCCCGACGTGGAAAGGGCAGCGGCACTGGCTGCTGGTGGCGGGCGAGAAGACACCGTGGGAGACCCGCAAGACGGTCGAGCCGCCGAAGAACGAGGGCGACGAGCCCCGCGTCCGCCGCACCTGCGTCGCGGGCGACTACGTCTTCCGGTACGGGTGGCGGCCGCTGGACATCGTCTTGCACGAGTACATCACCGACTGGCCGGGCGACGCGGCGGCGGTCGGCGGCAAGCCGGCCTGGCCCGCCAGCATCAACCCGGTGGGGATGCGGCGCGGGTTCCTGGGCGGGTCGCACGGCGGGTACGGCGCCTCGACGCGGCTCCAGGAGATGGTCGCGATGCAGGTCATGCTGCACTACGACTTCTTCGGGTCGTACTGGCTCTTCTGGTCGCCGGAGAACCCGAACTTCTACACGAGCCTGCTGCGCGGGCCCATCCGGTCGGCGGGCAAGTTCAAGGACCACCCGCGGTACAAGGAACTCCAGGCCCTCGCCGACAGCCGCGCCTGGGAGGACGTCTACCACTCCGTCACGCTTCCGAGCGGGGCGGGCCAGGAGTGCCCGGGGTACCAGTCCTACGCCATGGGTTACGTGGGCGGCGGGCGGAAGGGCGCCGCCGACCGATTCCTGAAGCACCTGTCGCAACCGCTCGAGCCCGGGCGGCGGGGCTACCATCCCGGGGGCGACACGCACCCGCCGTACCTCTTCGGCGACAAGCTGGCCGGCTACAAGGCCGAGCCCCTGCCCACCGAGGAACTGCAGGGCTTCGGCGTGGTGTTCCACCACCGGCGCGGCACGCCGCGCGAAACGTACCTGGCCTTCAAGTCGGGCCCGAACCGGGGGCACTATCACGGCGACTCGCTGGCGATCCACTACTGCGCGAACGCGATGCCGCTGGCGGTGGACCACCACGCGAGCTACAAGCGCCGCCCCGGCCAGGAGCACATGCACAACCGCGTCGCGTTCTCGACGCCCGAGATGCCCTACGCGAACATGGACGGCTACGAGCGCGTCATCGGCTTCAAGACGTCCGAGACGGTCGACGTGGCCGTCGGCCAGGTGGAGAGCGAGCGGCTCCGCTACAGGAAGCGCTACCCGCCCGAGGACTGGGACCGGGAATGGCCCCAAGTGCCGCTGGAGCCGAACCTGGCGTACCGGCGGACGATCGTCTTCGTCAAGGGCGACCCGCAGGACTTCTTCGTGATCCGCGACCAGTACGCCGGGCCGGACCTCCAGGCCCACTACTGCCTGCACGTCGTCGGGGAGACGGCGGAGCACCAAGGCCGCGCGGTCGATTTCGACGGCCTGCGCCTGTTCGTCGCGAAGCCGGACGCCTTCGCGTTCGGGCGGCACGACTGGGCCCACACGGTCGGCCGGTACGAGGCCACCAAGGGCGTCCGCCTCAGCATCTCCGGCCGCACCGGCGAGTTCATCACCGTCCTCTACCCCCGGACGCCCAAGGCCGTCGACCAGACCGAACTCCGCCTCGAGGACGCCGTCCGGTACACCCTGACCGACGGGCGCGGCCGGACAAAGGAGCGGACCCACGACCTCCTCGTGACGCTCGACACCGACGGCGGGCGGCTCTGCCCGAACGCCGCCGTCATGATCCCCGACTACGGCTCCGCCGACGGGCGGCTCTGCCGAGCCACGGCGGTCGAGGGCGGCGTGAAGCTGGACGTGGCGGCCTTGGACGAGCACCGCGAGGGCTTCGCCAAGGGCACGTACACCGTGCACCTGTCGCCGAAGGCCCCGGACGTGGCCGGCCGATACGAAGGCACGTTTGACGGCGTGGCGGCCGCGGGCCCCGTCAGCGGCACGACCCACGCCGACGTCCGGAGCTGGCTCGGTCGGTACGAGGATTCGCCCGTGCCCGAGATGGAGGCGGTGCCGGGCGGCGTGCGGGTCGGCGAGACCACCGTCACCTTCGCGGGCGGCATCGACGAGGACCCCGGCACGACGTACGTGACGGTGACGCGCGGCGGGAAGGCGCTGCTCGCGCTGGCGGGCACGGAGCTGGACCTCGACCGGTTCCAGGGCGAGATCGGCCTGTTCGTCCCGAACACCGGCTACCCGTTCGGGCGGATTCCCGACTGGCTCATCCGCCAGCGGATCAAACGACCGGAGGAGACGCGGCCGTGAGGAAGCTCCTTCGCGCCCTGTTGCTCCTGACCACGCTGACGCCCGGCGCGTGCGGCGCGCCCTCCGCCGGGCCGACCGCGGCGCCCGCCGGGCCGCCTACCGACAACCCCGTGGCCACGTACTACAGCGGACCCGAGGGGTACCCCGCGTGGACGGACCGCATCTTCTGGGACCGCGTGGTCGACATGGAGGTCCTCGGGCGTGGCCGGTCGGCGTTCGAGGCATTTGAAGAGGCCCGCGACGCGCTGGCCGCCCGGGGCGGCGGGGTGCTCTACTACCCGCCCGGCGTCTACGACTTCTCGGACATGCCGGCCGACGGACCTCGGGGGCGCGGCCTGCTGCTGCCCTCGGGCGTGGTCCTCCGCGGGGCAACCCCGGTGACCAGCCCCGACGCCACCGACGGGTTCTTGCCGCTGCAGACCACGTTCGTGTTCGGGATGCGGCCGAAGCGCGAGCGGGCGCGGCTCACCCTCGAGGGCGGCATGCGGTGGCAACGCGTGGGCAGCACCGCGAGCGGCGACGTGACCCTGGCGTTCCGCCTCGAAGGCGGCACGCCGAACGTCGAGGTGGTTGCCCACGACCCGGCGCTCACGAAGCGGCACTACGTGGTCCCCGCCGAAACGTCGGCCGAGGACGGCACGTGGCGGATCCGGACGACCGTCGCACTCGCTCCTCCACCGCGGGAGAACCGGTGGGAGGACGCCTCGGTCGTCTACGACGTCCGCGTCCGGCGCGACGGCGATGAGCTGGCCGGCACGTACACGGCGACGTTCGCGGGCGAGCGCTTCCCGGAGGCGCCGGTCACAGGCGAGGTGCGCGGCACGATGCTGGAGCCGGGGGCGATCCCGCGGGACTGGAACCTGGTGGGCCTGAAACGGCCCGCGAGCATGGGCGGCCTGGCCGACGTCCACGACGTGGGCCTCTGTTGGGTGCGCCTCGTCGGGGCGGTGGTCTACTTCGGGCCGGAGCTGGCATGGACGGAGACGTGGGCCGACGCCGCCCGGTTCATGCCGCCCGAGAAACGGTTCATGCCGCTGGAGTTGCTCATCCGGGCGAAGGCGAAGGAGGCGTGGAAGAGCCGCGTGCCGGACGGGACCCATCCGCTGGACGCCCTGAGCGGCGCGCGGTGGGGGCTGAAGAGCTACCGCGGCGCGGGGAGCGGCCGCCTTGTCTTCGGCTGCGTCCTGGAGGACGCCGCCGTCTCGACCGACACCCACGACATGGGCGCGGGCCCGGACTCGTTCCACACCCACAAGTACGGCGCCCGCATCGGCATCACGGGCAGCCGCGTCTTCGTCGCCAACAACCTCGCGCCGAAGAGCGACCGCTCCTTCATCTACAGCCAGGACACCCAGGAGACGTCGCGCCGCGACTGGGGCAAGATCTACCCCGACACGCCGGTCCTCTTTGACTACGGCAAGCAGATCGGCATCGACGTCAACAAGGACGGCCTCCGCCAGACGAAGGACGACCCCATGGGTCGCGCCTCCGACGGCTACTACCTGCCCGGCGTGGTGGTGCGCGACAACCGGGTCTATAACCACGGGCACAAGAGCTTCAGCGTGAGCGGCACGTGGGTCACCCTCGAGGGCAACATGGGCGAGCGCGAGTACCTGCGGAGCGGCGACGAGGTCTACGGGCCGCGCGGCACGTGGGTGCTGACGATGGACGGGTACCTCCAGAGCCGCGGCGGAGGGACGCGGTTCGGCGGGGAATGCAGCGACAACCTGTCCCGCGGGTTCGACCTGGCCGGGCAGAACGTCTGGGTTCATGACAACGCCTTCGGCCCCCTCGGCAGCGACCCCGGCAACGACGGCGAGGCCATCCTCTGCCAGCTGTGGGGTGGGACGCCGTGGCAGTCGTGGACCGCGACGTACAATCGGCACGAGGACGCCGCCGAGGGCGAGCCGGGATACATCGGGCCGTGGGCGGCCCCGATGTACGGCGCGCTGATCGCCTGGAACCGGCTGCCGGGGGCGATCGGCGCCCTCGCCAGCCGCGGCACGCCGGTGATCGATGCGGCCTTCGTGCCGACCGGCGCGAGCAAAGTCCACGGCATCGAGGACGAGAAGACGGGGGGGCGGCGGCCGACGGACGCGATCCTGGGCGGGCCGGCCGAGGGGCTGACGCCCCCGGCAGACGTCACGGCCGAGGCGTACGACGGCGACGCCGTGCGGATCACCTGGACAGACGCCTCCCAGGAGGAGATCGGCTTCCGGGTGGACCGGCAGATCGACGGCGGCCCGTGGCGGACGATCGCGTACCGCCCGCGACACAGCCAAGGACACCCGAAGAATCCCCAGGCGTGGATTGATTTCACCGCTCCGACAGGGCGGCAATGCAGGTATCGCGTCGTCGCGATTGACAGTCATGACGACGGCCGCGGCGCGTCGTCGCCGGTCGGGCCGGTGGTGCTGGAATCGCCCCGGAAGGGGCCGTGAGGGCGGATTCGGGCCGTGCCCGGCTTCCCCAGTTTACCTAATGCCCCTGGCTTTACGCGCCGATAACAGGGGCGACCTGAAGAGGCAGGGCCGAGGGGTCTCTGCCCCACCGTATCCGAACAGGGACGCGGTCGCGCTGAAACGGGATGGGGGGAGGCACATCCGTGAGCACCTGGGTGATTTCCGGCACGCTGATTCGGCTGATCGTCGTCGTGGGGGCGCTGGCGCTGCTGCCGCTCTGGAAGCGGTGGACGCCGACGCGGAAGCGGACCTGGATCACGCTGGCGGCGGGGGTGTCGCTGCTGGCGCTGGCTGAGGCCACGACGCTGGTACGGGCCATCGCCTCGGTCGAGGCCCTGGACTGGCCCAGCGTGTACCTGCACGGGAGCGGGTACATCGCCATCTTCGTGGGCGTCTTCTTCTGGGTCCGGGACGTCTACGACTCCGGCCGTCACGCCAAGGAAGCGCTCGACCACGAGCGGCACCAGTTGGCCGAGGTCCGGCTGAACGAGGCCAAGCTCCAGGCCGTCCTGAACTGCGCCAGCGAATACTGCATCATCGTCTGCGACACCGACGGGCGGATCACGTCGTACTCGGCGGGCGGCACGCACGTCTTCGGCTGGTCGCCGGACGAGGTCAACGGCAGGATGCATGTCGCCGACCTCCACCCCGAAGGCCGCGGGCACGACGCCGAGACGGTCTTCCAGGCGGTGCGGCAACAGGGCTCGTTCGAGCGGGAGATCGAGATGCGCCGCAAGGACGGGGCGACGTTCCCGGCGCTCCTGACCGTGAGCGACCTGAGGGCCGACGACGGGACCGAGCTCGGGTTCCTGGGCATCGCCAAGGACATCTCGTCGCTGAAGCAGGTCCAGGAGGCGCTGAAGCACGAGCGCGACTTCGTCCAGGGCATCATCGAGACGAGCGACGTCTTCATCGTCGGCGTCTCCCTGGCCGACGGCCGCATCACCATGTTCAACCGCGGGGCCGAGAAGATCAGCGGCTATCGGCGCGACGAGGTCGTCGGCAAGCCGTACATCGACCTGCTCGTGCCGCCGGACGACAAGGACTGGGCGGTCGCCCACTTCACCCACATCCGCGACAAGGCCGACAGCCCGATCGACTACCTGGAAGGGCCGATCCTGACGAAGGACGGCGCACGCCGCATCATCTCGTGGACGAGCAACCTGTGCACCGACGACGAGGGGCACGGGACGCACGTCGTCCAGTTCGGCCACGACATGACCGAGCACCGCGAGATGCAGGCCAGCCTCGAGAGCGCCAAGGCGGAGCTCGAGAAGGCCAACGAGGAGCTGAAGCGGGTCGCGGCCACGGACTTCCTGACGGGACTCGTGAACCGCCGCCAGGCCACCCTGCAGGTCCAGCGCGAGATCGCCCGCTGCCGCCGCACCTACCAGCCCATCGGGGTGGTGATGATCGACCTGGACCGGTTCAAGCCGGTCAACGACACCTACGGGCACCACGCCGGGGACCTGGTGCTGGCGCAGGTGGCCCGGGTGCTGAAGCAGCGCGCCCGCGCCAGCGATATCGTCGCCCGGTACGGCGGCGAGGAGTTCCTGGTGGTGCTGCCCGAGGCGGACCTGGACGCGACGGTCAAAGTGGCGACGGCGTTCAAGCAGCTGGTCATCGAGAGCCCGGTGGACTTCGAGGGCACGGAGATTCCGATCCGGGCGAGCTTCGGCGTGACAGTGCTCCGTCCCGGCGAGGCCCTCTCCGTCCAGGACATCATCAGCCGCGCCGACGAGGCCCTCTATGCCGCCAAGGGCCTCGGGGGCAACCGCGTCGTGACGTGGAACGACGTCCACGGGGGGACCGTCGAACCGCTCATCGGCGACAGCGAGGTCATCCAGACGCTCCACAAGGAGGTCGAAGAGATCACGCGCCAGAACCAGGAGGCCCTCGTCGACGGGCTCACGAACCTGGTCAAGCGGCTGGAAGGCAACAGCCCGTACACCGACGGCCACAGCGTCCGCGTGACGGAGTACGCCGTCGGGATCGCCCGCGAGATGGGCCTCGACGAGAAGGCCGTCCAGAACATCGAACGGGCGGGCCTGCTCCACGACCTCGGCAAGACGGGCGTCCCGGAGGAGGTCCTGTTCAAGAACGGCTCGCTGACGCTGGACGACTGGGCCCTGGTGATGCAGCACCCGGCCGTCAGTTGCCGCATCGTCGCCGACCTGCCGTTCCTGAAGCCGACGCTGCCGCTGATCCGCCACCACCACGAACGGCCGGACGGGCGCGGCTACCCGGACGGGCTGAGCGCAGAGGCGATCCCGCTGGGGGCGCGGATTCTGGCGGTGGCCGACGCGATGGACGCGATGACGAGCCCGCGGCCGTACCGCGAGGCCCTGTCGCCGGAGGCCATGCGGGCCGAACTCCAGAGCGGCGCCGGCCGCGTCTTCAACGAAGCCGTCGTCGAGGCCGCCCTCGCCTGCCTCGACCGTGAGGAAGCGTGGCCGCTGAAGCCCGACGCGGCCGCCGAGCCGGTCGGCACCATCGACAGCGAAGCCGAGCCCTGACACCGGGGCGTGAGCGCGGCCGGGCCTAGCCGGCCAGGACCGCGTACCCCATCGGCGGGGCCTCGAGTGTGAGATCGCGTGACCCACCCGCCTCTTCGACCGATACCGTGCCGCCCGTGACCAGGTCGCGGGCGGTGCCTTTTGTGAAGACGTCCGGCGCGAGCGCCAGCCGCACCCGCGGCGCCCCCTCCGGGAAGAAGACGAAGACCAGCCGCTCGGCGCCGGCCGAGCCCGTCCGCAGGTAGACAAAGGCGTCGTCGGTCGTCTCGGGCTCCAGGGCGCGGACGGGCGGCACGGCGCCGGCCTCGTCCGCGAGTCCGGCCAGGAACCCCTCCAGCGCCGCCGTCGGCGCCTTCCAATAGCTCTCGCCGAAGTACGTCGCGGAGGCGACGACGCGGCCCTCGCCCGCCGGCAGCGCCACCATCAGGGCCCCGTCCTTGCCGTCGGCCAGGACAGTGCCGGCGTCGCGCGGCCAGGGCGTGAGCCACTGGGCCGCCGGGATGTCGAACACCTCGCCCCCGAGGGTCACGCGGACGGACGGCTCGGCGAGGGTGCGGCGGCCGATCTCGGCCGACCCCGTCAGGGCCGCCAGGAACCGGTCCTCGGGATAGCGGTACAGGCCGTTTGAGCCAAAGGCGCCGCACTCGGACTCCACGAGCAACGTCCCCCCGCCCCGCACGAAGGCCGCAAGGGCCTCCTCCTGGGCCGCGTCCGTGACGAGGCAGCGCGGCAGGATGAGGAGCTTCAGGCCCGCGAGGTCGTCCAGATGGGCCTCCTCGACGAACCGGTACGGCACGGAACGGCGCGTCAGGGCCTTGGCATAGCCCTGGAGGCTGTCGGCGGCCCGCCACGCGCTGCCTTCCCGGGCCCAGTGCAGGTAGTAGCTCTGCGGGCTGAACATCAAGCCCACCTCGGCCTCGTCGGGCCGGTAGGCGGCCAGGAGATCGGCGTGGGCCTCCAAGGCGCGGCCGGTTTCGCGCATGGCCGCCAGGCGGGCCTCGGCCAGGCCGTCGGCACCGCTGAGGCCGAAGCCGGCGGACTCGCGGCCGAAAACCTCGTCGCGCCAGCACCAGAAGAGGATCGTGTCGGCCCCGCAGGCGAGGCCGTTCCAGATCCACCGCTGCTGGCTCCGCGGGTCGACCGGCTCGTGGACGTCGAAGCCGGCGGACGCGCGGCCGCCCTGGACCTCGCTCAGCCACACGGCTTTGCCGCGCGCGGCGCTGCGGACCGCCTCGACGCGGACGCCGAAGTCGGCGTCGTCCAGGCCGAACCACTTCGGGAAGCTCGACGTGCCCACCCCATCGCAGGCGTCGGCCATGAACCAGTCGTTGCCGCGGTTCAGGGCATGGTTGGTCGGGCTGCCGCCGATCTGAATCGACGGCGCCGGGCCGTGCACCGTCACCAGGCGGTCGGGATCGAGGCCCTTGAGCACCTCGTAGCGGGCCCGGGCGTGGACATCCGCCCGGTGCGTGAGGAAGTGACCGAAGGCCATGTGCTCGGTGTACGGCGTGTTGGGCTTGCGCCCGGGCTGGACGTCGGCCCAGTCGGCGTAGCGGCGGACCCAGGCGGCGTTCAGGCCGTCGAGGCCGCCGTGACGCTCGTCCAGCCAGCGCCGGAACGCGCGCAGCGTGTGCTCGCAGTAGCAGACGCGGGCGTCGGCATGCACGTTCCACCGCAGTTCGTTCCAGGCGTCCCATCCGACCAGGTTCGGCGCCGAGCGGTACCGCTCGCCCACGGTTTCGAGGAAGGCGCGCATGCGGCCCCAGACCTCGGGGTGGTCCGTGCAGCCCCCGGGCGTGACGCCGAAGTGCGTCTCGCCGCGGTTGACGCTCGCGACCGGCCGCCCGTCGCTGTCGACGAGGGCGCAGCCGGGAATCTCGCGCTCGATCCACGGCGGCTGAATCTCGGCGATAGTCGAGAGAACCACGCGCAGGTCGTTCTTGGCGGCCAGATCGACCAGGCGGTCGTAGTCGTCGAAGTCGAATCGGCCGGGCGTCGCCTCGACCCAACCCCAGAGGACCCAGAGCTGGACCGTGTTGAGGCCGGCGTCGCGCATGCGGCGAAAGTCGTCGTCCCAGTACCGGGCGTTCGGGAACGGCGCCCGGTAGTACTGTGCACCCAGGTTCATCGTGGCTCCTTCGGGGGTTCGGCCATCGAGGCGGCCACTCTAGCAGGTTGGCCAGCGGATGCAATCGCCCCGCGCGGCGCTTGTCGGAGGCGGCCGGGCCGGCTACGATGGAGGCGAACGCGGGGCCGCCCACGCCCCTCAGCCCGGAGAGAGGAGCCCCCCATGGCCTGCGAGACCGTCCTGACGCGCTTCGAAGGAAACCCGATCCTCGTCCCCGAGGACGTACCCGGCGGCTGCAACTCGATCTTCAATAGCGCCGTCGTCCGCCGGGGCGGCGCCTACGACGGCCTCTTCCGCATCGAACACCAGAACCAGCTCAGCCGCCTGCACACCGGCCGCAGCCGCGACGGCCTCGACTGGGAGATCGACCCCGAGCCGGTTACCCTGGCGTGCGACGACCCGGACTTCGGCCCGGGCGGCCACACGTACGATCCGCGGATCACGGAGCTGGAGGGCCGGTACTACATCTTCTACGCCAACGGCACCCGCTGGGGCCAGGTCATCGGCCTCGCCGTCACCGACGACTTCCAGACCTTCGAGCAACTCGGCAACCCCGCCGTGCCGCACAACCGCAACGCCGTCCTCTTCCCGGAGCGGATCGGCGGCAAGTACGTGCGGCTGGAGCGGCCGTTCTGCTCGGCCCGCGACCTGCCCGCCGGCATCTGGTACGCCGAGAGCCCGGACCTCGTCCACTGGGGCCGCTTCCGCCACGTCATGGAACCCGGCTACGGCTGGGACAGCCACAAGGTCGGCGCCGGCGCCCCGCCCATCCGAACTGACGAGGGGTGGCTCTGCATCACGCACGGCGTCCGGACCACCGCCCAGGGCCTGGTCTACTGCGCGGGGGCGATCTTGCTGGACCTGGAGGAGCCATGGAAGGTGCGGGCGAGGCCGGCGCGGTATCTGCTCGCCCCGACCGAGGTCTACGAGCGGGTCGGCGACGTACCGAACGTGGTCTTCCCGTGCGCCGCCACGCTGGAAGAGGGCGACGTGCTCCGCGTCTACTACGGCGGGGCCGACACGGTGATCTGCGTGGCCGAAGGGCCGCTGGCGGACGTCGTGGCGTTCTGTCTGGAGGCGTAGGGGGACTCGCGCGCGATGTGGTGGTCGGTGCGGGTCAGGCGGCGACCGGGAAGCGCGTCGCCGAACCTCAGAGCAGCGCGGAGAATTCCTCGACCGTGAGTCCCGCACGGCGCACTTGGCTCAGCAGCAGGAAGGGGGCAACCGTGCGGTGCATCGGAATCACAAGGTTCGGCTGACCACGTTCAGCCGGGATAGCATTGCTTCCCTTTTGACGCGCGACCTCCCATCCGGCACGTCGGCCACGTAGCCGCCATACTCGGCATCGAAGATCCAGTTCACGACGAGTCGCATGGTCGGTCTCCCGGTCGCCCGGACCATCGCAACGCCGCGCCCCGAGCCGTTCAAGCGCGACCGGGCCGGCACAGTAGCGGGTGGCGTGGATATGCCGTTCTTCGCCCACACCGCAGAAGCGACCGACTGCCCGAATATGCCCTTTTTGAGGGCGTTTCGGGGCCGTTTTCTGTTGCCAAACCGGGGGCCGTCTGCTATCCTGCCCTGATTCATGACGGGGCCGCGCCGGCACCGTCTAAGTCCATGTAAAACAAGGACTTGCGCATCACGCCTCCGGCCGGAAGGAGACCCGGTTGAGCCGGCTCAATCAGCACGAACATATCGAAGACCTTCTCATCGAAGAGGAGATGAAGGACTCGTACCTGACGTACGCCATGAGCGTCATCGTCAGCCGGGCCCTTCCCGACGTCCGCGACGGCCTCAAGCCCAGCCAGCGGCGCATCCTGGTCGCGATGAACGACCTGAACCTGGGCCCGCGCAGTCACTTCCGCAAGTGCGCCAAGATCGCCGGCGACACCTCGGGCAACTACCATCCCCACGGCGAAAGCGTCGTGTACCCAACGCTCGTCCGCATGGCCCA
>CAYNLG010000021.1:0-48325 GCA_964397995.1 uncultured Anaerolineales bacterium
TCCGGAGACGATTCCACCTTAAAGCAGCGCCCAGTTTGCGGGGACAAGCTCACCTCTCGGACGACTTTCAGGCGGAGCTGCGGTTCCTGGGCATCACCAGCTCCCCCGCTTTCGTCCGCGAACCCCAGGGCAACGGCTGCGCCGAACGCTTCATCCGGACCCTCAAGGAAAACCTCCTCTGGGTCCGCACCTTCGAGACCGTCGAGGACCTCCGCCAGGCGCTCCTGGAGTTCAAGCGGCTCTACAACGAACACCGCATCCCGGAGCGTCTCGGCTACCGCACCCCGGCCCAGACCCGAAAAGAGGCTTGCTCCACGCTGGAGGTTGCGGCATGATTACCGTCAGTCCAGTGTCCAAGAAACCGAGGGTGGTACACTCAGTTGGGCGCGGCCAACACCAACGCGACGGTGTGCCCACCAAATCCGGTGCCCAATTTGAGCACGTGCCGGACAGGCCGTGCCCGGGCCACAAGCGGCGTACAGTCCAGACCGATCGCCGGATCGGGGTCCGTAAGGTTCGCAGTTGGCGGAACGGACTGCCGCTCGATGGCGAGGACTGCCAGTGCCGTTTCGACGCCCATCGCAGCTCCCAGCAGATGCCCGTGGACTCCCTTTGTGGAGGCGACAGAGGCCTGCCCTGCCGCTGGACCGAGCGCTCCGTGGATGGCACGAGCTTCAGCCAGGTCGCCGGCAGGCGTGCCCGTTCCGTGAGCGGCCACAAAGTCCACTTCCGATGGGGCGACGCGTGCCCGCCCCAAGGCCAGTGAAGCAACCCGCGCTTCACTGGCCCCATTGGCCTCAACAGCCGTAGGGCTGGTTGCGTGAGATCCAGAGGCCCAGCCGACCAGCATTGCGAGGACCGAAACGCCGCGCCTTGCCGCTCCCCCAGTTCGCTCCAGGACCAGTGCTGCTGCACCTTCACCGAGGGCAAAGCCGCGGCGTGATGCGGAGAACGGACGGACACACGCAGCAGGGTCACTGCCGGGGTGTGCCAAGACGCCCATTCGGCTGTAGGAACCGAGTATGAGTGGGTGCAGCGATGCCTCGGCCACCCCACACACCACAATGTCCGCGTGACCTCGTCCTAGCAACCGTGCCGCCCAGAGCATCGCGTGACCGCCTGATGCGCAGGCAGACACGGGAGCAAGTACTGGTCCCCGGGCACCTAACCGGTCTGCGACGCACCGCGCGGCTGCATCCGGCAGGGCGTTCGCCCATCCCCCCTGCCCCGGTTGCGTCGCCCAGGCAGCCAAGGTAGGGATGCCACCCTTGCTCAGTGGGAACACGACACCAATTCGTTCCGATGGCACACGCCAGGGGTCCGCCTCGGCCCAAGCTTGGTCTGCCGCGTCGGCGGCCAAGGAAACAGCACGGTCGCAGCCCTGCGTTCCGTCTGGCGGGGCGAAGCTGCGGCAAGCGGCCCCGACGGCGTTCGGAAAGCCCTCAACGTCCAGACGATTGACCGCAGACCGGCCGGCGAAGACTGCGTCGGCGCTGGCTCTTCCCCGCCCCGTAGCAAGAACGAGCCCCAAGCCCGTTATGGCGATGGCTTCTTGTTCAGCCATGGTCGGCCCCGGCCGGTTCGAGGTCGAGGTCCCGCAGCATGGCGAGGTCGTCCTCCACGGACCGGCCGGGCGTGGTGAGGTAGTCGCCGACCATACAGGCGTCCGCACCGGCAGCGAACATCAGCGGTTGCAGCGTGCCGAGGCCGAACTCGCGGCCACCTGCCAGTTTGAGCGTCACGTCCGGCATCATCAACCGAAAGACTGCGATGATCGCCAGGATCTTGAGAGGCGCCAGACGTGGTGCGTCCCCCAGCGGTGTCCCGGGAATCGGGTTCAGTACGTTGATCGGGACTACCGTCGCACCAAGGTCCCTGACGGCCAGAGCCAAGTCGACACGGTCTTCGTCGGTTTCGCCGAGGCCGACAAGACCGCCCGAACATAGCTCCAGTCCGGCTCCTGTTGCGGCTCGGGCGGTGCGGACGCGGTCGCGCCACCCGTGTGTGGTACAGACAGACGCGAAGAACCTCTCAGACGTCTCGAGGTTATGATTGTATCGGCTGATGCCAGCACCGCGCAGGCGCGCCAAGTCATGTGGCCGCAATTGGCCGAAGCTCGCGCACACCCTGAGCCCCGCCTCCGCCTGGATGGCAACCGCTGCCTCCAGAACACGGTCGAGATCCTGCATGCCAAGGCGGCAGCCGCTGGAGACCAAGCCGAAGTGACTCGCTCCATGGCCGGCCGCCTCCCGCGCCTGTGCCACGAGATCCTCGAGCGGCGGCAGACCTCGCGGCAGGACACCGGGGGCTGCCCGGGCACTCTGGGCACACCAATGGCAATCTTCGCCACACCCGCCCAGGGTAACAGCCGCAATGCTGCACAGGTGTACGCGCCGCCCCTTCCGCTCCAACGTCAGACGCTGGGCAGCAGCCAAGAGCGGCCAAGGATCGCGGCCAACGTCTGCCAGGAGGCTCAAGGCCTCGTCACGACCGAGCGGGGGCCCTACCCGGGCGCGCGCAGCACAGGCCTCAGGTGACATCGCCATGGTTTTGGCCGGTCGTCAGCGGCCCGCGCCGAAGTCTTCCTTCAGGCGGCGGACGGCCAGCAACTCCCACTGCGTGCCCCCGCCTGTCGTTCCAGGCTTGGGCGCATAGAAGTTGGCTCGCTGGGCCACCACGTCGATGACGAGCATGCCTTCGCGGCTCGATGAGATCGGTCCAGTAACAATGACGTAGTCGCCGGCCCGACTCTGGCTCTCAGCAAAGGCAGGCGTTTCGGCTTGCGCCAGCAGGTAGGCCCCTGCGACCGCGGCCAAAGCGGCGTTGGTGGCAATGAGCGCCACCAGGATCATGTCTCTGGTCTTCATGGTTGGTCCTTATCCGTCGGTTCCGGGGGAATCTACTGCTTCCGCTGGAAGTCTGCCAGGAGCTGCCGTCCGTCCACAGGCCGCAGTTCCTTCCCGGCAGGGTTGAACTCGTAGAAGATCAGCCGGCGGGAGGCCGAGTCCAGGATGATGAACTGCACCATGTCGTCACGGACTTCGGCAGTCACCGCTTGGTAGGTGCTGTACACACCTCCCTGCCCGTACGCCGGCTGAGGTCGCAGGCCGCTCGCCACCACGCCCCCGAGGAGCAGTGCCGAGACGACCAATGCTACGATTACCACTGTTTTCGCGTCCATGCCAGTCTCCTTCCCGGCCGCGCGTCGCGCGGCACCTCAGGTGTGCAGTCCCGTATCAGGCTCGGCGAAAGCGTTTGCAGGGGATGGCAAGCGTTGTGAGTGCCATCACCAAGGCCACAATATTCGGAATCGTGTAGCCGGGTCGCTTCGGCGGCAACCCCCCGGCTCCCAGTGCAAGAACCCCGGCCACCAAGAGTATCGCCACAACCATGGCCACTTGACCCAACCACGTCCACTGGCGCTTGCTCATCACTCTCCCCTTTCGGCCCGACGGCCTAGAAGAATGCCGTGACGGGCCGCCGCAGTCTCCGGAACCGCGCCGCCGGCAGCGATACCGTATCCCAGGCCCGGCTTCGTGTCCTTGCCTGCTCTGCGTACGCATTGCTATAGACGCCCACAAGGCCGAACTGTTCACTACGGAAGCCGTGAACAGTCTGAAACTTGCCAGCCTCGTCCGGCCGGACCAAATGATAGCAGAAGACCAGGAGACCCGCAAAACCTTTGCCGAAAACGCCTTCCCACTCCTTGAGGCTGGCCAAGTCCTCTCGCGTCACCCAGTTCTCCCAGTACCGGCGTGTGCCTCGGCGCTCGTAAGGGAACCGCCGGCCCTTGACATCCACAAGCAGATTCGGCCCGCGGCCCGAATAGACGACGAAATCGAAGCTCTTCAGCCGCACCCCGGCAAAGAGCGCCTTCTTCGCCTCGTCCACGGCAACGTACGGCACGCCCCTCGCCCGAAGGTAGTCCTCGAAGGCGGCTTCGTAGATGACCTGTCGGTTGGCCATGGCGCCGGATCAGGACTCATCCTCCGAGTGCATCGAGCGGAATGACGGTTTGGTCGCTGTTGGCCATGTCCCGGACAGCCACGTTGCCGGCGTCGAGTTCGTCGCCGACAATGACGCACCAACGGGCGCCGCTGTCTCCCGCGCGCTTGAGTTGCCGCTTCAGGCCCCCGCCCTTCAGGTCAAACTGCGTCCGGTTTCCGCGGGCGCGAAGATGCCGCACAACGCGCAGCACGTCCGTCCAGCGGTCGTCGGCGACCACGGCCACGTAATACTCGGCGGCTCCCTGGGGCTTCGGCACAAGCCCGCGATCTTCGAGCAGCAGCCCCAGCACGACGTCGCCGCACCCGAAGCCTACGGCCGGGAGAGACTGACCGCCCATCTCGCCGAGCAGGCGGTCGTATCGCCCACCGCCGAAGACCGCCCGCAGCTCTCCCTGCTTGTCATGGACCTCCCAGACCGGCCCCGTATAGTAGGCGAGCCCACGTACGATGCCGATGTCGAAGCGGCACCACGAGCCGACACCAGCAGCGTCCAACAAGGAAAACAGAAGCTCGAGGCGAGCGACCGCTTCGGCCACCTCGGGCGAGGCCTTCTCGGCCGGGTCGATGTCCCCTAGGTCATGGGTTGACAGGATCCGGTCCAGCCCCACCCGTTGCGCCTCGTTCAGCCCGGCCTCGACCAGCATCTCGGCCAGTGCATCAGGCGGCAGCTTCTCTCGCTTGTCGAGAGCGGCGAAAACATTCGGTAAAGCTTCCTCGGCTATCCCCAGATGCTTCACCAACGCAGCGAGCAACCTCCGATCCGAGAGGCGCACCTCGACGTCCTCCGGGCGGAGGCCGACTTCACGGAGCCCCTCGATGGCCACGGCGATGCACTCGGCGTCGCCAATCTCGCCCTCGACGCCAACCAAGTCCACATTCCACTGGAAGAACTCGCGGAGACGGCCCTTCTGGGCCCGCTCATAGCGAAAACATCGCGAAATGTTGTACCATCGCACGGGCATCGGCAGGGCCGCCTGCCTCGCAGCCACCATCCGAGCGAGCGTCGGCGTGAACTCCGGCCGAAGGGCCAGTTGCCTCCCGCCCTTGTCGGTAAGCCAGTAGAGCTGCTCGGTGATTTCCTCGCCGCTCTTCTCGGTGTAGAGTTCCAGGTGTTCCAGCTCCGGCCCATCGACCTCGACGAAGCCGGCGCGGCGTGAAGCCGCTCGCCACTTGGCGAAGAGCCATTGGCGGCGGGCCAAGTCGTCGGGATAGAAGTCGCGGGTGCCGCGGACGGATGGAATGCTCATCGGTACCCTCGGACCGGCTGGGCGCGCAAGCTCCTACATGCAATGCACTTGCGCCGGGCAGACGGATGCTAGGCAGCACCTAGTGCCCTGTCAAGGATTTTGGAACGCCGCAGCCGTGAGGCCCTATGGCTCGTCGGCCATCGTCTCGGGCTCGGCATCGGTTTCGCCTGCCTGTCGGGCACGGGGCCAGACGGCCATCAATGGGCCGCTGAGTGTATAGGCAGCGAAGCCTACCAGCAGGACAACGTGATTCAGAAGATGGATCAGCAACACACACAGGGCCATCACCAGCAGCACCCCCACCAAGTGACCGACCGTCCGCCTACCCCGGGCCAGCAAATTCACAAGGTGGACGTAGCGGACATTGGAGACCATCAGGATGCCCAGCAACAGCGCTGAGGGGGGCATGATGTAGAGTAGCGCCTGGCGGGCTTCGGGAGCGACCCCCTTGCCCCACAGGGCCGCCAACACAATGACAAGAGAGACAAGCGTCCCGGCGGCGGCAGGCGACGGCAGGCCCTTGAAACTGCGATGGGCTTCCTCTTCGTGCGCGTTCTCCGAGTTAAACCTAGCCAAGCGGATCAGCGCGCATGCCAAGTACACTGCTGCGCACACCCAAGTCACCCGCAGGACGCCGCTCAGCTCAGGCGGCATTTCGGTCTTCAGGCTTTCGACAACAACACGATTCATCAGGAAGGCCGGAGCCACGCCGAAGGTAACCGCGTCGGCCACGCTGTCGAGATGGCCACCGAAATCGCTCGTGGCCCTGGCAAACCGTGCAAGCCGCCCGTCGAGGGCGTCGAAGACCATCCCGAGAAGGATGAAGTAGCCGGCCTTGAGCAGGTCCGGCGGCATCAGGGCTGACGTCTCCGGTGCGTCGGTGAACGCCTTCCACAGGAATGTGATGGCAGCCAGCCCGCACAGTGCGTTCGCCAGTGTGCACAGCGATGGCAATAGGGCGACCGGTCGCGACTTCATGTTAGTCTCCCCAAGACCGTCTCGCCCCCGTGAACCTTCTGATCAAGTTGGGCCTCAACGCGGAATCCCGAACCCACCGGCACAAAGATCTCCGTCCGCGAACCGGCCTTAATCATGCCAAACCGTTGGCCACGCAAAAGCGGCTTACCTTGCCACGCGTCACAGACGATTCGCCGGGCCAATACACCGGCTATCTGACGCACCAGCAGTCGGTGCGTTGTCCCCTCGACACTGCCGAGGACCATCGAGACCCGCTCGTTCTCATCGGTTGCCTTGGGGCTAAGGGCGCTGAGAAATCGCCCCGGCCGGCCGACCACGCGTTCGACGGTCCCCCCCGCCGGTGCTCTGTTGACGTGGACGCTCAGGGGCGACATGAAGATGCCGATCTTGATGCACCGCTCGTGGAGGAACTCGCTCTCGTCCACCTCCACCAGTTCGGTTACCCGGCCATCGGCTGGGGCCACGACCACGCCAGCTTGTTGTGGCACGGTGCGCTCGGGGTCCCTGTAGAAGTAGAGGACCCCCACCAACACGACGAGCAACAGCACGGTGATGCCTGGCCAGTAGAACCATGCGACCCCCCCCCCAATCACAGCAACCAGAAGCGTGACAGTGATCTCCTTGGCGCCGTATGGCGTCAGGGGTACCCGTATGCGACGCTCACGAGCTGGCTCCGTCTCGAACCAGAACCCGCACGGGACCTGCGTCAGCCGCAGGTCCCGAGCATCAATCGGAAAGTCCCGGCACGTTCGCGTTCGCTTCTCGTAGTGCGTACATCGGTCGCCTCGAAGGAACGGGCAATGGAACGTGAGGTGGCAGCAGGCGGCGCAGCATCGGCATGCGCCCCGACGCTCATCCCGCATCCTCTCGACGTAGTGCGGTCGAAGACGCGAAAGATACTGACGGCGCGCCTGGCCCACCAGCCTCAAGCACCACCGCCAGACGCGGCCTCCGAGGCTGACTTGCGGGTCGACATAGCGGCGGTTGACCGCTGCAACTGGCGGCAGATCGTCCTTGGCTCCGTCCCGGTCCCCTCTTGGTTCAGACGACTCAGTCACGTCGCAGTTGGCCTCCGCCGTTCGCTCAAAGCTACTCGAGGTTCGCATGCCGTGAGTCCAGTTCCTGGGGCGTCATGCCGAGACGCCGACCGATCTCGCTGCCGACGGCATCCAGAAGCATCAGCAAGCTCTGTTCGAACAGGGCCCCGCCGTATTGTGTCGATCCGGTCGGCCACTGCGTGCCTCGCTTCGATGGTGCCGGGATCACGATTGTCTCATTTGCCAATTGTGCCATTGGCGAGTTCGGCGTTGCGGTCATCGCCACGACACGCGCTCCGGCTTCACGGGCGACTTGCGAGACCACCACCGTCACGTGGGTTTCGCCGGAGGCCGAACATGCCAGCAGGAGGTCGCCGGGCTGGATGGCGGGGGTGGTCGTCTCGCCGACCACGTAGGCCGTCAGCCCCAAGTGCATGAGCCGCATGGCGAGGGCCCGGGCCATCAGGCCTGACCGCCCGCCACCCGCAACGTACACGCGGTCGGCTCCGAGGATGCTCTCGACCAGCCGTTCGAGGCCATCAGGCGGTACCCGGCCAAGCACGCCTTCGACCTCGCCTAGAATCTCGCGGACGCGTTTCCGGATGGGCATGGTGTGACCGGTTCCCCTTTGGCACAAAGGCCCAGTATAGCGGTTGAGGCCCTCGGCAGCAACGTTCCATGGGAGCAAGGCCAATGGTGGGCGTTTTCTTGACACCCCCTGATGGGGGCGGTAGGCTTAGAGTCTGCCGCGGGCCCCGCCGGCGGCGGAGGGTGTTGCACAGGCTGGCGAGAGGGCCGCAATGGACATTTTCGTGCCCGGCCGCATCTGTCTCTTTGGCGAACACTCCGACTGGGCCGGGGCGTACCGCCGCCTCAACTCGGCCATCGCCCGCGGCGTCTGTCTCATCACGGGTACCAACCAGGGCCTGTATGCCGAAGTTGCTCCTCATCCGACCCACCTCGTGGTTACCGCCGACCTAGGTGGCCCAGAGCGTGTCGGTCCCCGCGAGCTGCCGATGGAAGCCGTTGCCCTTCGGGCCGAAGCCGAGGGTGGAGGTCCCTTTGCTTACATCGCAGGTGTCGCGTACCAACTTCTTACCCACTACCGAGTCGGGGGCCTAGTCCTTGACAACACCCGGACCGACCTGCCCGTCAAGAAGGGCCTGGCCAGTTCAGCCGCAGCCTGTGTGCTGGCTGCCCGTGCCTTCAACCGCGTCTATAACCTCAAACTGACGGTCCGGGGGGAAATGGAAGCCGCGTACCGCGGCGAGTTGATGACACCCTCCCGTTGTGGCCGCATGGATCAAGGCTGCGCCTACGGGCGCCGGCCCGTCCGCATGACCTTCGACGCCGATCTCGTCGAGGTCTCACCGGTTAGCGTGGGTGGCGACATCTCCATGCTCATCGTCGACCTCCAGGCCGGGAAGGACACCCTGCGAATCCTGCACGACTTGAACCGCTGCTATCCTTTCGCGACAGGCGACCGCGAGCGCCACGTCCATGAGTATCTTGGCGACATCAATCGCCGTCTCGTTGACCGCGCAGCGGCCGCCATCGAGGCCGGCGACGCTCCTGCGGTGGGCCGGCTCATGGCCGAAGCCCAGGCTTTGTTCGACCGCTACCTCACGCCGCTGTGCCCTGAGGAGCTTGAGGCGCCCAAACTGCACGAGGTGCTCGATTACGGACCGATTCAGGAGCTCATCTGGGGTGGAAAAGGCGTGGGCAGCGGCGGAGATGGCGCTGCGCAGCTCGTCGCCCGAAGTCCCAAGGCCCGTGATGAGGCTGCGCAGATTCTCGAACGCGACCTTGGCGTCCGGTGCCTGCCACTCGACCTGGCGCGCCCCAACCGCATCCGCAAGGCCGTGGTGCCGGCGGCGGGCTTTGGCAATCGTATGTTTCCGGCCTCAAAGGCGGTGAAGAAGGAACTCGCGCCCATCGTGGATCGCGATGGTCTGGCCAAACCGATCGTGCAGGTCATCATCGAGGAGGCCTTGGCCGCAGGCATTGAGGAAATCGCACTTATCATCCGTCCGGAAGACCGCGACATCCTTGAGCGCTACTTCCGCATGCCAATCGCCCCGGCCCACTACAATAGCCTTCCGACGGCTTTGCAGGCCTATGCCGATTCCCTGCGCGACATCGGTGGACGTGTCATCTTCATCCCCCAGTACCGCCGCGAGGGCTTCGGCCATGCGGTCCTCTGCGCCCGGGACTGGGTCGGCGAAGAGCCCTTCCTCCTCATGCTCGGGGACCACGTGTACCGGTCTGATACGGAGGACGTGTGCGCAGCCCAAGTGCTGGCAGCTTACCAGGAAACATCCGTGACGGTCGTGGGTTTGGCCCCGACTCTTGAGGAGGAGGTCCCAAGTTTTGGGACTGTCACAGGGCGGTGGGAGAACCCCGGGCATTTGCTTACGGTCACGGAACTCGCCGAGAAACCGACCGTCGAATACGCCCGGGCCAAACTGCGCGTCGAGGGCCTGGAAGACTATCTCACCTTCTTCGGCCTGTACGCCCTGGAGCCCAGCATTTTCACGCATCTTCAGTATCTGTGCGACCACAGGCGACGCCAGGGCGAGCAGGTGCAGTTGACCGACGCCCTGGAACTGCTGAGGCGTGCCACGGGTTTGGCGGGCGTGCTGGTGCGAGGGCGGCGGTTTGACACCGGCCGCCCATCCGCCTACGTGCGGACACTGCTGGCGTTTGCCGAGGCGGCACCGGCACCCTCGGAGGCCGCCCGATGAAGCATGTCCTCGTCAGCCCCCTCTCATGGGGCCTCGGTCACGCCACGCGTGACCTGCCGGTCATTCGGCATCTTGTGCGGCGCGGCCACAAGGTGACCATAGCCGCCATCGGCCGGGCACTATCGCTGCTGCAGCATGAGTTGCCTGATATCGATTTTGTCGAGTTGCCGGACTACCCGACCCCGTACACATCGTCACGACATTTTGTACGGAAGTTCGTGGCCATGTCCCCGCTGATGCTCTCGGCCGTCTGGCGCGAGGGTCGTCGCGTGAAGCGCCTTCTGCGCCGTCGCCGCTTCGACATGATCCTCAGCGACAACCGGTTCAACGTCCGTTCTGACGATATCCCCAGCTTCGTCATCTCCCATCAGCTTCGCTTCATGGTCCCGAAAGGCCTGAGACGTTTGGAGGGGGTCACGGAGTTCTTCAACTGGGAGTACCTCAAACCGTTTGATCGCGTCATCGTGCCCGATAACGGCGATCCGGTGCGCAACCTCTCTGGCCGAATGAGCCACGACCTCAAGCGATTGCCGATGGAGCAGATTTACTACGCCGGTTCGCTGGCGAGCGTCCGCTGCCTCGATCTCCAAGCCGACGTCGACCTCTTTGTGTCCATCTCCGGTCCGGAGCCCCAGCGCACTGAACTTGAGCGTATTCTCCTTGATCAGGTGCGAGACGTGCCCGGCGAACGGATCGTTGTGACGCTGGGCAAACCCGAGACGGTCGAGACGTGCGGCATAGACGACCGCATTGCGGTCTACGGGTACCTCGATCGCGAACGGCAACAGGAGATGCTGAACCGCGCTAAGCTCGTCGTCTGCCGTAGCGGCTACACGACCGTGATGGAACTCGCGGAGCTCCGTAAGCAGGCCCTTTTCATCCCGACCCCCGGCCAAACCGAGCAAGAGTACCTAGCTGAGTACTACGAAGAGAACGGTTTCTTCCACAGCGTCAGCCAGTACAAGCTGGATTTGGCAGCCGATGTTGAGAAAGCGAGGAGCTACCCCGGCGTGCCTTTCGAAACCGACACGGCAGCCAATGTGGAGCGGCTGTACGACGAACTGTTCGCGCCTGTCCTGGACAGATAGCGTCCCCACCTAGACCCCGAAGATGCGCTTCGGGTTCTCGTAAAGGAGAAGGCGCGCCGTCGCCAAGGCCTCGTCTTCGGTGAGGCGCCCGGTCTCAACGAAGTCCTCTGCGAGCACCCGCGACAGCACGCGACGATACATATTGAACTTGGGAAGTCCGAACTCCACCTTGTACATGTCGCTGTAGTAGCCGATTAGCTTGACCTTTGGTACCGCCTCCAGCCGTGCCCGCAACTCGGCCTCGACGTGCACCGGAATGTTCAGATACCACCAGTGCCCTGACGGCTTGACGTTCGGCATGATCCACGCAAAGGTCGCGAGTTCGTGAGCCCAAGCCCGCGCGAGGACGGACACGGTGAAATCAATGTCCGCGAACCGGTTGAAGAGCCCGGCGTACTGCATCAGTGTGCCAGCCTTGGACGGGAGGTCCCGCCCTTGGTGGACGCCCGCCGGGTAGACATCACGGTAGACGCCGATCATCAGCTGGAAGGGCCAGCCGTGATCCCTGCAGCCGCGTGCGACGGCGTCGAAAGTGTAACGCGCGAGGGCTGACGCCTCGCAATCGCTTACGTCTCTGCCCCCAAGCGTTGCTTGGAGCGCCGCCTCGGCCGCGCCCGCGTCTGGCGCATCCGGCACGAAATCGGGAGGCAAGCTGATGGCGCCGCTTGCCGCGCCCGCGTGGGCGAAATCCTCCATCAACGCCGCCACGGCTTGGTCGAGATCCGCGACAGAACCGACCTCGATGCCCGTCGCCCTCGCCACGCGCTCGCGTACGCTCGCGTCGGAGAGTCTGAATACAAGGTCGTCCGTCCGCAGACACGGAACGAAGACCTCGCGGTCGACCGCTGAAAGGTCCTCATCGAACTGGTTCGTGAGGAACACCTTTTCCAGCCGTCCGGCACGGAGCACCTCGCGGTACCTGTTCTTGGTGCCCCCTGCCTTGGCCACCGCCTGCGCGAGTGGCTCCCAGTTCGAGGGCGTCAGCCGCCGCGCAGTAAATCCGAAGAGTGATTGCGCCGCTTCCAGTAGCCAAGCATACTGGACCGTATTGTCGAGCGTTTCGAGCCGAGCTACCAGGTCGGCCGTCCTCTCGGCGTCAGGCCTCTCGGCACCTGCGAGTTCCGACGGCATGCCTGCCGAGTGGGCCAACTCCGTGTAGTAGTGATACCCGAGCAGGTCGCCCAAAGTCTGCGCGTGTGGCGCCGTGGGCGGCACGTGGCTGTGGCAGTCGATTGCCGGCAGGGATAGAACCGCGGCCTCGAGGCGCCGTCTAAGGTCGTTCATGGTACTCCTTTCATGGGTCGGCAGCAGAACTCGCCGTGCCATAGTCGCATGATAGCCCCGTGACGGCACAGACGCAACGATCTGGGGCCGCGGCAACTTCCGCCAACGGTACTCGCATTCGGCGGGAATCGGGGTATAATGCAGCGGGGACGAGGGAGCATGGGCCATGGTTTGGGTCGACCGCGTTACGGTCTATTGGGGGCATTGGAACTTCACCGCCTATGCCGGTGGGAATCTGGCTGAAGCCGTTGCCCACCGGTTCCCGGAAGACGAGGCGGCCTTCGAGATCCGCTTCGTCGAAGACCTGCTCGCAAGAAGTGGCGAAGACGCCGCCCTTCTTGCCCTCCTCGGCCACCTGTACACAGAAAGCGGCCGCTACCGGGACGGGCTGTCGGTCGATCTGCGACTCGTAACGTTGAGGCCGAAGGACGCTACGGCTCACTACAACTTGGCCTGTTCCTACTCGCTTCTCGGGGAGCCGAGCCGGGCCTTGGCAAGCCTGAAGCGATCGATCGCCCTCGGTTACAGAGACTTCGATCACATGCAGGCCGACCCGGACCTCGAGAACGCCCGGGCCGACCCGCGGTGGCCGGATGTGGTGAACGTCCTGAACGGCTGAGGACGGCCGCTACAGGATGTACTTGGCAAGATCTTCGTCTTCGGCGATGCCCGCGAGTTGCTCGCGTACGCGGCTTGCGTCAAAGTGTACCTCACGCTCGTCTTCCGGCAGGTCCGGTCCGTTGAAGCTGACCGTCTCGACCAGCTTTTCCATTACCGTGTACAGCCGCCGCGCCCCGATGTTCTGTGTTCGCTGATTGATCCGGAACGCGATATCGGCCACTTCGCGAACTGCTGTCTTGTCGAAGTCCACCAAGACACCATCGGCCGCAAGCATGGCCCGGTGCTGTTTCACGAGCGCGTTCTCGGGCTCTGTGAGGATGCGCACGAACTCGGCCGCAGTCAGGTCCCGGAGCTCAACCCGGATCGGGAACCGGCCCTGGAATTCCGGCATCAGGTCCGACGGCTTTGCCTGCGAGAATGCGCCGGCTGCGATGAACAAAATGTGGTCGGTCCGGACCAAGCCGTATCGCGTGCCGACCGTTGAACCCTCAACGATCGGCAATAGGTCGCGCTGGACGCCCTGGCGGCTGACGTCCGGTCCATGGCTGGTGCCATCGCCAGCCACCTTGTCCAACTCGTCCAGAAAGACGATCCCGCGTTGCTCGACGCGGGTGATGGCCTCGCTCGTGACGTGGGCCTGGTCGATGAGCCGCTCCGCCTCTTGACCTTCTAGAAGCTGCCGCGCTTCACGGACCGGTACGCGGCGCTTTTTCGTGCGCGGCGGCATGAACCGTTCGAGCATCTCCTGCAACCCGACCATCTGTTCCTGCTCGGGGCCGCCGATCATGCCAAGGTCGACCTTCTCCTCGACCTCGACCTCCACCATGCGATTTTCCAGGAGGTCGGCCCGTAACTTCCGTCTCAGTTTCTCACGCGAGGAAAGCCGTTGGTCCTCGGCCTCATTGGGGGGCTGGATGCCCTCTTCGTGGGCCGACGCCCACCGACTCGTCGGCAGGAGCACGTCGAGTAGCCGTTCCTCGGCAGCTTCCTCGGCCTTCGGACGCACGGCTTCCCTCTGCTCGTTCCGCACCAACCCCACTGCCAGTTCCGTCAGGTCACGGATGATGGATTCGACATCGCGGCCGACGTAGCCGACCTCGGTGTACTTGGTGGCCTCGACTTTGATAAAGGGGGCGCCGACCAAGGCGGCCATGCGGCGTGCGATTTCGGTCTTCCCCACCCCTGTAGGGCCGATCATGATGATGTTCTTCGGCGCGATCTCCTCGCGCAGCCCTTCCGGGAGTTGCTGTCGCCGCCACCGGTTCCGCATCGCGACGGCGATGGCCCGCTTTGCCTCGTTCTGGCCGATGATGAAGCGGTCAAGCTGCGCGACGATCTGTCGGGGCGTCAACTCGTTCATGCCGAGAGCGTCTCCACGTGCACGTGATCGTTTGTGTAGATGCAGAGAGTGGCTGCGATGGCCAGCGCTTCGCGGACCACGGCCTCCGCCCCGAGGTCGGTGTATTTCAGCAAGGCTGACGCGGCACTTCGTGCATAGGCCCCGCCGCTCCCGATACCGATCAGGCCGTCGGCGGGCTCGATGACATCGCCGGACCCGCTGATGACGAGGCTGGCCTCTTGGTCAGCCACAGCCAGCAAGCTCTCCAGCCGCCGCAGGGCCCGGTCGGTCCGCCACGCCTTGGCCAATTCCACAGCGGCGCGCCGAATGTTGCCGGCCGAGTCCTTGAGCTTCGCCTCGAACCGTTCCATCAGAGCAAACGCGTCGGCCGCCCCTCCCGCGAACCCGCAAAGCACGCTCTCCTCCGGCCCTAGGCGGCGGACCTTGTTTGCGTCTGCCTTGAAGATTGTCTCGTTCATCGTGACTTGGCCGTCACCGCCGAGGGCGACCACGCCCTCACGGCGCACCGACAGAATTGTTGTCGCATGAAGATCCAAGCCGCATCCTTTCAGGGCTGGTCCTGCTGTGGATTACCGGTGCCCGTACCGCTCGCGCCAGACGAGATGCTCAAGCGGCTTCTTGTCGGCTTGGGGCACGTCCTCGGACGCCTTGCCGACTGGCAAGAGGATTGGGAATCGCTTCTCCTTGGGGACGCCAAGACGCTTCTTGGCTTCGTCCTCGACCCGGCGCAGCGTCCCCTCGACCCAGACGGAGGCGTACCCGAGAGCCGTGAGCGAGAGCAACATGTTCTCGGTTGCGGCGGCGGCGTCCTCAAGCCACCACCGCGAGACGTCCGGGTCGGCAACCACCCCGATGGCCGCACCGGCCGTCGCAAAGACGCCCTGGACGTGCTCATCGAGCCACGCCAGGGTGCCGGTGTCACGGATGACGATGTACTGAAGCGGTTGGCGATTGCTGCCCGACGGCGCACGGCGTGCCGCATCCAAAATGTGCGTCAGGTCTGCGTCGCTCGGATCGCCGGCCTCCAGGCTCCGCACGCTCGCGCGCTTCCGGATTGCTTCGAAGACGTCCATGGTCTGCCCCCTCCGGCGGCGATACCGCCCTGCTTTCCCCCCGCTCCTCGGCCCGGCCTTAGTCCATCTAGCCGCGGAGGACATCGTCCAGTACGTGTGCTCGTGTGGCCGCCTTGTCCCTCTCGGTGGCCAGGCAGTCCCACACGATGCGTGCCTGTTCCTCCAGCGGTAGCTTCAGGTTTGTGTAGGGATTGGCCTCGGTGGCGGCATCCACCTGTTGGACCCACTCGCCCGGAAGCGTCTCGGCTCCCGCGAGAGCTCCCGCCAAGCCGCCTGCGATAGAGGCGAGGCAGTCGGTGTCACGGCCGAAATTGACGGCCGTGACAATCGCGGCCCGGACGTTGCCGGCTGTTGCCTTGAAGACAGCGAATCCCTTCGGCACGACCTCGCATGCCTGGCTCATTGCGTACGGGATGCCACGCCCGCTGTACCTCTCGTCAAACGCTTCGCGCATGTTCAGCGGATTATCGGCCTTCTCGGCCAGAGCGAGAGCACGATCAAGGTCACGCCGAAGCTCTGTGGCTGAGACCCGGCGGGCCGCCCGCAACACCGTCTCGACGCTCGCCCCCGGCATCAGCGCTGCGGCGATGCTTGCCGCGACCACGGCCGCCCAGTCGATCGCCGGTGCCGGAGCCCTCTGAATCGCGCGGCCGGCGTCGCCGACGGCACGTGCAGCCGCTTCCGGGCTCCCCGCACACGCGAGGGCCACCGGGTGGCATGACCGGGCCAGCCCGACGGTCCCGGCGTGCGGGTTGTGCCAGCCCAGTTCCGGTCCGCCGATGCCGGCCTTAGCCAACGCGATCAGCTTCCGGTCGTACGGCTCCATACACATGGCCGCTTTCGCGGGGTCAAGTTCCTCGTGCCAAACGTTCCCGACGTCCCAAGCTGACGGTACGCCGCCTGCGCGGCGGATCGCCCGAAGGAATACCCGTTGGCGTTCGATGCCGTCCTCGGTGGTGCCACCTGGGCGCTGCCAGCCGTTGCTGTAGTGTTCGTACGGCAGGAACTGGTCCAGGATGCCGTGATCGGCCTCGATCGCGCTCCAAGACATGCCCTCGACAGCGGCGCCCATGGCCGAACCCACTTGGCTGGCTGCCAAGCACCCGAACACCTTGCTGAAACCCTTGCGCACGGAGCGACTCCTTCAGGGCGGCATGCAGCCGCAGCTCCTCCATGATAGGTGCCTCCGGCGGGCACGCAAGCCGAATTGCGGATGCTTGCTACGACGCCGACTGCCTACTACCATGCCGCCATGCGTTCCCGCATGCCGGTTTTCGGGCTGTCCGCCGTGCTGGGTGGCTTTGCCGTCTGCGCCCAGCCCTCACTCCTTCGCGAAACGCAAGTCCTCCTGTTCGGGTCCGAGCTCTCGTGGGGTTTGGTGTTCGCCTTCTGGCTTGCGGGTGTAGCCGCTGGGGCGGCCGTCGCCGGCCGGCTTGTCGGACGGATGCGGCGTCCTTGGGTTGCGCTCGTGGTCGCCGCCTTGGCGATGCCAGCGCTTCTCGCGGCTGCCGGCGGGTGGCTTGCGCTGCAGACCCTCCGCGCTCGGGGACCGGCGGTGGGCCTTGCCCTGCTCGCAATGGGGGCATTCGGCGCGTGGGCGACCGGCTTGGCCAGTTGGGCGAGCCGCGTCACCGCCTGCGCCCGTTGGCACGCCGTTGCCCCCCCCGACTCGATCTGCTTGCTGAGGCCGATGCCCGCTACCAGCATGCCGCCATCGGGCAACTTTCCGACCAGTACTGCCTCTACCTGAATGGCGTGGCCGATCCAGTTGGCGGCGAGGTTGCGGGCGTAGATGCGGGCCGTGCTCATGGGCTCTTGATCCGTCCATCACCAAGAGGTGTTTCCGCAGGCATTGAGGGAGGTGCCTTGCGTGCGGACGGCCCTGCGACCGATTCCGGCTTACCCTGCTGAGGCCACGGCGGCGCTCCCTGCGCTTTCTGCGGCCTTCTCTGGAAAACGGTTTGGCCGGGCGCGATCAGCCTTGCGAGAACTCTTATTC
Organism: uncultured Anaerolineales bacterium; assembly: GCA_964397995.1. Classification (GTDB taxonomy): domain Bacteria; phylum Planctomycetota; class Phycisphaerae; order FEN-1346; family FEN-1346; genus CAYNLG01. The sequence goes on from CAYNLG010000021.1 coordinate 17,439, forward strand.
CCTGGGCCAGCCCCCATGATACGGCGACCACGCAGGCCAGCGTTATCAGGAGGTCCAGTGCCACGTAGCCGGAAGGTCGGACAAAAAGGTACGTGTGCAGAATATAGACCTCCAGCATGCAGGCAGCGACCGGGCGCGAGGCGGAAACCAGAATCCGCGGGATTGGGGCGGTCATCAGCCACAAGGCTGCGCAGCCCGCCACGCCGAACAGAATCGGGATATTCAGTTCCTTGTCGGCGGACGTGATGCTCCGGTCCACCTTCAGCAGCAGGCACTCCCGCGTGTACTCGTCCACCAGGCTCAGCCACTTCAGCGGCCGGCCCGAATCGTCCCGGTTGTGGATGAAGTCCCACGCCCACACGGCGTCCTTCCATCGCGCCAAGCGGCGGACGCAACTGTTGGCGCTGCTGCCTAATCGACGCTTCTTGCGCCGCCTACGCGGCACCTTGAAGCCTTCCCGCTTCCAGAGCCGATACACCCGCTTGCGGTTGATCTCCCAACCGTCCGCACGCAGCAAGGCCCAGATACGCCGATAGCCGTACCGCGGATGCCGGCGGACCAGCCCGTGCATCGCCGCCACCAGGGCCGCCTCGTCCTGCGGCGCCCTCGGCCGGTACCGCTGCGTGCTGCGCGGCTGAGACAAGGCCCGACACGCACGACGCTCCGAGACGGCCAACTTCGTCTGGACGCCCCGGACCGTCCGCCGCTTACGCGCCGGGCCTACGGTTTTCCCAACAGGTCAATCGCCTCCCGCAGGATCGCCTTGTCCAACTCCGCATCCGCCAGCAGCTTCTTCAGCCGGGCGTTTTCGCCCTCCAACTCCTTCAGCCGCCGCGCCTCCGCGGCCTTCATGCCGCCATACTGATTCCGCCACCGGTGATACGTCGCCTCGCTGACGCCCAGGTGCTGGATCACCTGCGCCACCGACCGGCCGGCGTTCAGCAACGCGTCCGCCTCACGAAGCTTCCCGATAATCTGCTCCGGCGTATGCCGCTTCCGTCTGCCCATCGAAAGTCTCCTTGCCCGTGCGGGCAATAGAGACTCTCATAACGACCGGGTCAAGTTTCAGGGGGCAGGCCACGGGGACAGACTGTGTCTCTCGTACGGCTCTATTCCAGCCTCAGGGTTTCGCCCGTGAACCTGACCGTGCGGTCTCCGACCGTCACGGTCGCGTCCAGGCCTTGGCCCTCCACCCTGATCTCCGGTGGCTCGCCATCCTTAAGTGCGAAAACCGCAAGGACCCGGCCGTCAGGCGACTGGGCCGAGACGGTCTTTGCATTCAGTTCGCCCGTGCCGAGGACGACGCCCGACAGCGTTGCCTTGCCCCGCGCCACGCTGAACCGGTGGCCGTCGACCGCCACCTCGCCTCCGCCCGCAAAGGGCAGCCACCAGTTGACCGCCGCAGGCTCGGGGTCGGCCTCGAGGGACGGCTTGACCCCCACTTTCTCTACCAAGACCACAAGGAGCGGCGCGCCGCTCACGCCAGTGCAGTCGACTGCCATGTGCCGGGTCGCGCGGACGCCGGTGTCGAGCAGGCCGGGACCCCAGTTCGGGAGGAAATAGGCGCCGAGCCCACCCTCGGCCTTCGCGAACTCATCCCACGACCGTTTGCCCATCTTCTTCCGATCGAGTCCCGGCAGGTAGGCCGGCGTGGTGTCCAGATTCAGAACGAGGATGCGGTCACGGGCGTGCCACTTGAGCGTCTTCGGCCCGTGCTTATCGCTGATCGCGTCCTTGCCTTCGACGCGGGGAAGATAGATGCCATCGAGCCACGTTTCGCCGAAGCCCCAAAGCCGCCAGAGGGACTGCGGCCCGATACGCTCGTGGTGACATCCTCCCAAGGCGCGGCTGGCGAGATTGAGGGTCATCAGTATGTCTTGCTCGTCCTTCCAAACGGGGCGGATCACCCAGTGGCCGTTGCGGGGGTCGGGGCTCAGCCAGGGGAAGGACTCATTCGGGGCCTTGGCCTCGACGTCGAAGGGGTAACTTGCCATGACATACGGGGCGTAGAAGCCTGTGGTGATACCGAAGGTCTTGTCTCCCTCTAGGCCAACGCTACGGTCAAACAGCGTCTTGACTCCCGGCATCAGGCCATCGGGCACGGCTGCGAAGCCCAGCGACCACACGATTGCGGGCAGTGGCGTCCCGTCGATGTTCATATCCTGGCCGCACCCGTCCCACTTCTCGGCCTGCGGGAACAGCTTGCCGGGCGTCGCCTCCAGGAAGTAGCCGGCGATGATCCAGTCGCCGTAGCCGGGAGGCGTGATCGTGAGGCCCGTCACCTTGGGGTAGGCGTGAATCATGTGGAGGAGCCCCCGCCGCATGGTCATGCCCTTGTAGAACATGCCCTCCATGTGCCATGCGCCCCCACCGCACCCATCCCGGATGAAGCCGCGCACCTCCCACGCCATCTGGTCGGCGATCTCCCGGGCCTCGTCAAAGGTATCCCCGTCCGGCAGAGGGTCGCCGAGAATCGCGAGCGCCCCGATACCGGCGGCGGCAGAGCGGATCCCATTGTGGTTGGACCACCAGTTGGGGTTGAAGCCTCCCATGGTGCGGCCACCGAAGGTGCCGGTGGCGCATTCGAGGGTGCGCTGCTTGATTTCGGCGGCGACCTGCAAACTGAACGCCTTGTCCCAGCCATCGCCGGCGAGGTCGTAGGCTAGGGCCAGGCCGAGGAGGCGCGGCCCGTGGTGGATGTCTTGGCCGCCACTTGGGCGAAGGTACTGCTCGACGACCGCCCGGGCCTTCTCCGCGTACTCGGCCTTGCCGGTCATATGGTACGCGAAGCCGTAGCCTGTCGCGGGCCAGAGGGAGAACTTGTCGCTCTGCGATGGTCCCTTCGTGTCGAGAACAGCCATCGCCCGGGCAAGAATGGCCTTGCCTTCGGGGGTTGCCTCGGCGCGGCGCTTCATCTCGGCCAAATCGCTCTTTCGGAAGATGAGGCGCGGGTGCTCGCCCGGCTGCACCGGATCGAAGTCATCGACCCTGCCTGGCCAATTAGGTATCACGATGCCTCGCACCTCCCCCGCCACGTCGACCGTCTCGACATCCTTGGCTTCGGTCTTTACTGGTTCCTTCGCGATTTCCTTGCCAAGGGCCTTGCGGAGGGCCGGGGGAATCTTGCTGTCCTTCGAAGGCGGGGGACCGCGGCGGGGCGCCAGAGGCTGCGGTGCTTCGGTCACCGTAAAGGTGCCGGTGTAGGTGCCGACGAGGCCCTCGCCGTCCGGACCGGGCTTCAGCGTCAGATCATAGTGGCCGCGCCCCCCCTGCCCCCAGTAATCGCGGCGGACGTCGACATGTACGGTCATCGTGCCGCCCAAGTTCTCCATGGTGGAGGCCGTGACGGTGCCCACGTGTCTTCCCTGGTTCATGCGGAAGGTGCGGCCGCGACAGGTCTCGGCCCACCGGCCTTCCCGGACGGGGAACTCGAGGGTCAGGTCGGTGCGGTGGTCGTCGCCACTGCTGGCGGCGCCGGCGAGGACCAGTTCGACGTTGCCGGTCACGGGCGTCTCGGCCGCCGTGGCAAGAGGCGCGGCCAGGACGACCAGGCAGGCTGCCACAATCAGATTGCGGGGCATCGTATGTCTCCTCAGGGCACGCTTTCGTGCAAGCCGCGGGCGTACCGGCGCGTCACTCCTTGGACGCGGGCACGGCCCAGTAATGCGGCAACTGGGTTTCCAGGGACGCCGGGACGAGAGCCCCGGTCATGACCTGTTCGTACTGCGGCTCCACCGTCTGCCAGGATGTGAGGACGAGATCGATCCGGTCGCCCTCGGCGACGTCGGCGACAGGAAGCACTTTGTGGTCTTTCATGGCCATCACATGCACCACCCCCCGCCCCGCGCCGACAGGACGGCCATTCTCGTCGGACAGGTCGGTGACATGGAACTTCATGATGTACTCCTCGTAGGGGGCGTCGGAGTCGGGCGGTGCAGAACGTCCTCTGACCACACCGCTTGCTCGAAGGTCGCGGACCGCCGGTGCCACCGCTTCGGAGGCAGGACCGCCCGGCAGGTCCACCAACTGCCAGTTCTTCTGGCCGCGCTTCGTGCGGAGGAACCGTTCGGCGAAGGTCCAGACGACGACGCGACGGCCGTCGAGGAAGCCCTTGGCGGCCTTGGCCGCAAGCTCCACCGGCATGTTGTGCGAGAAGCCCTCCTTACAGAGGAACGTGAGCGGCAGCCCGATGTGCCGCGCGACGTGGGCCGGAGAGTGCCCATTCAGATGCATGTTGTACATCGAGAAGCTGTCGCCGGTGAGGATGATGGGCGAGTCGGGAACGTCGCTGTAGACCTTGCCAGTGTCGTTGTGGACCACCAGGTGGACGAAATCGGCCTTGGCGCCGCCCTCACGCTCGTGGGGCTTCACGGTGTAGGGCGACCCGCCGGCGAGAGCCTTCTGAACAAAGGCATAGCGCTTGAGGCGTTTCGCGACGTCCTCGGCATGGATCATGGCCGCCCTGTTCCGCCAGTGGCTGTCTCGGTCGTAGTAGAGCGGCTGGTCCTCCCCGAGCCGTCGGCGAGCGTCACGGAAGACCGTCGTCAGGTCGACGACCTCGATGTCAGCGTCGAGGAGGCGGGCGAAGAGGCGCTTGGTGGCCAGCGAAACGAGACGGTCCTCGGGGGCCTTCTTCGAGAGGTAGTCCGGGTAGATCGAGAGTTTGTTCGGCACGACGGCCAGGATCAGGTCGATGCCGCGCGCCTTGAGTTCGCGGTCGAAATGAACGATGGCCTCGAAAGGCCGCTCGCCGGGCGGGAGCGTGTCGTACCGGTCGACGGTCAGGCACGTGAGCGCGAGGCCGAGGAAGCGGAAGTCGTTCGTCGCGGGCCATGGCCACTTCCCTTTGCTGATCCGCTCGAGATCTTCCTGGAAGGGGTCGAGGGCCTCCCCCCAGGCCTCCCAGCCCCCATGTGCTGCGGCTTCCTGCTCAAGCGTGGCGCGAGCCGCACGGATGGCGGCCGCGCGCGCGGCACGCTCGGCCGACCGGAGGTCCTCAGGGCCCGATGCGGGGGCCGCCTCGGAGGCGCCGGCGGCGGCCAGAGCCAGATCGGCGCTCAGTTTCGCGCTCTTGGTGTAGAGCGGCTCGCCATCAACCGTGCCGCGCCAGTACCCGAAGGCCCGTGTCCCATCGACGATGGCCTCGACGGCATACTTGTATGTGCCCGCCTTCAGGACCTCCGAGGTCAGGTCGAAGGTCACGTCCCCGTGCAGCCGATCACCGTCGATCTGGAGCGAGCCGCCCTTGACCTCGGCGCTGAAGACGGCGGCACCGGACGGGTTCACAGGCGCGATGCGTTCGACCTTGCCATCGGCCAGGTTGAACACGGTCCGCAAATAGTTCGGCTTGTGTGCCTGCCAGTCCTTCTTCGGCATAGGACCGCTGACGAGGGCGTAGCCAAGGTCGCACGTCACGGTGTCGAGACTGGCGAGGGTCACGGGAACCGGGGCCTCCTGCTTCTGGCGAAGCTCGCCCATAAGGCGGCCCGACACGTCCTGCTTTGAGTCGTTGCCCGTGAAGCTGCCGAGGACCTCGGCGCCGTGGATCGTCGCGTCGAGCGTATAGCGTAGGGTGAAGTGCTCCGGCGGCTTGTAGCAGTCGGGGTAGATCGTGACGGCGACGTCGCCGCGCAGGCGGTCGCCCTCGACGCGGAGGCCCGAGGCGTCGAGATCGTGGACTTGGTGGTTGTAGCCGGAGCAGTAGGCGAAGCCGTTGATGAGGCCGTCGTCGGCGAGGCTCATCGTCAGCAGGACCGGCATTCCGTCGCCCATGGCCTTGTGGAGGCGGATGAACGCGATGCTCTCGCCTGGGGCGGGCGGCGGGTCGGTGCTGATCTTCCCGAGCAGGCTATAGCCGGTCGCCTCTTGGTCGCCATAGCGGGGGGTGTAGGTGCCGCCTACGGTGGTCCCGATGATGGTCGCGTCGAGTTCGTATGTGTAGTCCTCCTCGCGGAAGTCCCAGTCGCCGCGCGTGCCCTGCTCGCCGTAGTCCACGCGGGCGGTGAAGCGGCCGGCCAGGCGGTCCGGCTCGAAGGTGAGGGCGTTCTCGGTCACAACGGCCGAATAGCGGCGGTAGTCCGGGACGATGGTCTCGAACCGCAGCGGGCCCCAGGTGCCGCCTGTGCGCGGGGCCGTCAGACGCATGTCCAGGGCGTACCGCCAGCTCGACTTCCTAAGGCGGAACAGGCGCGCAAGGCCGCCGAAGAACTGGACCCTCAGGCGGCAGTAGCCGGTGTTCGGGTCGACGTGCGGTTCCATGCGGCCGGAGATTGTGCCCTTGACCGCCTCGCCGCCAACCTGCCCCGCGTATGTGCCGGCGTGGCCGTCGCCTTCGACCGTGGCGTCCAGCATGAAGGCGGCCTTGACCGGCTTGCCGTCCTTGGGCACGTAGGCGTCGGGCATGAGCGTCACGGGGACGTCGCCCCGGATGCGGTTACTTTCGTACGTCAGGGCCGATGCGTCGACCCTGTGGACGCCCTTGTTGTAGCGCGGCGTGGTGCCGAGCGCGGCGGTGATGCGGCCGTCGCGGACGGCCAAGTGGATATGGAGGGCCTTGCCCTTGCCCAAAGCGTCCTCAAGGGCGATCACATGGGCTACGTCGTCCGGCTCGTAAACCGTCTTGGCTGGACAGGTTGCGGCCATCAAGCCCATCACCGCAAGCGCCAGCATACCACGCCACACGCGGGACATACGGATCTCCTCATCGCCTCTGGAACGGCGCGCCGGGAAGCGGCCCCGGGCACTGATTCTACAATGCTACCGGGCGGTGTCGGGTTACGCAAAGGTCTTGCGGCTGCTTGTCCCGTCACGCAAAACGTGCTATAGACGCCCGGACGCCGAGTCCCCTCGCGACGCCGCAGGAGAACGCCGTGACCCTATCCATCACCGACCTGGAAGCCCGCCTCGACAGCTTCGACCGGGCGACCCGTGACGAGGCCCTCGCGACGCTCGTGGCACGCGCAGCCGCCAGCGAGGTGACCTTGCCCCCACCCCAGCCGAAAGTCAACCTGCACGTCCACTCGTTCTATTCGTACAATCCACTTGGGTACTCGCCGACGCACATCGTATGGCGAGCCCGGCGCGAGGGCCTGATGGCCGTCGGACTCGTTGATTTCGACGTGCTTGACGGCGTGGATGAGTTCCACGCCGCCGGCGAGGCTCTCGGCATCCCGACCGTCGCGGGTATGGAGACGCGGGCGTTCATCCCGGAGCTCGCGGAGTCGGAGATCAACTCGCCGGGTGAGCCGGGTGTCGCATACCACATGGTCACGGGCCTGCTCCGATCCACGGCCGGGGACCCTGAGGCTGAGGCCTTCGCCGAGATGCTGCGAACGAACGCGCAACGGCGGAACGAGGCCGTTGTCGACCGCGTCAACGACTACCTTGCGCCGGTGACGCTCGACTATGCGGCGGACGTGCTGCCGCTTTCGCCCTCCGGTACGCCGACCGAGCGGCATCTGTGCGCGGCCTACGAGGCAAAGGCGAAGGCGGTATTGCCCGACCCGGGTGCCCGCGCCCGATTCTGGGCCGACCGGCTGGGGCAGTCTGAAGCGGAGGTGGGCGCCCTCCTCGACGACAGCCGCACCTTGCAGGCCCTTATTCGCAAGAAGACCATGAAACGCGGTGGCGTGGGGTACCAGGCCCCCACGTCGGAGACGTTCCCGCTGATGACGGACTTCAACCGGTTCGGTCTCGCGCTGGGGGGGATACCGGCGTTGGCGTGGCTGGACGGGACGCGTCCGGGGGAGCAGCCGCCCGAGGCCCTGCTCGACCTGCACGAGGCGGCCGGCACGCGCGCGGTCAACATCATCCCGGACCGGAACTGGAATCTGGCCCATCCCGAAGAGAGGGCCGAGAAGGTCGCGAATCTGGTCGCGATGGTAGCGGCAACCGAGGCCCGGGCGCTGCCGCTCAGCGTTGGGACGGAGATGAACGCGCCCGGCCTCAAGTTCGTCGACGATTTCGCCGCGCCGGAACTCACCCCGGTCGTGGACGCCTTCCTCCGTGGGGCGGCCGTGCTGGTTGGGCACACGGCGGCGGGGCTTGCCGGCGAGCCCGGCTACCTGAGCGACGTCGCCCTGGACCGCTGGCCTGACCGCGCGGACCGCAACGCACACTTCACGGCGCGCGGCGCCGACTGGCGACGGGTGCCACCCCCACCCTCCGCTAGAAGAACGACCCGATCCAGTTGACGCCCATCAGGAAGAGGATGACGAAGGCCACCGAGGCCGTTACGCCAATCCAGTCCCACTTGTAGTCCCAGAGCTTGGCCTCGCCGCGGGCCAGGAGCCACGGCAGCCGCAACAGGTCGGGCAGCAGCAGGCGCTTCGATACATCGTGGTCCTTAGCGTCAACCGTCGGGGCTTCCTCGTCCAGCCGATCCAGATCGTCGGCGTGGTAACCCGCCTGGCTGAGGCTCTGCTCTTCCCCAAGCGGGGTGTCGAGCCGGGCGTAAAACTCGTCGACGGCCTTCTGGTTGTGCTGCCGCGTCAGCAGCGACACGCCGAAGATCGTCGCCAGGCCCGGGATCAGGTACATTGGGTTCTTGATCTGCACGGGCAGGTGAGCGCCCTCGCCCACGGGGATGGTGACTTCATGGCCGATGGCGGCATAGACGTCGACGAGCCAGCGTGCGGCGTGCTCCATGCCCCATGGGAGCGACTCAAGCCCGTTGACAAGGTCCCAACGGTTTGCGATAAGGAAAATGGGAAACATGACGACGACGGAAGCGATAGCGCCGAAGGCCGTGGTGCGCCGCCACATCAGCGCGACGAGGATGGCCACGCCCGTCAGGCCGTTGAAGGGCTCCATGTACGTGGCGAAGTCGACGAGGCTCTTGACGCCCGTCGCGACCCACCAGCCAGCCAGGACGCCGACGACGGCGAAGATGCGGGCGACCAGCAGGTAGTGCTTCGGGGTGGCCTTCTTGACGATGTAGTCGCGGTAGACGTTGTTCACCATCATGCCGGAGAAGTTGATCATCATCCCGTCGAGCGACGACATGACGGCCGCCAGCATCGACGCGACCATCAGGCCCCTGAGGATGACCGGCAGGAGGTTCCCGGCCGCCAGAGGAAAGACGCGATCCGGATGGGCGATGAGATACTCGTTGCCGGTGTAGAGGGTAATGGCAAAGAGGCCCGCGAAACCCCAGCCGACCGTACAGAACCGCTTGCAGACGAGGCCGAAGATCTGGCTCCGCGCGGCAAATTCGTTGCGGGCGGCCGAGGCCCCGCCCCCCGTGGAAACCGGGGCCGAGAAGAGGATGCCCATCATGAACCACAGAATCCACCAGAAACCGAACCCCTTGTCGCCCTCGGCGGCAATGAGGCTGGTGAGTTCGTCGGAGATGGCGAGGTCCAGGGCCTGGACGCCGCCTGCTTGGCCGATGGCAAAGGGAATCATCAGGAACGAAAGGACAATGATCAGCAGGCCCTGGAACACGTCCGTCGCATAAGCTGCGATGACCCCGCCCATTAGGGAGTAGACGATCGTGGGCAGCGCGATCACGGCGACGGCCGCAAAGCCCTTCAGGGCCCCCCCGGTCATCACCTCCACGACGATGGCCGCCGACTTGATGCCAAACCCGATGGAAATGGGCGTGCCGATGATGGCAACGATCTTGAAGACGATCTCCATGATCGGCCCGAACCGGTGGCGCACCAAGTCCACCAGTGTGACGATGCGCAACCGCCGCAGCACCGGCGGATACATCCAGAAGAAGGGCGTGATGAGAATCCACGTGAGGCTGAGCCACATGCCCGAGAGGCCGCCTTTATAGGTGGCGGCGGCGACGGCCATGGGATGGTTGGCGTTGGTCCCCCCGGCGAAGGTGGTCGCCATCATCATCAGCTTGCCCATCTTGCGCTTGCCGAGCAGGAACCCGCCGCAGTCCTTGATCTTGAACATCGCCCAGACGGCGATGCCGAACATGGCCATGCCGTACAGGACGACGACAAGCCAGTCGAGCCCCGTAATGTTGATCAGTTCCTGGGTGGCTTCAGACATCAGGCACTCCCCTTACCGAGACCCCGCGGAGAAGCCCGCGCCAAGCCGGGCACGCCGGTCAGTCAGCCTCTATAGCGTCAGTCGGGCGGACGGGCAAGCGTTTCCACTCCCCGGTTGCGGCAAGGCGATCCTCACGGCTTCAGCAGGCGAAGTGCGCGTTCGACGGGCGCGGCCGTCTTGACGAGGGGTTCGACGCCGCTCCCGAACTGGTACGCGACCACCCTCACCGGAATCGGGAACGCGGCCCGCTTCGGCACCTCGCGGATGACCAGCTTGCCGTCGACGACCTCGGCCGGGCCGACGGCCACGTAGTAGCTCACGGGCAGGCCACTGTCACTCGTCGCCTTGAGAGCGACGGGGCCCGCGTCGGCCTTGACGTCCGCCACCTCCGGAAAAGTGATTGTCTGCGCCTCCCCTTTGCCGAGGCCGCTGAAGCCCCGCGGCATCATGCCGACCTGCTCGGTGGTGCGGTATTCATCATCACCCTCACTAAAGGCGAGGAATGTCACCCGTTGCCGGCCGAAGGCGGAGTCAAGGTTGTCGTACTGCATGCGCAGGCGGTGGTCGCCGACGGCGACGACCGGACCGCTGCAACTCCGGACGCGGATCGGCGCCCCTGAGTGCCCCACCGGATCCCCCGCGCTCGCCCACTTCGGGCCGTGCCCGTTGAACTGGCCGGGAACCTGGTCGCGGTAGACGGGATGTGTCTCGAAGGTCTGGCCGTCGCCGACCCACTTCAGGTTCGTGAAGAAGAACCGCGCCCCGGCGTCGACCCAGTGCGGATCGTCCCACTTGATGAACTGGTCCTTCTTGCCGAAGCCGCCCGCGTGGTAGGCAACCGTCGCCTCGGCGAGTTCCCGGTCGACGTGCCAGGCGGCTTGCGACTTCTCGTCCTGGTACTCGCCGTAGGCCGCGACGCCGCCTCCCTCGTCGGCCTTCCGCGGGTCGAGGGCGGTCAACCAGCCGCTCGAAGGGTCAACCTTGACGCACACGACCGGCTCAGCACCGTCGACGGGCCAGTCGGGGATGCGCGCACGGGCGGCCTTCCTCACGTAGAGGGCAAGATAGGCGGCATTACGGTCCGACCAGGCGAAGTGGCCCGCGCCGGGTTCGACCACAACGCTGCCCAAGTTCGCCGGGTCAGCGGCGCGGTAGCCGGCCATGGCGCCCATGGCGCCCTCCCACTGCTCGCGGCCCTCTTCGTTGCGCATCGTACCGCCGAACTCGTCGAACTGGCCCACCATCATGAGGACCGGGACGCCCGGCGGTACGGGCGTGCCACCTCCGGGTGCCCCGCCGCGATACTGGACCAGGGCGAAGCAGCGGTCGGCGTGCTCAACGGCCCGCTCCTTGGCCTGAGGCCCCCCGGCGGAGTGGCCGACGAAGGCCAGCGGTGCGCGTGGCAGTTCGCGGTAACCGGAGGTGTCGGCAAAGGTTTTAAGCAGCGCCGGCAGGTCTGTTTGCCGCAGGCCGCACGTCGTGAAGAGCAGCGCGAGGCCCTCCTCGGCGCAGGCCGCGCGGATGACGGGGTCCTTGACGAACTCGCGTTCCATGAGCGTCATGCCGCTCGCGATGACGCCGCGCACCGCGTCGGCCTCCGGCGGAATCCAGAGGAATGCGGTGTGCTCGCCTCTTTCGGTGGGTACGGGCGCGGCATACTGGAAGGTGGCAGCCGAGGTGGTGGTGGGCACAAGGGCGAGCAGAACGAGTGTGCGGAAGGCAGTGTACATGGCGTTTCCTCCGGTCGGATGCAGCCTTTTAGGACGGCCGCATCCTAGCCGGGTAGACCGCACCTGGAAACGGTTTCTTCGGGCGGAATCATCTGGCCACGAGAAGGCGCCCACTAGCGAAGCGGACGGTCCGGTTCCCGATACGCAAGCCGATGCCCGATCCCTCGCCGTCCCGGACCACCGCCGGGGCATCGCCGGTCTGCACGGTCAGGACCGTCAGGTAGAGCCACTCGGCCGTCTCGACCTGCTCGGGCGCTGGCTCCGCGACCGCGGCCTCGCGCGGCTGGGCATCGATGTGATCGACGTCTATTATGCTCATTATAATGACCCCTCTACACCCCTCGAAGAGACGCTGGAGGCCTTTGATCACGTCGTCAAGGCCGGAAACGTGCGTTTCCCGGGGGCGAGCAACCACGGGGCCGACCGCCTGGACGGGGCCCTCCGGACGGCCGAGGCCGGCGGCTGGACGCCCTGCCAGGTGGTCCAGGAGCGGCACTCGTACCTGCGGCCGATGGCGGACTGGGACTGGAAGCTGTGGCCGGCGGCGCCGGACCGGTTCCTGGAGCGCTGCAAGGCCCGGGGCCTGGGCATCACGGCGTACTCGCCGCTTTTGGCCGGGGCCACCACGCGCGACGACAAACCCTTGTCGGACGCGTACTTATGGCCGACGGCGGAGGCCCAGCGGGCGGCCCTGGCGGAGGTTGTCGCGGAGACCGGGGCCACGGCCAACCAGGTGGGGCTCGCGACCCTGATGCGGAGCGACCCGCGGGTGATTCCGTCTTCTCGGCCAGCCGCATGGAGCCGCTGGAGGAGGACCTGGGGGCCCTGGAGGTGGCCCTGAGCGACGCGCAGATGGCGTGGCTGAACGCGCCGCTCGAAGGCGGGGCGTAGCGCCGGACGCCTGGCGATGCGTCGGACCCGGAATCGGCGCATTTCCGGGCGCGCGGAATGTTTACTGGAGGATCGTTTTGTATACTCTGGCGCGGTCGCAAACGCCCGCGTTTTGACTCTGTTTTTGCCGTTTCGTGCCTTTTTTTGTGCGGTTTCTTGTCGTGTTTTTGCTGGCCTTTGCCTTTTGTTTGCCCCCTTTTGGCCTTTTTTTCTGTCGTTTTTGTCTTCTTTCTCTCTCGGCGGTCCGCCCCCCCCTGCCCCGCGGGCCCCACCCGGCGGCCGCGCCGGCGCGGGGCCGAAGGCGCCGACTGCAGATTTTTTACTGCGGCATACGTGGATGGATTTGAGGCGGGCGCGGCGGGAAGATGGGGAGGCTGGGCAGGTTGGGAAGATTGTGGCCGGACGGCGCGCGGTCTTTTTTCCGGCGTCGGGGATTTCCGGCGTCGGGGGCGCACCGGATGGCGCCGTTGGCGCGGCCCCGGGGCCGCGAGGCGGGCCGGCCTCGGGCGCGCGGTGTCCAGAAAAACTGGAAAAGGTCAGGGTCTCTCGGCGACACTCTGTCATCGCGATGGCCTTTCTCGGGCAGGACAGGTTCTCTTGCAAGTCCCTATTCTGCAACGCGTTAGGCCATCGCGCGCCGCTCGTGTCTCCAGGAGCGGCGCGACCTATCCGGGACAGGGGGCGGGCGAATGGTTTGCCTTTTCCCACGGAATGTGCTATACTACAGAAGGATGGTGGGTGTATTATGTGGTGTGGGTGGTGTGGAAGGCGCGCTCCCCGGGGTGTCGCCACGGCCCCTGGCGGCGTGGCCTTCGCGAAGAGGGAGGAGGGCATTTCGGTGGCAAAATCAGGTAAAGGGTTTGAAAGAAGGCAGAAAAGATTTAGAGATAGTCAAAGAGTGGAATCTTTTGCAAAAGTAGGAAAAACTGCTGCTGCAATTGGAACTGCTGCTACAATTGGTGGTGCTGTTGCTCAAGAAGCAAGTGCTTCCCTTGTTTATTCTTTTCGTGATTTAATGGACACATATAGTAGACAACCTGTTAAAAATCATGATAGTTCTTATGAAATTATAGGACCAGTAACACTATATGGACATGAGATTACTCATCAAAATTTTGAATTAGGGGGATTTACTGAGGTGCCTGGTGGGGTAATTGTTACTGCTTATTTGGTTAATAATCGATTTCCGGGATATCCTGAAGCTTGGAGGGGTGAATATGATGTTGCTGGAATTGGATTGGGAAATAGACCTGATTTATGGATGGGTGTTCAGAAAAATGCAATGTTTAATGGAAAACCTTATATTGGAGATTTAACAGACGGGGAATTAGTAATTGCACCTGAAAATAAGGTTTGGCTTGATATGGAAGTTGATGGTGTTTTAAATAATTATTCTGCAATGCCAATGGCAACGGGGAGTGGAACTGTTAGAATTGATGTTCCTATAAATTTAGTTCCAGAACCTGTTTCTGGGGGATTGTTAGGAGCAGGTATTGTTGCGGTTGCGGTTGCAAAAAAAGGAAAAACCATTTTGCGTGGCTTGCTCGAAAGACTAACCGGCCGGACGTGACTCGCCCGCGTGTCGCGCATGGGCGGTCGGCCCGGGACGCTGCCACGCGACGCCTCGCCCACCCGTCGGGTCAATCGACTGGCCGCGACGATGGGCTCGCGATGTCGGGCCGCCGCATAGAGGTCTTCCGCACATCAGCCTCCGGTTCCACGGCAGTGGCCGAATCAGCACGCGCACGAAGCGCCCCCTCTTGCCCCCACAACGCATCCCCCCCCCGCCGCGCGACCCGAGCGCTTCGCGTCAGATGACGGGGCGCCTCATGCCGCCAAGACGACAAGGCGGCTGACGGCACGAAGGAAAACGTCAGACGAGAGCCCTGGCGGCGTCAAAGGCCGCCGCGGTCCAGGACCCGGCTGCGCCGGGTAAGAAAGAGCCAAGACGGCCAGCGGCGGAAAACGGCCAACGGCGAAGAAGACTCACGGGCAGGATGCCCGTGCTACGGAAAACGGCCAGCGGCGGAAACGGCAGCGACTCCGTCGCCACGGCCGGGCGGCCGATTTCGTTGACAGGTCCCCCGCCCCGGCCTAGACTCTGGCGGCCGGGCGCGGGGCGCCCCCGGTCACGCACAGAAGGAGACTCGCATGGATGTGTGTCGCGTTATTCCCTGCCTTGATACCAAAGACGGGCGGCTCGTCAAGGGCGTGCACTTCGTCGAGCTCAAGGAGCTGGGCGACCCGGCGGAGGCGGGGGCCGCCTACGCCGAGGCCGGGGCCGACGAGCTGGTCGTTCTGGACATCACGGCCACCCTCGAAGGGCGGCCGACGCTTCTCGAGACGGTGCGCCGGACGCTCGAGCGCATCGACGTCCCGCTGGCGGTGGGGGGCGGCATCCGGACCGTCGAGGACTTCGAGCAGCTCCTCGGCCTGGGCGTCGCCAAGTGCTCGGTCAACAGCGCGGCCGTCGCGCGGCCGTCGCTGGTGAAGGAGGCGGCCGACCGGTTCGGGAGCGCCTCGGTCGTGGTGGCGATCGACACCCGGACCCACGCGGCCATGCCGAGCGGGTTCGAGGTGGTGGTCTCGGGCGGGACGACGCCCGTGGGCCTGGACGCGGTCGAGTGGGCCCGGAAGGTCGCGGACCTCGGGGCCGGCGAGCTGCTGCCGACGAGCATGGACGCCGACGGGACCCGGGACGGGTACGACCTGCCGATGACGCGGGCGATCGCGGACGCGGTGGACGTGCCGATTATCGCCTCGGGCGGGGCCGGGACGCTGGACCACCTGGTGGAGGCGGTGAAGGAGGGGCACGCGTCGGCGGTGCTGGTGGCGTCGATCGCGCATTACGGGACGTACAGCGTGCGGGAGATGAAGGCGCACCTGCGCGCGGCCGGCATCCCGGTGGCGCTCGAGGGGTAGCCGGTGGGCCGGCGGTCGGGGGTCAGTCGGCTTCGATGGCCTTTCGCAGGACGCCGCCGTGGGCCTGGAGGAGGCGGGCGGCTTCGTCGGCCTCGAGGTCCCTCAGGTGCATGACGAGGGCGACCTTGGCGGATCCGCCGGCGGCCTGGAGGAGCGCGGCGGCGCGGTCGCGGCCGACGCCGGCGATGTCCATGACGATGCGCCGGGCGCGGTCGCGGAGTCGGTCGCAGACGGGCTGGAGGTCGACCATCAGGTTGCCGTGGACGCGGCCGGTCTTGACGAGGGCGGCGGTGGAGAGGCAGTTCAGGACGAGCTTCAGGGCGCTGGCGCCCTTGAGGCGGCTGGCGCCGGCGAGGACTTCCGGCCCGACGTCCGGGCAGATGACGACGTCGGCGGCGGCGGCCTCGGCGGCGCGCGGGGCGCAGGTGACGAAGACCGTGGCGGCACCCATCTCCCTGGCCCGTTGCAGGGCTCCGGCGACGTAGGGCGGGAGGCCCTCGGCAGCGACGCAGCAGACGACGTCGCGCCGGGAGGGGCGTTTGCGGCTGACGGCTTCGCGACCCTCGTCGTGGTTGTCCTCGGCCCCCTCCACGTCGTGCCGCATGGCCGACGGCCCGCCCGCGAGCACCACCTGGACGGCGGTGGGCGGGCAGCCAAAGTCGGTGCGAAGGTCGGCGGCATCGAGGAGGGCGACGCGGCCGCTGGTGCCGGCGCCGACGTAGAGGAGGCGGCCGCCGACGAGCCAGGCGTGGGCCACCCGGTGGACGGCCTCGGCGAGGCGGTCGCGGCAGGCGGCGACGGCGGGGGCGACCTTGGCGGCCTCGGCGGTGAGGGCGTCGACGACCTCGATGGCGGGGCGGCGGTCGATGTCGCGGGTGGCGGGGTGGGGTTTCTCGGGGGTGAGGCGGGCTGGGTCCATCGGGTTCCTCGGGGCGCGGGGGGTTCACCGTTGGTACGCGGGGCGCGGGGCGGTGCGCAGGGCCTTTCGCGCGGGCCAACCCGGCACGGCGCTTGAAGCCGCCGGGCGGCGCGCGTATCCTTAGGGCTACGCCGCGCCATGGGCCCGGCCCGTGGCCGCCACGAAAGGACCGCCGTGCCCGAGACGTCCCCGGCCTCTGCCGCGCCCGAGACGCCCGCGCCCGCGGGCCAGGCCGCGCGCCGCCGCCCGCTGCTGATGAAGCAGCCGATCATGTGGCGGGTGCTGTACGCGTTGGCGCCGGTGGCGGTCTCGGGGGTATACTTTTTCGGGTGGCGGGTGGTGGCGCTTGTGGCGGTCTGCAACGCCGCCGGGTTCGCGACGGAGTTTCTGATGGCCCGGGGTCGGGGGCGGCCGGCGACGGCGGCGTGTTTCGTGACGGGGACGCTGTACGCCCTCAGCCTGCCGCCCACGATGCCGTTCTGGATGGCGGCCGTGGGGGTAATGGTCGGCATCCTCTTCGGCAAAGAGGTGTTCGGGGGGTTCGGGCGGAACTTCGCGAACCCGGCCATCGTCGGGCGGGCGTTCGTTTACGTCTGTTTCCCGGTGGCGCTGACCGGCTCGTTCGTCCCGGCGTTCAAGGGCTGGCCGGGGGGCCTGGTGCACTGGAGCTTCACGAGCCTGGAGCGGCTGCCGGCGTACCTGGCGGAGACGGGCCAGTCGGTCGTGGACGCGGTCTCGGCGGTCTCGCCGATGTGGGCGTTCCGCGATTTCGGCCACGTGCCCGACGCCTGGCCGCTCGCGACCGGCGCCATCGGCGGCGCGTTCGAGACGGAGTACGGGACGCAGATTCTGGCGGCCGGGAGCATCGGCGAGGGGTGCGCGATTCTGCTCGTGGCGGCGGGGGTGTACCTGATGGTGACGAAGACGTCGAACTGGCGACTGACGGTGGCGGCGTTGGCGGGGGCGGGGCTGGCGCAGGGGTTGCTCTGGCTGGGCGGGGCGACCGGCGCCCAGCCGCTCTGGCTCAAGCTTTTGGCGGGGGCGTTCCTCTACGTGGCGGTCTTCATGGTGACCGACCCCGTGTCGGCGCCGCGGAAGCCGCTCGCGATGTGGGCCTACGGGGGCCTCATCGGTCTGCTGATCGTTCTGATCTCGTGGAAGAGCCAGTTCATCGCGGCGGCGAGCTTCTCCATCCTGCTCGGGAACATCTTCAGCCCCCTGCTCGACCGGGGGGCGGCGTGGTGGGAGGCGCGGCGGAAGGCGGGGAAGGCGGCCCCCGAGGGCGGGGGCGGGGCCAAGGCGGCGGACGCCTCGGCCGGCGCGGCCGCGGGCGTTTCGGGCGGCGGCGCGGCCGCGGGGGGCGCGGGATGAGGCTCGACACGCGGCATCCGCTGTACGTCATCGGGTTCGCCGGGGCGATCAGCGCGGTCTTCACGGCGGGCATCGTCTCGGTCCAGGTGGCCACGGCGGGGCGCATCGCGCGGAACGAGCGGCTGCGCGAGACGCGGGCGATGGCGCGGCTCTTCGCCCCGGCGTGGGACGTCGGTGACGTGGGCGCGATGGGCGACGCCGAGGTCACGGCCCTGGTACAGGCCCGCGTCGCGGAGGAGGCCCCGGTCGAGGCGACCGTCGACGGCGAGCGGATCGGCTACCCCGTCTTCCGGGCGTACGCGACGGACGCCCGCGAGGAGGAGGTGGGCCTGGCGACGCGGATGAGCGGGGCCGGGTTCTGGGACACGATCACGCTGCTCGTGGGCCTGGCGCCGGACCGGGAGACGCTGGTCGGCCTCCAGGTGCTGGGGCAGCGCGAGACGCCGGGCCTGGGCGGGCGCATCGAGGAGGCGGCGTTCACCGACCAGTTCAGCCGCACCGCCCGCGAGGCCGCCGGCGAGCCGCCGCTGAAGGCGACGGTGCCGGAGGGCGGCGGGCGGGTGGTCGCGGTCGGCCGGGGCGAGCCCACGGGCCCGCGGGACCCGCGGTACGGGCGGACGGTGGACGCCATCACGGGGGCGACGCAGACGTCGCTCAAGGTGGAGGCGCTGCTGAACCGGAACCTGCGGGCGCTGCAGGCGGCGCTCGGCGGCGTGGCGGCGGCACGGAAGGAGGGGGCGCCATGACCACGGGCCTGATGGCCGGGGCGGCCCCGACGGCGAAGCGGGCGTTCCTTGTGCAACTCTGGGACGAGAACCCGATCTTCCGCCAGGTGCTCGGCATCTGTTCGGCGCTGGCGGTGACGAACCTGATGCTGAACACGCTGCTGATGTGCGTGGGCCTGGTCTGGACGACGACCCTGTCGAGCCTGACGATCAGCCTCCTGCGCCGGGCCATCCCCCAGCGGGTGCGGATGGTGGTCCAGGTGCTCGTCATCGCGGTGTACGTCATCATGGTGGACGTGGCGATGCGGGCGTACTACCCGGAGATTCACCGGGTCATCGGGCCGTACGTCGGGCTGATCATCACCAACTGCATCGTCATGGGCCGCCTGGAGGCCTTCGCGAGCAAGAACCGGGCCTGGCCGAGCGTGTGGGACGGCTTCGGGGCGGGCCTCGGGTACGCCATCATCCTCATGGGCGTGGCCCTGGTGCGCGAGACGATGGGCTTCGGCACGGTCTTCGGCGTGCCCCTGCCGGGGCGGGCGGCGTGGTGGCACAGCTGGACGATCATGGTCATGCCGCCGGGCGCGTTCTTCGTTCTGGCGGTGGCCGTCTGGGTCGCGCGGGGCTGGGCCCTGAAGCGGGAGGCGGCGGCCGAGGCCACCGCCAAGGCGACCGCCGGCGGCAAGATGCACGGGCCCCCGCACAGCGAGGATGGCGAGAAGGGAGGCGGCTCATGACCGGCCCCGACGCGGCCTCCGTCGACACGCTCACCGCCGGAACCCTTTTCATGGTGCTCCTGTCGGCGGCGCTCACCGACAACATCCTGCTGACACGGTTCCTGGGCCTGTGCCCGTTCCTGTCGATCAGCAAGCAGCTGAAGGCGGCCGCGGGGCTGGGCCTGGCGGTCACGTTCGTGACGACGTGCACGGCGGGCCTCAACGCCGCCCTCTACCACTACGCCCTGGTGCCCGCGCACGAGGCGTTCGGCGTACCGCTCGGGCTCCAGTACCTCCTGTTCATCATCGTCATCGCGGCGTTCGTGCAGCTGATGGAGATGGTCATCGAGCGGGTCAGCCTGGGCCTGTACCACGCCCTCGGCATCTTCCTGCCGCTCATCACGGTCAACTGCGCCATCCTCGGCACCAGCCTGTTCCTGGTGAACCTGGGGCTGGGGGTGGTCGACGGGATCGTCTTCGGCTTCGGCAGCGGCCTGGGCTGGATGGTCGCCATCCTCGCCATGGCCGGCATCCGCGAGAAGATCGCGGGCGGCAAGGTCCCGGCGGGCCTGGAGGGCCCCGGCCTGGCCCTCATCATCACCGGCATCATGGCCCTGGCGTTCATCGGCTTCAGCGGCATGGTTCAACTGGGCGCCCGGTAAGGGGAGGCAGGCGGCGTGGGAACGGTGCTGGCGGCAACGGGCCTCGTGGTCGGCGTCTCGATGACGCTCGCGGCGCTGCTCCTGGTGGCCGAGCGCGTCCTGGTCAACTACGGCCCCTGCACCCTCGACGTCAACGACGGCGCCCGCACCTTCGAGGTCCAGGGCGGCCAGAGCCTGCTGGCCACCCTCCTCGGCCAGAACATCTTCATCCCGTCGGCGTGCGGCGGCAAGGGGACGTGCGCCTACTGCAAGGTCAAGGTCCTCGAGGGCGCCGGCCCCGTCAGCCCCACCGAGGAGCCCCTCCTGGACCCCGGCGACCTCGAGAACCAGATTCGCATCTCCTGCCAGTGCAAGGTGCGCACCGACATGCGCATCCGCATCCCCGAGCACCTGCTCGCGGTCAGGGAGTACGGCGGCACGGTCGAACGCATGCAGGACCTCACGCACGACATCAAGCTCGTGCGGATCGCCCTGGCCGAGGGCGAGACCCTCGACTTCGTCCCCGGCCAGTACATCCAGCTCATGGCCCCGGCCTACGGCGACAACCCGGAGCCGGTCTACCGGGCGTACTCGATCGCGAGTCCGCCGAGCGACCCGTCGCACCTGGACCTGATCATCCGCCTGGCGCCGGGCGGCATCTGCACCACGTGGGTCTTCACGGTCCTCGCCGAGGGCGACGAGGTCACCTTCAACGGGCCGTACGGTGAGTTCCGCCTCTCCGACTCCGGCGCCCCCATGGCCTGGATCGCCGGCGGCTCCGGCATGGCCCCGTTCTGGTCGATCGTGCGGCACATGGACGAGACGGGCCTGGCGCGCCCGACGCAGTACTTCTTCGGGGCGGTCGCGAAACGGGACCTCTTCCTGCTGGACGAGCTCCGGGCCCTCCAGGAGAAGCACGACTGGTTCCGCTTCATCCCGGCCCTCTCGGGCCCCGCCCCGGAGGACCCCTGGGAGGGCGAGGCGGGCCTGATTACCGAGGTCGTCGACCGCCACGTCGACGCCGGCACCGACGCCGAGGGGTACCTGTGCGGGAGCCCGGGGATGATCGACGCGGCCATCAAGGTCCTGGAGGCCAAGGGCCTCGGCGAGGACCGCATCTTCTACGACAAGTTCGCCTGACGCGGGGCGGAGCGACGCCATGAAACGCACGCCGGACGACGCCCGGGTCCTGGAGCGGATGCGGCCGGGGGTCCTCTCGGGCGAAGGGTTCCTGGGCACCGACCCGCGGCCGCTCGCCGACATCCTGGCCGCCGACCAGCGGACCGTCGAGCGCCTGGGGACGACACACGCGGCCATCGCGGACCGGCTGGGCGCGGTGCTGGAGGCGGCCCGGGCGGGGCTGGGCCGCGAGGTCGAGATCGGCCCGCTCCGCGCGGCCTTCACCGACGCCATGGGCCGCATCCCCAGCCCCTGGCCCGGCGAGGGGGTCTTCCCGAAGGGCGAGGTCACCGTCACCGACACGCGCACCGGCCGCACCGTCCGGTATACGCCGCTTTCGCTCCACCTGGTGCGGGCACACGGGTTCTACGAGGGGCGCGGCTCGCGGTACCGGCTGGAACCGGACCTGGTGGCGCGGATGCTGGACGTGGAGTAGCGCGGCAGGCGAGTCTGGCCGGCCACGCCCCGCGCGGGGCACGCCCCGGGGTGAAACAGCCCCCCTGCCCCCCGGGTCGGCCGTCGTGGCGGCCGGGCAACGTCCCGACCGGCCCTGCGTCACTTCGTTACTGCGTTACTTCGTTACCGCGTGCCTCACCCCGCTTTGCCGCATCCCGGGCAGTGGCCCGTCACCTCGCCGGTCCAGCACGTGGTGCAAAGCTTCTCGCGCGGCAAGCCGATGGCCGCGACGAGGTCGTCCAGGCGCTGGTACCTCAGCGTCGTCAGGTTGAGGCGCGTCGCGATCCGCTCGACCATCGCCCGGTACGGCTCCCCGTCCGGGTCGGTGTAGGCCGCGAGGTCCGCCCCGCCGTCGAGTTCTCGGATGGCGCGGCGTGCGGCGAGGTCCATCTCGGACTTCGAGCGGGAGAAGTTGAGCCACGGGCAGCCGAAGACCAGGGGCGGGCACGCCGCCCGCATGTGCACCTCGCGTGCCCCGCTCTCGTAGAGCCGCTGGATCGTGTCCCTGAGCTGCGTGCCGCGCACAATCGAGTCCTCGCAGAACAGCATCCGCCGGCCGGCGATCAGCTCGCGGATGGGGATCAGTTTCATGCGGGCGACCAGGTCGCGGACCCGCTGGTCCTGGGGCATGAAGCTGCGCGGCCAGGTGGGGGTGTACTTGACGAAGGGCCGCTTGAAGGGGACGCCGGCGGCGTGGGCGTAGCCGAGGCCGTGGGCGGTGCCGCTGTCGGGGATGCCGGCAACGAGGTCGACGTCGACCCGCTCGCGGGCGGCCAGGGCGGCGCCGCAGCGGTAGCGGGCGGCCTCGACGTTGATGCCCTCGTAGGCCGAGGCGGGGTAGCCGTAGTAGACCCAGAGGAAGGTGCAGATTTGCATCACCTCGCCGGGCGGGGCGAGGGTCTCGACGCCCTCGGGCGTCAGGCGAACGATCTCGCCCGGCCCCAGGTCCCGCTCGACCTCGTAGCCGAGGTTCGGCAGGGCGCACGTCTCGACCGTGGCGGCCATGGCACCGAGGCGGCGGCCGAGGATGACGGGGGTGCGGCCGAAGCGGTCGCGGGCGGCGATGATGCCGCCTTCGGTCAGCAGCAGGATGGAGGCCGAGCCCTCGATGGCCTCTTGGGCCGCCCGGATGCCGGCGGCAAAGGAGTCTTCCTGGTTGATGAGGGTGGCGATCAGTTCGGTCGGGTTGATCTCGTTGCCGCCCAACTCGGCGAAGTGAGCGGTGCGTTTGGCGAAGGCCTCGCGGGCGAGGGCCTCGACGTTGCGGACGGCGCCGACGGTGGCGATGGCATAGCGGCCGAGGTGGGAGGCCACCAGGAGCGGCTGGTCCTCGTAGTCGCTGATGACGCCGATGCCGGCGGGGCCGTGGAACCGCGGGAGGTCGTCGCCGAACTTGGAGCGGAACTGGGCGTTGGTGATGTCGTGGATGACGCGCGTGAAGCCGCCGTCGTCGAGCACCCCCATCCCGCCGCGCACCGTCCCGAGGTGGGAGTGGTAGTCGGTGCCGTAGAAGAGGTCCTGGATACAGTCGTCGGTACCGGTGACGCCGAAGAAACCGCCCATGGAGTCGTGCCTCCCGTGGTAAAGCGCCCGCTCGCGTGTGACCGCGCGCCCGGCCGCGGCCAGACGCATCTTAGCAGGCGGTGAGGGGCGTGCAAGCGGCGGCCGGGGCGAATCGGCCTGGCGGCGTCGCCGGTGGGCGCGACTGCCGGTTGCGCGGGATCAGAGGCGGAACGCACCGTGGACGGCGCGGGTCGCGCCCTTGCGGATGAGCGTGTCGAAGGCCTCGCGGTAGGCCTCCAGGGCGAAGGTGTGCGTCAGGTACCGGTCGGCGGGGAACCGGCCCTCGCCCATCAGGGCGTGGACCACCTCGTAGGTATGCACCTCCCGGCCGCGCCACACCTCCCGGCCGCGCCCGTGCGACCCGACGATGTGGATCTGCTTGTGCGTGACGGGGTCCCAATCGACCCAGCGGGGATGGCCCATGCCGACGAGGACGACGGTGCCCTGGGGCCGGACGACGCGGAGGGCGTCTTCCACCGTGCCGCGCACCCCGACCGCGTCGTAGACCAGGTCCATGCCGCCGAGGACCAGGGGCTTGCCGAACGGGGCCCGCACGAGCGGGGCGCCGCGGACGTCGGCCACGCGGTGCATCAGGTCGCGCTCGGCCAGGTCGCGGCCGTCCCAGACAGTGTCGGCGCCGGCGGCCAGGGCGAGGTCCTTCTGATAGGCGTGACGGGCGGTCGCGAAGAGGCGGCCGTCGAAGCCCTCGGCCCGGAGGAACTCGAGGATGGCCAAGCCCAGCAGCCCGCCGCCCAGGACGAGCACGTCGCGGTCGCCGTCGGCCGGCATGCGGCGCAGGGCGGCGTGGACGCCGGAGGAGATCGGATCGACGAGGACGGCGGCCTCGTCCGAGAGGCCCGCCGCGACGGGCACGATCTGCGACGGGTGGGCCACGAACCCGTCCGACCAGCTCCCGCCGACCGTGGCCGAGTACCCCAGGGCGAAGCCCAGCCGCGGGTCGTCCCGGGCGACGTTCTCGCAGGCGGCGAACTGGCCCGCGCGGCACGAGGGGCATGGGTCCAGGCCGCGCGCGGCACACGCGATGACCGGGTCGACGTTGACGCGGGTCCCGACGGCGACGCCCGCCGCCTCCGGGCCGACCTCGACGACCTCGCTCACGTTCTCGTGGCCGAGGGTGACCGGCTCGACAAGCAGGGCGCGGCCAAAGTAGTCGCCGATCGTGTTCAGGCGCACCAAACCCAGGTCCGAGCCGCAGATGCCCCCGAGAATCGGCCGGCACCGGACCCAGTCCGGCCCGGGGAGCGGCACCTCCGGCAGGTCGCGGAGACGGAGCCCCGAGAGGCCGGACCAGTAGATGCGCGGGCGGACCCGCCCGAGCAGCTTGCAGGCCAGCCACCGGGCCGTCCTGATTTCGTAGGTGATCGCCCGCATCGCGTTCTCGGCTTACTCCCGCTCGATGACCAGGCTGCTCATCCCCAGCAGGTACCCGGCCCGCTCGGGCGACGCGACGCGGAACTCCAGCGTGTTCTCCGCCTTCAGGTCGGTCGGGGCGACGGGGACGTAGCGGATCCAGGCGGCGTTCTCGGGCGTGACCGCGGCCGGCAGCGGAAACGGTTTTCCGTTCAGCACCACCTCGCCTTCGCCGCGCCCCAGCCGCTCGGCGACGAACTTGATCCACGCCCGCCTTACGCCCTTCCGGGGGACCGGAATCGTCTCCGTGACGCTCCGGCCCGGGGCGACGTCGGCCAGGATGTGCTTGCCGAAGAACTGCTCGCGGTGGACCGTCGCCGTCTCGGGCACGGCGCCCTCCAGGGGCACGGCCAGGACGACCATCGAGAGGGGCGCCAGCGTCTCGGCGTAGGGCTTTCCGGGTGTGGGCAGGGGCTTCTCGGCGACGCGCGGGCGGCCGTCGCCGCCGCCCGTCACCATGTGTCGCACCGTCGCCCCCTTCGCGAACGACGTGCCCTCGGGCGGCGTGAGGGTGAGGCGGACCTCGCGCGGGGTGACGTGGTCGTTCCAGACGGCCACGGTCAGCTCCGGCCCGGCTCCCATGGCCGCCGGGCGCGGGCACCGCGGGTCCGTCCCGTCAATCGAGGCCACCGCGAAGACCCGCGGGTCGTCCTTGACCACCTGCACCAGCCGGCCGCGCAGCGACTTCAGCATCTCGAACATCGTCCCCTGGCCGTGGTCGCTCCACCAGTGGCCGAAGTGGCAGAGCATGCGGCACTTGTCGGGGGTGTCCTGGAGGACGTGGAGGAGCTTGCGTGCGGCCCAGCGGTACTTGTTGAGGTCCTCGTAAGCCTGGCGGCCGAGGCCGGCCTCCGGGTAGGCCTGCGGGTCGGTCTGGGCCCCCTGCTCGGTGTTCAGGAACGTGAGGCGCTTGCCGTGCGCCGTCACGGCCCAGGCCTGGACCACCTCGTAGTTGGCGGGGAGCTTGAGCGGGTCGCTGCCGTAGTCGTGGTCATGGACGGCGTCGGCTACCTCGATGCAGGCCTCCAGGGTCGGCTTGTACAGGAGTTCCCAGCCGGCCCAGTGGTCTTCGCTCGGGCGGAAGCCCCAGCCGACGATGAACCGGGCCTCCGGGGCGGCCTTCTTGAGGGCGCGGCCGAAGGCCAGGGCCGGCTCGCAGTACAGCTTCAGCATCCCGCTGCCCGACCAGTACGTGAACTGCGTCTTGTCGTAGACCGTCCAGGGCGTGAACGCCGTGTAGGGCACCTCGGCCGTCTCGGTCACCTTCTTCGTCTTGCCGGTTTCCGGGTCCTTGACCTTGCGGGTGACCTTTTCGGTGACGGGGTAGGTCTGGCCGTCGGCGACGTCGTTCGGCGGGTTGCGGGTCTCGACCATCTCCTGCCAGCGGTTGCGCGGCATGCTGTAGGGCCTGGCGTGCTCGCTGACGGAGACCTTGCCGTCGGGGCTCCGGCCGCGCCGCCACTCCTGGAGGCCGTAGCGGCACCAGTTCCACGGCGGGGCGTCGAACGCCTGTGTCCAGGCCAGGTGCGGGCAGACCTGGCCGTCGGCCTTCAGGTGGACGGGCCCGCCCTCGGCGGCCTTGCTCTCGTCGAAGCGCGAGGGCTTGAAGTTGATGCGGTTGTCGTTGGCCCAGTTCAGGTACGGTTCGTTCCAGAACTCGACCCAGAGGACGTCGGCGGCCTTGCCGACCTCGCCCCACTTCGCGCCGGTGCCCTCGCAGTGGTCCTTCCAGTTCTCGCCGAAGCGGACGCTGGCGGCGGTGCGGTCGCCCCAGCAGTAGACGCGGCACGGGACGCCGCCCCCGCCGGGGGCCTTGTTCAGGTGCCGCTCGCCGGTGATGCGGTACTTGCCGAACCGGTCGCCCTTCTGGGCGTACGTGCCGAAGATGCCCGGGGCGACGGTGGTCGTTCCGTCCACGTCGAGCAGCCGCCCCGTGACGGCAATCTCCAGCGGCGCCGGCGCGGGCAGCGCCACCGTCACGGCCGCCAGCTTCGTCAGCGTGAACCGGACGGGGCCGACGCCCAGCGGGTTGCAGCAGCCGACGGCGACGGCCGTCACCGCCTCCGGGTCGAACAGGCCGTTCTCGTCGTGCTGCGAGCCGCCCGGCGGCGAGTACCACTCGGCCAGCCGGAAGTCGCGGAACAGGGCCGTCGCCTCGTTGGTCGCCTGGGCCAGGTCCGCCGCCCACCCGTGGACGTACCACGTGCCGTCCGCCTCGCGGAGGCCGACGTAGACGCCGGCGTCGCGGCGGGGGCCGTCCGTCGTCACGGTCAGGGCCAGGGCGTTGGCCTTCGAGAGGTCGCGCGGCGAATCGAACTCCAGGACGTGCCACTTGGCGTGGTTCCAGTTGACCCGTTTCGTGCCCATGTCCAGGGCGAACGTCTGGCCGCCCGCGGCCATCTCGGCCCCCGGGAAGACGTCCTTCGTCACGGCGACGAGGGCTTGGTCGGCGGCCGCGGGGCCCGCCAGGGCCGCCAGCGCCGCCAGGCCCGCCGCCACGGCGAGCGTCCGGTCGATGCGCGTCATCGTGTCTCCTTGCAGGTGGGGCGGCCGCGACGCCCGCGGAACGCCCGGGCCGGCCGCCGTCGGTCTTGGAGGCGCGGGGCGCCTCGCGTATTCACGTTACCAGGCGTAGGCCTCGGGCGCTTCGCCGCCCGGCCCGGGGAAGATAGCGTCCAGGCGCTCCATCGTGGCCGCGTCCAGGTCGATCTCCAGGGCCCGGAGCGACCCCTCCATCTGGTCCATCGTCCGGGGACCGATGATCGGGGCCGTCACCGCCGGGTTCGCCAGGAGCCACGCCAAGGCGACGTCGGCCGGCTTCTCGCCCAGGTCGCGGCACAAGGCCTCCCACGGCTCCAACTGGCCGCGCAGGGCCTCGATCCGCTTCTGGGCCCCCTCTTCGCCGCGCCGGCCCTCGTCCGACCCCAGCTTCCCCAGGGCCCCGCCCAGGAGGCCGCTGGCCAACGGGCTCCACGGGATGACGCCGAGGCCGTAATGGCGGCACGCGGGGAGGACCTCCAGCTCGACGGTCCGCTCCAGGAGGCTGTACTTGGACTGTTCGCTGACCAGGCCCATGACGTTGCGGCGGGCGGCCTCCTGGTTGGCGGTGGCGATGTGCCAGCCGCCGAAGTTCGAGCTCCCGACGTAAAGGACCTTGCCCTCGCGGACGAGGCAGTCCATCGCCTGCCAGAGCTCCTCCCACGGCGTCGCCCGGTCGATGTGGTGCATCTGGTAGAGGTCGACATGGTCGGTCTGGAGGCGGCGGAGGCTGCCCTCGATCTCGCGGCGAATGGCGTAGGCCGAGACGCCGCGCGCCGTCGGCCCGTCGAACATGTGGTTGAAGACCTTGGTCGCCAGGACGACGCGTTCGCGCCGGCCGCCCCCCTGGCCGAGCCAGCGGCCGAGGATCGTCTCGGTGGTCCCTTTGCCGCACGACCCGCCGTAGACGTTGGCGGTGTCGAAGAAGGTGATGCCGAGCTCCAGGGCCCGGTCCATCATGGCGAAACTGTCGGCCTCGCTGGTGTAGGGGCCGAAGTTCATGGTGCCGAGACAGAGGCGGCTGACGTCGAGGCCGGTGCGGCCCAAACTGGCGTACTGCATGCGATCCTCCCGATGCGAGTGCGGTAGGCCGGGCGTCACGCCCGGCGCACGTGGAGTTCAGTCTGGCCGGGCGCGCGGGGGAATGCAAGCGTTCTGTGGGTCGGGGAGAAGGGGGCGGCGTGCCGCCGCGCGTGTCGTTCGCCGCTTTCCGTAGCACGGGCATCCTGCCCGTGAGTTTTGGCTTGCCGTCTGCGTCGTTCTCGCCGTCTTGCCGTTGTCGTCAGCCCAGCACCGGGGCGCCACAGTCCGGCCGCCCCGGCACGAACGCGGCCCGCGGCTTCCGGCACTCAACCCGTTCCCCCCTCCCCCTCATCGCCCTCCGGCGTCGGAAGAAGGCCCAGCGCAAACCCCGGCCCGAAGAACTCCTCCGCCGTCAGGTCCGTCGCGTGGAGCGCCGCCACGTGCTTCCGCAACTTGACATACAGGCCCCCCACTCCTTGCCGCAACACCTCCGTCGCGCGGTCCGCGTCGAGTTCCGCCCGCACCTCCCAAAGCGCCGCCCGCACCGGCTGGACGGCCTCGCCGGCCCGCCCCGCCCCGCAGAGCGTCGCCGCCAGGTCGCCCGCGACGGCCGCCATCAGCGGCACGTGGTGCCGCTCGCCCCCCGCGACGCGCGCCCGCACGAGGCCGAACGCCCGGTCCAGGTCCGCGACCGCCCCGTCCGCATCGCCCTGCTCCCGTCGCACCAGCCCGCGCGGCGCCAGCGTCCGCGCCAACTCCGGCTCCAGCTCCGCCCGGTCTTCCTTGTGAACCAGCGTTTCCCGGATTCTGACCGCCTTGTCGTAGTCCGCAATCGCCCTCGCCAGGTCGCCTTGGGCCGCCCGTGCGCTGCCCCGGTTGTTGTACACGGTCGCCAGGTCGTTCCGCAGTTCCGCCCGGTCTTCGTCATCGACCAGCGTTTCGTAGACCCCGGCCGCCTGGTCATAGTCCGCAATCGCCCTCGCCAGGTCGCCTAGCAGCCCGTTGAACAAGTCGTTGTTTTGTCGTTGATGCTCACGCGGCCGCCGGGAGGCAGAGGAGTGGCGCCGGCGCGGTCCGGAGGTGATCTGGGCGAGCCCACCGCGGCCAGAACGACCCCAGCCACACCAGGATACCGGCGATACGGTCAAGAACGCCGGCCGCGCGGCCGTCCTGGGCCCGGCGGGGCTTCCCGATTCCCGTCAGGGCCCGCATCACCAGCCCCAGGTTGAACCCCGCCACGTGCACCAGAAGGCGTTTTAAGATATTCCCATGCCCTCGAAGGTGTGTTCGACGCATCCCGCCCGTCTCGTAGCAGTGGGCGAACGTCCGCTCGATCACCTCCCCCCGCCGACGCATCAACCGCCGGCCGCGCACGCCCCGAATCCGACGCCGGTTCGCATGCACCGCCTGCCGCGCCTCCGCCCGGCCCGACCAGTGCCGCGCGCCCCGGTTCGGCTCGCTGACGTAACTCCGAATCGCCATCCCGGATAACTCGGTCATGGTCGCGTTGCTGTGGTAGCCCTTGTCGGCCACCACCTCCTCCATCGCCACCTCGTGCACGCGCCCTTCGGTCGCCGGGTCGGTCTGAACGTCCAAGAGGTTCGCCACCGCCGCCTCCACCGTCTCCGCCAGACTCGTCGTGTCGCCCCGGTCGGCGGGCTGGAGCGTCACGGCCACGATCGCCTGGCTGTCCATGTCCACCGCGTGCTCGGCCTTGTGCGCCAGGTGCGTCCGCCCGTCCTTCATCTTCGTGACCTTCGCGTCCGGGTCGTGCGGGTTCTCCCAATCCTCGTTCGAGGCCTTGTTCTTCCGCTTCCGGTCCAGTTTGGCCAGGTCCTCGCGCGTCGGCGTCTCGATGCCGCTCGCCTTCGCCAGCCCGGTCAGGAACTCCTGATACCCCTCCCCCGTGTCCTTCCGCACAATCGACCGCAACGCCGCATTGGCCTCCAGCGTCGTCGCGTCGATCCCGATCGTCTTGCCCTTCAGCAGCCCCTCCGACGCCAGCACCTTCAGCACCCAGGCGAACACCTCCTGGTGCGTCTCCAGGTCGATCCGGTTCCGGATGATCGACAGGCTCGAATGGTCCGGCGTGGTCTCGGTCGGGGCGCAGCCCAGGAACGCCCGCAACGCCAGGCTGTCGGCCGCACGCCAAGCGATGCCACGCTCCGAGTCGATGCCCTCGAAGTAACCCACCAGCAGCATGCGGAAGTACACCCCCGGCGGAATGCCCGGCCGGCCCAGCGTCTCGTGATAGAACTTCCGGCAGAGGCCTTCGACGAAGGCGTCGAACCCGTGCGCGGCCAGCAACTCGTTCAGCCGCGCATAGAACGGGTGGCCCGGCCCCCGCGGCAACTCGGCCGCCACGATCCACAGGTCGTCCTGCCGCTCCGTCTGCCGCTTGCCCATCGCCATTGCGCGTCCTCCCTGGCCACGCGCAGATTAGCGCCAGCCCTCGACCAGGTCAATATACAGCAATGCCGAGAACCGACTTTTTCAACGGGCTGCTAGGGCCGCCCGCGCGTTGCCCCGGTTGTTGTAGACCATCGCCAGGTCGTTCCGCAGCTCCGCCCGGCCTTCGTCATCGACCAGCGTTTTCCATATTTCGGCCGCCTTGTCGTAGTCCGCAATCGCCCCCGCCAGGTCGCCTTGGGCCGCCCGTGCGCTGCCCCGGTTGTTGTACACACTCGCCAGGTCGTTCCGCAGCTCCGCCCGGCCTTCCTTGTGAACCAGCGTTTCCCGGATTCTGACCGCCTTGTCGTAGTCCGCAATCGCCC